>NZ_CP115671.1:304229-608458 GCF_027886425.1 Brevundimonas vesicularis | reverse complement strand
TCCGTAGCGCCGACAGCGCGCCCAGCGGTTCCAGAGCTTCACCTGTGGCCCCGACAGTCGAATGACGACCGACAGGTCCACCCAGCAATCCAGATGACATCGCGGACAGCGAGTCGAGATCGTCCAATGGTCGCGGCGCAGCTGCGACGCGGTCATGTGCGGCGCCACGCTGAGGTGATGACCGCGGCCCCGGTTCTCCGGCTTCTTGTAGCCCACGGATCATCGGCGCGAGAGGCGCGCCGCGAGCCTATGGGTTTCGTCCGCCGTCATCTTGGCGAACTGGCCCATGCCCAGCGCCAAGGCGGCGCTGACCAGGCGGTCGTTCTCTACCTTTGACACATAGGCGACATTCGATCCCGGCCCCGGTGTCGCCGGCAGGCTGGGATGCGGCGGCGGATTGCGCACGACGCGCGCGGCCAGCTCGGCCTCCAGCCGCATCAGCTCTGACAGCGGCATCGGTCGTGACGAACCCGGTTTGTCGATCGGCATGCCCTTCCTCCTCCTTCATTTCGCCCCCGTCCGGGGCGGGATCGACGCGCGCCAACGCGTCGATCTGCGGGCCTTACCCCGCACGACCAGGACCGATCGGCCGCCCGGCTGATCGCCGCCCCCGCTCACGCGAGCCGGGGACTCCTACTCGTGCAAAAGGCGACTCCGCAAATGAATTGTTCTCGTAATGTTCTCATCGTTGATCAGCGCCCCGTCGCGCCGTGCGAACCGCCGACAGCGTGGCTGGGTGGCAAGCGCCACTTGGCCCGGCGGATCTGCGGCGTGCTGGCCGCCACGCCCCATGACGCCTACTGCGAGCCGTTCATCGGCATGGGCGGCGTGTTCCTGCGTCGGCGGGTTCGCCCGGCCGTTGAGGTGATCAACGACCTGAGCGGCGACGTCGTGACCCTGTTCCGCGTCGCCCAGCGCTTCCCCGACGCCCTGATCCGCGAACTGGCGTGGCGGCCGGCGGCGCGGGCGGAGTTTGAGCGGATCTGCGAGACGCCCGATGGCGATCTGCTGGACATCGAACGGGCGGCCCGATTCCTCTACCTTCAGACGCTGGGCTTCGGAGGCAAGGTCGCCGGCCGGTCCTATGGCGTCAGTCCGACCAGCCCCCACAACTTCGACCTGACGAAGATCGAGCCGCGCCTGCGCCAGCTGCATAACCGGATGGCCGGGGTCGTAATCGAGAACCTGGACTGGCTGGCCTTCATCAGCCGCTACGATCGTGCCGGCAGCCTTTTCTATCTGGACCCGCCGTATTGGGGCGGTGAGGGCGACTACGGCGCCGGCATGTTCTCGCGCGACGATTTTCAGCGCATGGCCGACAAGCTGCGGACGATCGAGGGGCGTTTCCTGCTGTCGATAAACGACCGGCCGGAGATCCGCGAGATGTTCGCCTGGGCCGACATCGAGGCCGTGAAGACGGTCTATTCGATCCAGGGCGGGAATGCGCCTGGAGCGGCCGAGCTGCTGATCGCCAAGGGCGTCGAGCTTGCTTCGGCTGCTCCGCAGGCCAAGCTGCTATAACCAACAGCAACCTAGGAGAATGTGGGCTAGCTACGCCGACCTCAGTCGCGGCTGGGGCGGCGGAAGATGGCTTCCTTGCCAAACATAGCCGCGTCGGCACGCATTGCTTTCATCGTTCGAGAGGATGCCACTCGATCCAAATCCGCAAACATCGCCGCCTCAATCTTTTCATACTGGCTATCTGAGATTGCGGCGGAGGCGTCAGCCGCAATCTTAGCCTTCTCTTGATAGAGACCCATCAGCTCGCCAGGAATAACCACACTCCCCGGTTTCAGGACGCCGTCCTTCACGTGAACCTTCGTGCCTTTCCAAACACGATCAGGGTCAACTACCGTCCCAAAAATCTGGAAGCGACCGAGCTTCGCCCATGCGTACGTAGACCTGGAATTGCCGACTATATCGAGCATGATTGCGTTCATCGTGAAGCGATTGAAGTTCGTGGGGAGGTCCACGAACGACGCAGTTTCAGCGACGTCCCAAATCACCAAGTGCTGCTCGTGCTTGCCTGGGTGAGGGAGACGGCCCAGTAAAAACTCGCGCCAAGCCAACTCCGTCTGCTGGAAAAGCTGATCTTCAGCTTGCGTGTAGGTCACCTCGGGATTGCGCCCCTTTGCATAGACAAGCACGCGCCACGTGACGGACACACAGAACTTTAGCAGCCAGTCGGTATAGCGAGTCAATTCTCGCCCGTCAGACCACGCTGCCACCACCTCATTTGCGAACTTCCGCTCCCAAACGCTGAATAGTTGCTCGCAGTCGTCGCACAGCCAAGGAAGCTTCAAGCCGTCCTGAGCGCGTTTGTTCGGCGCATCCGAAAACCGCATGTGACCGGTAGCGCTGTTTTTCTTCAAGTCGCGGAACACGAACGCCGGGATTATGTGGCTGACGCGGAGCGGCTTCTCTCGCCAGCACAAGCGACATGCCAGATCGGAACTGGGACCCAAAGTCAGGCTCATCTCGACAAGCTATGATCTAGAAGGGTCTGGGTCCATCTGTCGGTTGTCGATGACCGTGCGCGAGAAGAACGGCGGGAGAACATCCTCCGGGACTATTCCGGGACTTTCTCTCCCGAACCGGGACTTTTGTTCCCTTTTGGTCCCCGTCATCGCGGCGCAGCCATAGTGCTGCGCCGAGCCAACTGCCTGATTTTGGGTAGGAAAGTGGTGACTGGAGGCGGGATCGAACCGCCGACCTGTGGGTTATGAATCCACCGCTCTAACCATCTGAGCTACCCAGTCCCGGGCCCTGCGCGCGGCCGGGGCCAGCGAGAAAGAGGCGTGCCTATATCGCCGTCGGGCGCGCGGTTCAAGTCGTCTCGGACCAGAACCTGCGGCGATAGAGCGCAAGACGGTCAGAGCCAGGAACGGTAACGCTGGCCTCGCCGTTTCGTAACGACTGCCCACAGCCCAGCCGGAGCTCGCTCTTCATGCGCCTGATCGTCGCCGCCGCCTCGACATCCCTACTCGTTCTCGCCGCCGCCTGTGGCGCGAATAGCGAGAGCGCCGGTGCTGCGCCTCAGGCCGGGGCCCCGCTGGAAACGCGTCCGGCGAACAATCCCGATCAACAACCGGCCTTCGCCGGCCAGACCCGCGCGCCGGGCGTCAGGACCGAACAGGCCATGACCCACACGGTGGTCGCCTCGGGCCTCGTCCATCCCTGGGGTCTTGCGGCCCTGCCCGACGGCCGCTGGCTGGTCACCGAAAAGCCGGGTCGTCTGCGCATCATCACCGCTCAAGGCCAGGTCGGCGAACCGGTCGCGGGCCTGCCCGCCGTCGACGCGCGCGGTCAAGGCGGCCTGCTGGATGTGATCGTTGGGCCGAGCTTCGCGCAGGATCGCATGATCTATTGGAGCTATGCCGAACCCCGCGAGGGCGGCAACGCCACCTCGGTCGCGCGCGGGCGTCTGTCGGACGACGGTTCGCGTGTCGAAAATGTACAGGTCATCTTCCGCGCCCTGCCCGTCTATGACGGCGACAAACATTTCGGGTCATCCCTGGCCTTCGCGCCGAACGGCAAGCTGTTCATCACCCTGGGCGAACGCTCGGACAAGCCGATGCGGCCCCAGGCGCAGGATCTGGGCTCGCACATGGGCAAGACCATTCGCATCAACGACGACGGCACGGTCCCGCAGGACAATCCCTTTGTCGGCCGCGCCGGAGCCCTGCCGGAAATCTGGAGCCTGGGACACCGCAACGTCCAGGGCGTCGCCGTTCAGCCGGGAACGGGCGCCATCTGGACCATCGAACACGGCACGCGCGGCGGCGACGAGGTCAATCTGGACAAGGCCGGCGCCAACTACGGCTGGCCGGATGCGGCCTACGGCGTCGAATATTCGGGCGGTCAGATCAACAGCGGCGCGACGCAAAAGGATGGCACCGAGCAGCCCGTCTATTACTGGGATCCGGTGATCGCACCCGGCGGCGCAATCTTCTATCAGGGCGCCATGTTCCCCGGCTGGGACGGCAACCTGCTGGTCGCGGGCCTGAAGGAAAAACATATTGCGCGTCTGGTGATCCAGAATGACCGGGTGGTGGGCGAAGAGCGCCTGCTGACAGACTTAGGCGAACGCATCCGCGACGTGGCGGTCGGCGCCGACGGGTCGGTCTGGGCCATCACCGACGAGCAGAATGGCAAGCTGGTCAGGCTGTCGGCGACACAGTAGTCTTCCAGGGCCGGGGGGCTATGCGGAGCGGTTGACGCTCCAAAGGGAGCAGCGAACCATGCGTATCCTCATCCTTTCCGCCGCTGTTGTCCTGCCGCTGCTTTCGGGCTGCGGCTCGATGGGCGCGACCAATAGCTATCAGCAGGACCTGAACGCTCTGGAGGCCGCCTGCACGCGTGACCAAGGCATTTTGACGCCGACTGGCGTTCAGACCGGCCGTCCCCAGACCGAATACGCCTGCAAGATCACCGGCGGCGCCACCCGTATTCCGCCGCGCTGACAGCGGGCGCTCGGCCGGCGTTCCCACGCTCTCATACCTTCAGTCAGTCAAAGCATCCGCCGCAAGCGGCCGCGATCACGCGGCTTATTACTTGACGTTGACGTAAACGTAGGGTTCTTGGCGTCCA
The DNA here is from genome assembly GCF_027886425.1 of Brevundimonas vesicularis. Lineage (NCBI taxonomy): Bacteria > Pseudomonadati > Pseudomonadota > Alphaproteobacteria > Caulobacterales > Caulobacteraceae > Brevundimonas > Brevundimonas vesicularis. The sequence goes on along the minus strand of NZ_CP115671.1, from coordinate 603,868 downwards.
CGCTTGGAACCGCCTTGTCCGTCGTGCCGCGACCTGCCGCACGTTGAGGATGGGCCCAAAGATGGAGACGCACTTCCATGGCTGACGCCTATATCTACGACGCCGTCCGCACGCCGCGCGGCAAGGGCAAGAAGGACGGCTCGCTGCACGAGATCACCGGCCTCAGCCTGGCGACCCAGGTGCTGGAAGCCCTGCGCGACCGCAACGACCTGGACACCTCCAAGGTCGATGACGTCATCCTGGGCTGCGTCACGCCCGTGGGCGAACTCGGCGCCGACATCGCGCGCACGGCCGTACTCTCGGCCGGCTGGTCGCAATATACGGCGGGCGTCCAGATCAACCGCTTCTGCGCCTCGGGCCTGGAAGCCGTGAACATGGCGACGGCCAAGGTGAAGTCCGGCGAGGCCGACTTCGCCGTCGGGGGCGGCGTCGAGGTCATGAGCCGCGTGCCCATGGGTTCGGATATGGGCGCCTGGCCGACCGACCCCTCTTCGGCCTTCCCGACCTATTTCGTGCCGCAAGGCGTGTCGGCGGACATGATCGCTACCAAATACGGCTTCAGCCGCGACGACGTGGACGCCTATTCGGTCGAAAGCCACAAGCGCGCCGCCAAGGCCTGGGCCGAGGGCCGGTTCAAGAACTCGGTGATCGGCGTCAAGGACCAGCTGGGCCTGACCATCCTGGATCATGACGAGACGATCCGTCCGAACACGGACATGCAGGCGCTCGGCAGCCTGAACCCCTCCTTCGCCATGATGGGCGAAATGGCCTTCGACGGCGTGATCAACCAGCGCTATCCCGAGGTCGAGCGCGTCAATCACGTCCACACTCCGGGCAACTCGTCCGGCATCGTCGATGGTTCGGCCGGCGTGCTGATCGGTTCGCTGGAAGCCGGCCAGGCCCTGGGCCTGAAGCCGCGCGCCAAGATCCTGGGCGGCGCCTCGATCGGCTCGGAGCCGTCGATCATGCTGACCGGCCCGGAATATGTGACCCGCAAGCTGCTGAATAAGCTGGGCATGACGCCCGACGACATCGACCTGTGGGAGCTGAACGAGGCCTTCGCGGCCGTCGTCCTGCGCTACATGCAGGCGCTAGACATCGACCACGCCAACATGAACGTGAACGGCGGCGGCATCTCGATGGGCCACCCGCTCGGCGCCACCGGCGCCATGATAACCGGAATCGCGCTTGACGAGCTGGAGCGCTCGAACAAGTCGACCGCACTGGTCACCCTGTGCATCGGCGGCGGCATGGGCACCGCCACCGTCATCGAACGCGTCTGATCCAGGAGCAAATGGATATGGAAAACTTTAAGATCGACGTCGACGCCGACGGCATCGCCCTGGTCACCTTCGACGTTCCGGGCCGTTCGATGAACACCCTGACCTCTTCGGTGATGAAGGAAATCCCCGAGCTGGTCGAACGCATCAAGACCGACGACGCCATCAAGGGCGCCGTCATCACCTCGGGCAAGGCCTCGGGCTTCTGCGCCGGCGCGGACCTGGGCGACATGGCCGGCGGCGTGCTGTCGGGCGGCGGCGACCTGCAAAAGGCGTTCGACGCCGGCTGGAAGCTGAACGGCGCCTTCCGTGCGCTGGAAACCTCGGGCAAGCCGATCGCGGCCGCGATCAACGGCCTCGCTTTGGGCGGCGGACTGGAGTTCACGCTGGCCGCTCACTACCGCGTGGTCGAGAACGACAACAAGATCCAGCTGGGCCTGCCCGAGATCAAGGTCGGCCTGTTCCCCGGCGGCGGCGGCACCCAGCGCCTGACGCGTCTGGTCGGCGTTCAGAACGCCATGATGGCGATGAGCGAGGGCAAGTCCTTCCGCCCGAATGACGCCAAGGGCGCCGGCATCGTCCATGAGGTGGTCGAGAAGGGCCAGTCGGTCGAGGCCGCCAAGGCCTGGATCAAGAACGGCGGCAAGGCCGTCCAGCCTTGGGACGAAAAGTCGTTCAAACTGCCCGGCGGAGGCCCCTATCACCCGGCCGGCATTCAGAACTTCATGGTCGGCAACGCCATGCTGCGCAAGCAGTCCTATGGCAACTATCCGGCCGTGGTGAACCTGATGAAGGCCGTTTATGAAGGCGCCCAGGTGCCGATGGACGCGGCCCTGCGCATCGAAACCCGCTACTTCATCAAGACCCTGATGACGCCGCAGGCCCAGGCCATGATCCGTTCGCTGTTCCTGTCCAAGCAGGAGCTGGACAAGGGCGCCGTGCGCCCGGCGGGCGTGCCCAAGTCCGATCCGAAGAAGGTCACGGTCATCGGCGCCGGCATGATGGGCGCGGGCATCGCCTATGTGCAGGCGCTGGCCGGAATCGAAACCATTCTGATCGACCAGACGCAGGAAGCCGCCGACAAGGGCAAGGCCCATGTCGAGGAGCTGCTGAAGAAGCGCCTGTCGCGCGGTCAGCTGACGCAGGAGAAGTATGACGCCCTGCTGGGTTCGGTCACGGCGACGACGGACTATGAGCTGATCAAGGGTTCGGACCTGGTTGTCGAGGCTGTGTTCGAAAACCGCGAGATCAAGGCCGATGTGACTAAGCGCGCCGAGGCGCGACTGGCCGAGGGCGCCGTGTTCGGCTCCAACACCTCGACCCTGCCGATCACCGGCCTGGCCGAGGCCTCGGTGCGGCCCGAGGACTTCATCGGCATCCACTTCTTCTCGCCCGTCGACAAGATGATGCTGGTCGAGATCATCCTGGGTGAACAGACGGGTCAGGCCGCCATCGCCAAGGCGCTGGACTATGTGCTGAAGATCAAGAAGACGCCGATCGTCGTCAACGACAGCCGCGGTTTCTACACCTCGCGCTGCTTCTCCACCTTCCTGATGGAGGGCATGGCGATGCTGGAAGAGGGCTACGGCCCGGCCCTGATCGACAATGTCGGTCGCATGACCGGCATGCCGCGCGGCCCGCTGGAGATGCACGACGACGTCGCCCTGGACCTGTCCTACAAGATCGCCAAACAGACGGCGCTGGATCTGGGCGACAAATACGTCCCGTCGGAAGGCGCCGACATCGTCGCCAAGATGGTCGAGGGCGGTCGCTTCGGTCGCAAGAACGGCAAGGGCTTCTACGATTACGATCAGAAGCCCAAGACGATCTGGAAGGGTCTGGGCGAACTGGCCCCCACCACCAAGGGCATCGATCAGCCGGAAGAGGCGACCGCCTTCGCTCAGATCGACGAGTTGAAGACGCGCCTGCTGTATCGTCAGGCCGTGGAAGTGGCCCGTTGCTGGGAAGAAGGCGTCATCGACGATCCGCGCGAAGCCGATCTGGGCGCCATCTTGGGCTGGGGCTTCGCGCCCTGGACCGGCGGTCCGATCAGCATGATCGACGGCATCGGCCTGGCCAAATTCGTCGAAACCGCAGACCGTCTGGCCGAGACCTATGGCGACCGCTTCAAGGTACCGCAGTTGCTGCGCAACATGGCGGCGAAGAACGAAACCTTCTATGGCAAGTTCGCCCCGGAGAAGGCCGCCGCCTGATCGGTCGCGGACATCCACAGACGGAACGGGCGGCCTTCGGGTCGCCCGTTTTCGTTTGGCGTTTGACTTTCGTCATCCTCCGGCGCGCGAAGCGCGACCGGGGGACCCAGCGGCGCCGGCGGCGATCGTTCCATCGCAGGATCTCGGGGCGTCGAGTCCGCGACAGCTTCGCGCTCACGCGCGCCGCTGGGTCCTGGTTCTGCGCTACGCTTCGCCCGGAATGACAAAAAAAAAGATCAGCACCGCTCACAAAAGAAAAAGACCCGCTCGACACGAGGTCGAGCGGGTCGCTCCGCCGCCCTTCGCGGGGTCGGTGGCGGGTCGCTAGGGGCGACGGAGTAGCGGTGAAAAGACCGGACCGAGACCGGGACAAACTCTGACAGTCCGCCCAGCCTCGGAGGCTGGCGTCAGCCTTCCAGATCCTGGCCTTCGTCCGGCTCGGGCGTGCCCAGCAGTTCGTCGGCGATCTTGTTGGTCGAGGCGCGCACGGCCTTTTCGATCGAGGCCGCGATGTCCGGATTCTGCTTCAGGAACTCGCGCACATTCTCGCGGCCCTGACCGATCCGGGTGGAGTCATAGCTGAACCAGCTGCCCGACTTCTCGATGATGCCAGCCTTGACGCCCAGGTCGATGACCTCGCCCAGTTTGGAAATACCCTCGCCATACATGATGTCAAAGATGACCTCGCGGAACGGCGGTGCGACCTTGTTCTTGACCACCTTGACCCGGGTGGTGTTGCCGACCACCTCGTCGCGGTTCTTGATCGCGCCGGTGCGGCGGATGTCCAGACGCACCGAGGCGTAGAACTTCAGCGCATTGCCGCCCGTCGTCGTCTCGGGCGAGCCGTACATGACGCCGATCTTGTGACGGATCTGGTTGATGAACAGCACAATGCATTTCGATTTGGAGATCGAGGCCGTCAACTTGCGCAGCGCCTGGCTCATCAAGCGCGCCTGAAGGCCCGGCAGGCTGTCGCCCATCTCGCCCTCGATCTCGGCGCGCGGCGTCAGGGCCGCGACGGAGTCGACGACCACAATATCGACGGCGCCCGACCGAACCAGCGTATCCACGATCTCCAGCGCCTGCTCGCCAGTGTCCGGCTGCGACACCAGAAGATCATCCAGATTGACGCCCAGCTTCTGGGCATAGACCGGGTCCAGCGCATGTTCGGCGTCGACGAAGGCGGCGACCCCGCCCTTCTTCTGCACTTCCGCGACGGTGTGCAGAGCCAAGGTCGTCTTGCCCGAGGATTCCGGGCCGAACACCTCGATCACCCGCCCGACCGGCAGGCCGCCGATGCCCAGCGCCATGTCCAGGCCCAGCGAGCCGGTCGAGACGCTGTCGATCTCGGCGACCACGCCCGCCTTGCCCAGTTTCATCACCGAGCCCTTGCCGAAAGCGCGATCAATCTGCGCGATCGCCGCCTCCAGGGCGCGTTGCTTGTCGCCGTCGTCCTTGCCCACCAATTTGAGTGCCGCCTGTGAAGCCATTGCCTTCGTCTCCCTTGCCATGATTCCCGTCATTCAGCTTGGGAGAGACCCGCCTGGACCCGCCCCCGTTTCGTGAGGCGGACTATGTGCATGGTTTGTTCTGGTTCACAAGATGTTCTCATTGATCAAAACGAGAACACCCAAAACCTACGACCGTTTTTGACGCCGGCTAAAGCGGAAGGCGCAGGCTGAAGCTGGCGCCCTCGGGGTCGTAAGTCATGACCGCCGAGCCGTGCAGCGAGCGGTTGATCGTCGAGTCGATCAGCACCGAACCGAAGCCCTTGCGCTGAGGCGGCGACACCGCCGGTCCGCCGCTTTCCACCCAATCGAGCAGCAAATGGCCTTCCGCCACGGACCAGTCGACCCGCACGCAGCCCGAGGCGTTCGACAGGGCGCCGTATTTGGCGGCGTTCACCGCCAGTTCGTGAAAGACCATGCCCATGCCCAGGGTCTGCTGCGCGTTCAGATCGACGGCCGGTCCGGTCAGGCGAACCTGTTCCTCGGCATAGGGGGCCAGTTCCTGAAGCAGCATGGCGCGCAGATCGACACGCTCCCAATTCGCGGCCGTCAGCAGATTCTGCGTGTTGGACAGGGCCACGAGCCGCGCTTCGAAAAGGGCGGTGAAGGTGGCGACATCCGGCGTGCGCCGCGCGGTCTGGTGGGCGATGGACTGCACCGTGGCCAGTGTGTTTTTCACCCGGTGATTCAGTTCGTTGATCAGCAATCGCTGCAAGCGTTCGCTGTCGGCCAAGGCGGCGAAGGCCTCGCGGCGATCGGTGATGTCGGTGATGACGCCCGACATCTTGATCGGCCGGCCCGAACGACTGCGGATCAGGCGTCCGCGCAGATGGATCCACCGGCCAGAGGCCGGCAGACGCCATTCCTGATCATATTCGCCCTCCCCCGCCAGGGCGCGCTCCAGCGCCTGACGATGCAGCGGCATATCCTCGGGCGACAGACGGTCGCCGACCTCGCTCGGGCCAAGGCGGCAGGACGGATCGATGGACAGAATTACGCGCGCGCGGTGCGACATCATCGTCGTCTTCATCGGCAGGGTCGCTTCCCAGAAGCCGACGCCGCCGGCGTCCACGGCCGCCAGAACATTGGCCCGCTGATCGACGATCGAGGCGCCCAGCGCGAGAAACAGCAGCGTGACTGCCCCGGTCGTCACCGCGACCGCCAATACCACCGGCGACGCCCCGCCCTCCACCGGCCCTGCGTCGGCGATCGGGGTCAGGATCAGGGCCGCCATGCCGATATGGTGCATGGAGACGATGGCCAGACCCAGGATCACGGCGGCGACCGCGCGCCAGGCCAGGCTCCGCTCCTGGCGGGCCGCAATCAGGGCGGCATAGGCGGCGGCGACCGCAACCAGCACCGACAGGGCGACCAGCACGGGCTGATAGCTCAGGACGGCGTTCATCCGCATCGCCGCCATCCCGACGTAGTGCATGGCGGCGACGGACCCGCCCATCAGCAGGGCCGCCGGCGCCAGTCGCAAGGGGCTGGCCTGCGCTGTCCCCGCCGTCAGGAAGGCCGCGGACGTGCCGGCCGTCGCCAGCAGGAAGGAGACCAGCGTCAGGCCGGGATCATAGAAGACGGGGCCTTCGGCCTCGAACCCCAGCATGGCGATGAAATGCATCGACCAGATGCTGACGCCCAAGGCCAGGGCGGCGACGCCCAGCCAACGCAACCGCGTCGCGCCGATCTGATCGCGGGTGCGGTTGAACAGATCCAGAGCCGTCCACGCGCCCAGGATCGCTATCGCCAGCGACAGGACGGTGAACGGATTGACGTGAAGATGGTGCAAACGCGCCGAGGCCCCGAGAAACAGCAGCGGTATGCTTAGCCCGGTTTCATCGCTCGGACGACTGCGAAACGCATCCGGATCAAGCGACCAACCTGGCCCCCACGGCGACCGCGACGGCCAGCGCCAGGCTGGCGGCGGCGAAGATCGGCAAGGCCCGCCCCGAGCGCGGCGCCAGCGGGCGGACCAGCATCGCGATCATCAGGGCGATCGGCCCTACTGCGCCAGGCATGTCCATGCCGACGCCCAGGAAGACGCCGTGCCCCTGAACCAGCAACCACCCGCCGACCAGGGCTGTGGCGACGACGGCGGGTGCGAAGGACGCCCACGACCCGAGGCGGGCGCCGATCACCGCCGTCGACGCGGCGGCCAGGGCGGCGATCAGACCGGGCCACAGCAGCAGGAAGGCGGCTTCCGGCGCCGCCGCCTGCACCCCGCCGCCCAGGATCAAAACCAGGACGATCAGCCCCAGCCAGGCGCCCCAGACGGCGTTCGCGTCCTGCGGTTTCGGCCGCGCTAGGCTGAGCGCCAGCGCAATCACCGTCGCCCCCACGACAGGCGGGCTAAAACCGCCCAGCGCCGCTGCAATCGCGAATGCCGCCAGTATCACTCCCGATGCGCCCCATCGGCCCATCAGGCGTCGCCCTGCGGTCAGCATCAGAACCAGGCCGAGCATGGCCAGGGCCACGGCGATTTCCAGAACCGGCAGGCGACGCAGCAAGGTGTAATAGAGGTCGGCCGAATCCACGCGACTGCCGATCGGCCCGGCCAGGACGCGCACCGCCTGTCCCACCACCACCGCGCTAGCCAACAGCCACAGGCCATCCGCCGCGCCCCGCGCGACCGACATGGCTCTCAAGCCCGTCGCATGGCGCGCGCCCCAGGCGGCGAAGGCCGTCGCAAAGGCCCCCACAGTCACCAGCAGCCAGCCGATCGCCGGCGAATGCTGCACGACGAACAGGCCGAAGACGTCGGCATAGACGGCGTTCTGCGTCGCCTGCGGCAGGGCCGGCGCCCGCAGCAGGTCATCGGCCATTTCCAGCGCCTGGGAGCCGATATGCTGCACGCTGCCCTGATCCAGCGCCTGTGGCGTCGAGGACGGCGAATGGTACTGCGCCGGGCGGCCGATGAAGGCCAGGTTGATCCCCGCCAGCTTGCGATCCGCCGCCACGGTGAAGTCCGTGCCGTTGGGCATCAGCCGATAGACGAAGATGGCCAGGGCGTTGCTGGACGGCCCGCCCGTCGCCCGCTGCGTCGCCTGGGCGTAGCGGGCGATGGTCTGGGCGTTGCCGGGCCCGGTCTCGAACATCATGGCGCGCCCGCCGCCGCCCCGCGCCTCCAGATTGATCACCGCGCCGATGTCGTCGCGCAGCGGATGTTCGCTGAAGAAGGCCCGCGCCCCGTCCAGATTCAGCTCCTCGGCGTCGGTGAACAGGACCACCAGCGTGCGTTCGGCCCCGCCCCGCGCCTTGATCGCGCGCACGGCCTCCAAAATGGCGGCCACCCCGGACGTGTCGTCGGCAGCGCCCGGCGAGGTCGGCGAGGTGTCGTAATGCGCCATCAGGGCGACGGCAGGCAGGGCCGGATTCCGTCCCGGCAGGACGCCGATGATATTGACCGCCTGGACGCCGCCCGCATTTCCACCCTCCCGCTCGAGCCGCGCGACGGCGGCGGGCGACAGGGCGCCGGTCTGCAGGCTGGGCTGAAGCCCCAGCGCCGTAAGCCTTTGGACCAGATAGGTCTGAACCTGCCGATGCTCGGCCGAGCCGACCGGATGCGGCGCTCGCGCGATCCGATTCACGTCCATCATGGCGCGCGCGGCCGAGAACTGAACCGCAGGCGCCGAGGCGGGCAGGGGTTTGGGCGTCTGCGCGGTCAGCACCGCCAAGCCCACGGCCGCCGCAAGGGACGCCAGAAACAACACCCAACGCATATCCAATCCCCCGATCGCTCTGTTCCGCAATCAGCCCCGAACCGCCGGTGCGTGCAAGGCCTCGATCAGCGTCGCACGACGTTCCGCGCCGTCAGATTGCCCGTGGCGCCGTCGCCGTCGTCCGCGCTGGACCCGAACGGCCAGCCCCGGTCGTCGCCGCAATACCGTCGTCCGCCCTCGCGCGACCCGATCACGACCGCGCGCGGCCTCAGCCAGCCCGCGCCGGTGAACAGATTGTCCGTAATCTGATTATAGGACGGCGTCTGGTGGCGGATCACGCCGTCCTCTCCGCAGTTGCGGTACAGAAACACCCCGCCCTTGCCGTGCAACGTCAGCCGGTTGCCGACGATGCGGTTGGCGCCTGATCCGTCCACCGCGATCTGCTCGCGCGCGGTGCGGATATCGAAATCGTTGTCCTGGATCAGCGCGCCTGCGCTCTCGGCGTCCAGATAAACGGCGGTCGAGGTCGAGCGCCCCGTAAAGCGGGATCGCGTCACCGTAGTGCGTGTCACTCCCGGTCCGACATACAGGGGAATGGTCCCCACGCCCTCGAACCGGACCCGGTCCAGGGTGACGCGGAGCGGCGCGGCGGACTGGGCCGCTTGGGTATGTCCGGCGGTGCGTGACGAGGCCAGTAGGTCGCGCATCGATCCGCCCGCCCCCATGCCCCAGACCCGCACATTGCCGACGACTGTGCAGTTTCGGATCGTCACATCGACCGGCCGCGACCACTGATCGCCCTCGCGGCGGGACCAGACGGCGACGGTCGGGGCGGCGGTCGTCGCCGGGCCCGGCGCGCGGATGGTCCCGCCGCCGCAATCCAGTGACGCGCCTGAACTCTCCGCGCCCTCGATCAGCACGCGGCGGCGAATATCGACGCCCGACAGGTCGGCTTGGCAGGTCAAGCGATAGGGCTGCGTCGCCGGCGTCGTCAGCGCCGCGACCTCTTGCGGCGTGCACCGCCGGTCGGCCAGAGCCTGGAAGGTCAACAGGGCGAGAGCCAGCGCCGCCGTCATATCAGGGCAGAGGGATCGCCAAGGCCGCGCGCTCGGCCGCGCAGCCGGGGTTGGTCAGGCCGCTGCGACGCGCGGCCGCCAACTCCGCCCGCGCCGCCGCCATGTCCGCCTCGAAGGCCGGGGTGGCGACGGCCCTGGCCGCAAGATCCCGTCCGATCTGATCGCCGACCGCGACATCGGTCGGATAATGCATGGCGCAGATCAGGCGGCTGACCCCGATCTCGTGGCCGATCCGGCGCACGGCCTCGGCCCGGTCCGGCTCCAGGGCCGCAAAGGCCTCGCCATAGGCCGTCGCGACCGCTGCGCTGCCGGACGGATAGGAGGCGCTGCGTCGCGCCGCCGGCGTCAGGGTCTGGCAGGCGCGGCGATCGGGATCGTCGCCGACCGGCCGCAGCCGCGTCTGACGCGCCTTGACGCGTTCGGCCGCACTGTTCGCATCATGGAAGATCCGCGCCATCACCCGGTCCAGCGCCGGCGTCTCGGCCGACCCCAGCCGCACGCCCAAGGCGCAGTCGAAATGTTGCAGGGCCAGGGGCGGCCGCAGCTCGGCATGGGCGGTCGCCAGCAGCCATCGGTCGCCGTCCTCCAGCGCTGCAAGCCGCGCCGAGGCCGCCTTGTCCGCCAGGTCCGCGATGGATCCCGGAGTTGGGGCTGGCGGGACCGCATCCGTCAGTTGGGCGATCGTTTCATCGCCCAGGAAGCCCGCCGTCGGCATCGCGCCGTCCGGCTTGGGCGCCCCTGCGCACCCCGCGGCCAGCAGGATCGCCGTCGCCGCGCCCAGGGCGGCGACCCGCCTCACTGACCGGCGCTCCAGCCCAGCTGAACCGAAGTCTCGCCGGTCTCGGTCGGCGTGGCGACGACCTGCAGCGAGGCGCCGTTCACCGCGTCCGCCGCCGCGCCATAGGCGCGTGTGTCGCCCTGGTTCATTCCGGCGACGGAGCGCAGGCCCGCCTTCTCGGCGCGCTCGCGATAGAAGGCGACGACATCGTCCGGCGAGGCGCTGGTGGTGAAGGTGATAAGGCCGCCCGGCCCTGCCTCGCCGCCAGCGGCCAGCGGCTGTCCGTCCACCTGCGCGCCGGGATACACGACCGCAAAGGACGGCGCGCCGTCGGCGGCGGGCGCGGACGTTTCTGAAACGGCGGGCGCTTCGGTTGCTGGCGGCGTCGCGTCAGCGACGGCCGGCGCCGACGCTTCGGGCGCAGTCTTGGCCTCGACCGGTTGAGCCGAGCGATCACATCCTGCGAGGCAAAACAGAACCACGACGGCGGAGGCCGCCAAGCGAAGCGTCATCGAGAGATCGTCCTTGGACCGAGAGGTTCAGAGCGCCACCGTGGCGCATGGTTGCGGCGGCGACAAGGCGCCCGCTCAGTCGGCGGCGTCGTCCTGGTTCGTCGCGCCTTTCTCGGCCGAGCCTTCCTTCGCCAGTCGGTCATTGATCTCGGCGGAGTCGGGGTCGTCGTCCGAACCGCTTGCCGATCCGCCACGCAGCGAGCCTGCCCGCGTGTCCGATCCCGAATCGCTGCCGTCCAGGGCGTCGATCAGCGTATCCGCCTTGTGACCCAGATCCGGCTTTTCGCCCATGTCGGCGGCCTCGCGGGCGTCGTCGCAATCCGCTTCGGGCTTGGGGGAATCGGTGTCGGTCATGGCGCATCGCTCCGCTTGTCGAGATCAGTTTAAAGCGCCTGATCCGGTCGCGGTTCCAGGCTCTCGCCCTTGAACCCCGAGGGACAGACCCGATCTAGGCGTCATGATCCCGTTTTCAGTTCTCGACCTCTCTCCCATCGTCGAAGGCGGCGACGCCCGACGCGGCCTGGATGAAACCCTGGCCCTGGCCCAGGCCGCCGATCGGCTCGGCTATGAGCGGTTCTGGCTGGCCGAACACCACAATATGCCCGGCATCGCCAGCGCCGCCACCGCCATCGTCATCGGCCATGTCGCGGCGGGGACCGAGCGCATTCGCGTCGGCTCCGGCGGCGTCATGCTGCCCAACCATGCGCCCCTGGTCGTCGCCGAACAGTTCGGCACGCTGGAGACCCTGTTTCCGGGCCGCATCGATCTCGGCCTGGGCCGCGCGCCCGGCACGGACGGCGCCACCGCCCGGGCGCTGCGGCGCTATTTCGAAGGCGCAGACCAGTTCCCGCGCGACGTCATCGAGCTGATCCACTGGTTCGAGCCGGCGTCTGAGAACCAGCCCGTCCGGGCCGTTCCGGGCGCCGGCCTGCGCGTGCCGATCTGGCTTCTGGGCTCCAGCCTATTTAGCGCCCAGCTCGCCGGTCAGCTCGGCCTGGCCTACGCCTTCGCCAGCCATTTCGCACCCGAACTGCTGCTGGAGGCCCTGGCCCTGTATCGCCGCGAGTTCGTCCCCTCGGATCGCCTGGCCAAGCCCCACGCCATGGCCGCGATCAATGTCTTCGCCGCCGACACGGACGCCGAGGGCGAGCGCCTGTCCACGTCGATGCAGCAGAGCTTCGCCCGCCTCTCGACCGGCAAGCCGGGCAAGTTGCCGCCGCCCGTCGATGACATCGCCGCGATCCTGACGCCGCAGCAGATCGCCGGCGCCAAGGGCCGGCTGCTGTATTCCGCCATCGGCGGCCCGGAGACCATCAAGCGCCAACTGACCGACTTCATCGCCCTGACCGGCGTGGACGAGCTGATGGTCACCGGCATGATGTTCGACAATACCGCCCGCATCCGCAGCCTGGAGATCGTGGCCGAGGCGCGTGATCAGATGACGACGAGGCAGGCGGCCTAGAGGCTCTGCAGAAAATCCAGCAGCAGGCGGTTGATCTCGTCCGCCCGCTCCTGCTGGATCCAGTGACCCGCGCCCGGCACGACGACCGAGCGGATCAGGTTCGGCGCCCAGTCCTTCAGGCCCGCTTCGTGCCCGCCGGCGTAGTGGCGCACCGGGTCGTCCTCGCCGACGATGAACAGGGCAGGCGGGGTGATCTTTTGGTCCTGCACTAAGGCCGTCAGCAACCAGTTCAGGTCCATCGCCCGATACCAGTTCAGCGGCCCTTCGAACCCGCCCGCCGAAAAAGCCTGCACATATTCGTCGAAATGCGCCTCGCTCATCCATGGCGGCAGGGTCGCGTCGTCGGCGATGGTGTCGAGCAGAGCCACGCCCTCGGGCATGAAGCCGGTCGATCTGCGCTCGGCCGGCGTCGCGCTGTCGTAGGCATAGAACAGTTTCCTCAGCGCCATCGCCGGATCGGCGTCCAACGCCATGTGCGCGTCGGGCGCCTGGAATCGGCTGATGTAGAGGTCGCCCAGCCCGGCCCGTTTCGAGATGGCGGCCATGGCGGCCGTGGGCGGTCCCTTGGGTCGGCGCGGCTGGAACGGGACAGACAGCCCCGCGACCGCCGTGAACAGATCCGGCCTAAACAAGGCGCAATGCCAGGCCACCGGCGCGCCCCAGTCATGCCCGACGACGACGCAAGGCCCTTTGCTCAGCGCCCGGACCAGATCGACCATGTCCCCGACCAGATGCAGGATCGAGTAGGCCTCCACCCCCGCCGGCTTGTCCGTCCCGCCATAGCCCCGCATGTCCGGGGCGACGACATGATAGCCCGCCTGCGACATCGCCTCGACCTGGGCGCGCCAGCTGATCCCTAGTTCGGGAAAGCCGTGGATCAGCAGGACCAGCGGCGCGTTGTCATCCTCGAACCCGGCCTCCAGAACCTGTTGGACCAGACCGTCGGTCTTGATATGCCGGGTTCGCATCGCTTCCTCCGACGGCGTCTTCGCCGCTCATTATCGTCAGGACGGACATGACCCGCCTCGTCACCTTTGCGGACGGTACGACCGTTCCCGCCCTCGGCCAAGGCACCTGGGAGCTGGGCGACGACCCGGCCTGGCGCGATGAAGAGCAGCAGGCCCTGGCGCGCGGCATCGACCTGGGCATGACCCTGATCGACACGGCCGAACTGTATGGCGACGGCCGCTCGGAACGTCTGGTGGGCGAGGTCATCGCCGGACGCCGCGATGAGGTCTTTTTGGTCTCCAAGGTCCGGCCTGAGAATGCGTCGGAGATGAAGATGATGCTGGCCTGCGAGAAGTCGCTGGAACGGCTCGGCGTCGAGCGGCTGGATCTCTATCTGCTGCACTGGGAAGGCCATGTGCCGCTGGAGGAGACCGTCGAGGCCTTCCGCGATCTGGTCGACGAAGGGATGATCGCCCGCTGGGGCGTGTCCAACCTGGACCTGCGCGCCATGGAGCAGTTGATGGAGATCGAGGGGGGCGAGAACTGCGCCGCCAACCAGCTGCTCTATAATCTCGCCTCACGCGGGGTGGAGTTCGACCTCTTCCCGTGGATGCAGGCGCGCGACATGCCGATGATGGCCTATTCGCCGCTTGGGCGAGGCGAACTGCTGGAGCAGCCCCTGATCCGCGACATCGCCAATCGCCATTCCGCCAGCCCGGCCCAGGTGGCGCTGGCCGCCGTCCTGCGCCACGACGGCGTCATCGCCATCCCCAAGGCCAGTTCGGTCGAACACGTCGAGGCCAACGCCGACGCCCTGGACATCCAGTTCGACCTGGAGGATCTGGAACGGCTGGATGCGGCCTTCCCGCCCCCGAAACACGCCGTGCCGCTGGATATCATCTAGCCGCCGGCGACGATCGCCAGCCGCCACGTACGCTCATCGTCCGCATACGGAACAACAGGACCGCGACCCCAGACCGGATCGGGCCAGAGACCGTCGTCGCGGCGGCGGCCGACCACATGGACATGCAATTGCGCCGTCACATTGCCGATGGCGCCGACGTTCAGTTTTTCAACCGCGCCTAGCCGACGAACCAACGCCCCGGCGCGCACCGTCTCCTCCATCAACATTGTCCGCTGTTCGACACTGAGGTCTTCCAGCTCCACCGCCCCCTCGACGCGGGGGATCAGGATCAGCCAGGGAAAGCGAGCGTCGTCCTGCAGCCGCACATGGCACAGCGGCCATTCGGCGGCGGCGACCGATCCCGCCTCGAAGGCCGGAGCGACCTCGAACCCCATCAATTCAGTCCGTAGATGACGCAGGCGCTGTCAGTCATCACGTGCAAGGGCGGTTGCAGCGCCAGCCGAGCCGCCTCGATCTGTGCCTCGCTGGGCGCCCCGCCTCCGGGCGGAGGGGGCGGGGCTGGCGGCGCGGCATATTCCATGCGCGCTTCCGATCGCGACCCCGTCACCACGATGTCGTCTACCGTCGTCTCCTGCCCGCCCCCTGCGGCGTATGAAGGCCAGCCCGCCAGCACGTCCGTCTGGCAAACCCGCCCCGACGGATCGATGATCTTGACCCGCCCGAGGGTCGCGCCGGCGTTGGTCGCCGCCGCCTCGGCCCGGCGACGCGCATCCTTCATCGCCTCGGCCTGCAGATTGGCCTTCCAGCTGTTGTCGGGGTCCAGGTTGAAATTGACCTGTCCGATCGAGGTCGGACGCGAAGCAACGATGGTCGCATAGACCCGCTCGATCAGGCGCACATCGCGCACCGTCACATTGACCGAGGCGTCGGCCTGATAGCGGGCCACGCGGTCGGCTCGGGTGTTGTCGCGCATCACCCCGTTTTCGTCGCGGTACTGGTCATAGAGCGGCCGGGTGGTGACGCTGGTCTCGACCCGCACCTTGTCCGGCCCATAGGCCGACAACGCCTGGCTCAGCGCCCGAACCTGATCGGCGGCGGCGCGCGAGGCCTCGGCGACGCTGCGGTCCACCGACTGGAAGCTGGCCGAAACGAAGGCGCGGTTGGCTTGAATCTCCACCCGCACCTGGCCGACGGAGGCGATGACCGGATCGCGCATCCACCAGGGCGCCGGGATATAGCGTTCGCCGATGGTCGCAGGCGGCGTCTGGGCCAGCACAGGCGTGGCGACCGAGGCCAGCAGCAGGGCGAAAGCGAATGAACGGCGCATCGAAGTCCTCCGGTTGTCGCCGGACCTTCGCAAGCCTGACCAAGGCCGTAAAGCGAGGTTCTTGCGACAGCCGCGCGAGGGGTCTAGACCGCCCGCACGATTAATCCCCTTTCGCACACGCAATAAACGGAGACATCCATGGCTCGCGCGAAGATCGCCCTTATCGGCGCCGGCATGATCGGCGGAACCCTGGCCCACGTGGCCGCGCGCGAAGCCCTGGGCGACGTGATCCTGTTCGACATCGCCGAAGGCACCCCGCAGGGCAAGGCGCTGGACATCGCCGAGGCCTCGGCCGTCTTCGGCCAGGACGTGGCCCTGAAGGGCGCCAACGACTATGCCGACATCGCGGGCGCAGACGTCTGCATCGTCACCGCCGGCGTGCCGCGCAAGCCGGGCATGAGCCGCGACGACCTGATCGGCATCAACCTGAAGGTCATGAAGGCCGTCGGCGAGGGCATCAAGGCCCACGCGCCCAACGCCTTTGTCATCTGCATCACCAACCCGCTCGACGCCATGGTCTGGGCCTTGCAGAACTTCTCCGGCCTGCCGAAGGAGAAGGTGGTCGGCATGGCCGGCGTGCTGGACTCGGCCCGCTTCGCCTATTTCCTGGCTGAAAAGACCGGCGTGTCGGTGCAGGACATCCACGCCTGGACCCTGGGTGGTCACGGCGACGACATGGTGCCGATGGTGCGCCACTCGACCGTCGGAGGCCTGCCCCTGCCGGACGCCGTCGCCGCCGGCTTCCTGTCGCAGGACGAACTGGACGCCATCGTCGAGCGCACCCGCAAGGGCGGCGGAGAGATCGTGGCCCTGCTGAAGACCGGCTCGGCCTTCTACGCCCCGGCGGAATCCGCCATCGCCATGGCCAAGTCCTACCTGCTGGACCAGAAGCGCGTCCTGCCCTGCGCCGTCTGGCTGTCGGGCGAATACGGTCTGTCGGACCTCTACGTCGGCGTCCCCGCGCTGATCGGCGCCGGCGGCGTCGAGAAGATCGTCGAGTTCACCACCAACGACGAAGAAAAGGCGATGTTCGAAAAGTCGGTCGCCTCGGTCCAGGGCCTGCTGCAAGCCTGCAAGGACATCGATTCCTCGCTGGCGTAAGCCGCGCGACGATCGAATGACGAGGGGCCTGCGGAGCGATCCGCAGGCCATTTTTCTTTTCCCTCCTCCCGTTGGGAGAGGGGCATCATTGCGGCGGGACGTAGCCCATGCCTGCCGCAAACTTCGGCAGCAGTTGCAGCCAGACCGTCAGCGGGTCCGCCAGTTGCGCCACGCCTTCGCCCGACAGCACGACGACATCGTATTGCACCGTCGCCGTCGGTGTTTCAGCCGCGGTGTGGAAGGCCTTCAGATAGCGGTTGTCGCGGTTCCAGGCGTTCACCTTGTCCAGCGTCGCGCCGGAGCCCGGCACCACGGCGCTGAACTGAACCTCGCCGCAGCCAGACGCCTCGCAGCCATAGAAGAAGACCGCCCAGGTCAGGCCCGCATTGGTCACGGTGAAGAAGGTCAGGCCGTTCTCGGTCTGCACAGGCCCGACCCGCCCGCCCAGCCCGATGATCCACGTCGCGACCTCGGCCGGCGTCAGCCCGCGACTGGCCGCAGCCGGCGCCGTTTGGGCGAACGCTCCTCCCGCCGTCAGCGGCGATAAGGTCAAAGAAAGGGCGGCGGCGAGGGCGAGACGGCGCATGGAAACACTCCGAGGGTCAGCCCTTACCCTAACCGTCAGTCGCGGACGTGCGCCAGCCAGTCCTTGCTCTGCATTTCGTTGAAGCGCGACACGGTGCGCTCAAACTCGAACGCCCCCACCCCTTCGGTATAGAGCGCCTCGGGCTTGGCCGCCGCCAGCACGATCAGCTTGGTCTTGGCCTCATAGAGGGCGTCCACCAGGGTCACCAGACGCCGCGCCTCGTGGTGGTTGGCCGAACTCAGGATCGGCACGTCTTCCAGGAACAGGGTGTGGAACCGCTGGGCGATGGCCAGATAATCCTGCGGCCCCAGCGGCCTGGCGCACAGCTCGGCAAACGTCGCCCTCGCCATCGATCCCACGGTGCGCTGCACCACCACATCGCGGCCCAACACGCTCAGGTGCGCCGGTTCTTCCGGCTCGCCCCCCTTCAGCTCGCGCCATAACGCCTCGAACGCCGCGCGGTCGTCCGGCGTGTGCCAGACCTGGGCCGAGGTCATCCGGTCCAGCCGCCAATCCCGCGTCCCGGCCGTCTCGACCACCACGCAACGCTCGCGGATGATGTCGATGAAGGGCAGGAAGAGCTGGCGGTTGATGCCGTTCTTGTAGAGGTCCTCCGGCGCGCGGTTCGAGGTGATGGCCAGCACCACCCGATCCTCGAACAGGGCTTCGAACAACCGGCCCAGGATCATGGCGTCGGCGATGTCGGTGACCTGCAGTTCGTCGAAACACAGCAGCCGGGCTTCCGACGCGATCAGCTTTGCGATCGGCGGGATGGGGTCGTCGCCCCTATGGGTTCCGAACACGGCCTTGCGGGTCTTCGCATCCCCCTCGCGCCACTGTTTCACCAGGTCGTGGATACGGGCCATGAAGGCGTGAAAGTGGGCGCGCGTCTTTCGCGGCTCCGGCGTCGCCGAATAGAACAGGTCCATCAGCATCGACTTGCCGCGTCCGGGCGGGCCGTAGAGATAAATGCCCCGGACCTCCGGCGCCTTGCCGAACAGGCCGCGTTTGGCCAGATCGACCTCCAGCCGCTCCAGCGCCGTGATCACGCTCTCCTGCGCCGGATCGGGCGTCAGCACGCCCTCTTCCACGCGGATGTCGTAGGCGTTGCGAATACGGGAGGTCATGGGAGGACTGCTTAAAGCCCGGTACAGTGAAAAGCGATTGCTTCACAGCTCTGAACGCCTATTTGCAGGGCCATCACTACAATGCGCTCAAGCAGCGAGGCCCCGTGGGCCGAGCGGTAGCGCGTCCGAAGGACGAGAAAAAATGGGTTATCGCGTCGCCATCGTCGGAGCCACGGGCAATGTGGGCCGCGAAATGCTGAACATCCTCGAGGAGCTGGAATTCCCCGTCGATGAAATCCACGCCATCGCCTCGCGCAAGTCCAAGGGCGTCGAGGTCTCCTTCGGCGACAAGACCGTCAAATGCCAGGACATCGAACAGTTCGACTTCTCAAAGGTCGATATCGTCCTGATGTCCGCCGGCGGCGCGGTGTCCAAGGAATGGTCCGAGAAGATCGGCAAGGCCGGTCCCATCGTGATCGACAACTCCTCGGCCTTCCGCAAGGACCCCGACGTGCCGCTGATCGTGCCCGAGGTGAACCCGGACGCCATTAAGGACGCGACCAAGAAGAACATCATCGCCAACCCCAATTGCTCGACCATCCAGCTGGTGACGGCGCTGAAGCCGCTGCACGATGCGGCCAAGATCAAGCGAGTCGTGGTCTCGACCTATCAGTCGGTGTCTGGCGCCGGTAAGGAAGGCATGGACGAGCTGTGGAACCAGACCAAGGCCATCTACGGCCTGGGCGACGCCACGCCCAAGAAGTTCCCCAAACAGATCGCCTTCAACGTCATCCCCTACATCGGCTCCTTCCTCGAGGACGGCTCCACCGACGAGGAGAAGAAGATGTCGGACGAGACGCACAAGATGCTGGACCCCGACATCAAGGTCACCGTCACCTGCGTGCGCGTGCCCGTCTTCGTGGGTCACTCCGAGGCCGTGAATGTGGAGTTCGACCGCCCCATCGAACCCGACGAGGCCCGCGCCATCCTGCGCGAGGCGCCGGGCGTGCTGGTCATCGATAAGCAGGAGCACGACGGCTATATCACCCCCGTCGACGCGGCCAGCGAACACGCCGTCTATGTCAGCCGCATCCGCAAGGACACGACCGTCGAGAACGGCCTGAACCTTTGGGTCGTGTCCGACAACCTGCGCAAGGGCGCCGCCCTGAACGCCGTCCAGATCGCGCAGCTTCTGGACGAGACCGGCGTGATCAAGTCGTCGTCGGGATATCGTTCGATCACGGTCTAGGCGGTCTCAACCGTCATGAACGCCCACGCACCCCCTGCCGACGGCCGCGCCGTCGGCACGGCCATCGCCTGCTACACCCTGTGGGGGCTGCTGCCGCTGCTCTTCATGGCGATGGCGGCGCACGGCTTCGGCGCGCCCGAAATCCTGGCGCATCGGGCGGTCTGGTCGGTCTTCGTGGCGGGCTTGGTCCTGCTGCTGGCCGGGCAATGGGGCGAGGCGCGCCGGGTGCTGGCCACGCCGCGCACCCTGGCCTGGCTGGCCCTGTCCGCGCTGCTGATCGGCACCAACTGGAGCCTTTACGTCTTCGCCACCACGCATCACGCGACGCTGGAGGCCAGCCTCGGCTACTATATCAATCCCCTGCTCAACATGGCGGCCGGCGCCGTGCTGTTCCGCGAGAAGATCGACCGCTGGAGCGCGCTCGCCATCGGTCTGGCCGCCATCGGGGTCGTGATCCAGACGATCGCCCTCGGGCATGTGCCGATCATCGGCCTGACCCTGGCCGTCACCTTCTGCGCCTATGCGGTGATCCGAAAACGCGTGCCCGCCTCGGCCCAGACTGGTCTGTTCGTGGAATGTCTGGTGCTGCTGCCCATTGGCGCGGTCTTCCTGGCCTGGTTGACCACCCACGGTCAGGCGGTCGGATTTGGGTCGCCCTCCGGCCTGATCTGGGCGCTGGTGAATGGCCCGGCGACCGTGATCCCGCTGGCGCTGTTCGCCTGGTCGGCTCGGCGTCTGCCCCTGTCCACCGTGGGCTTCATCCAGTTCCTAGCCCCGACGCTGCAGTTCGCCTGCGGCGTCGCGACCGGCGAGCCTCTGACCCTGCTGCGGATCGTGTCCTTCGTCTTCATCTGGGCCGGCGCCGGCGTCTTCGCCCTGGCCGCCTTCAATCGCAGCCGCGCCGCACGCGAGGCGTTGAAGACCACGGCGGAACCGGCGTAGCCTTCGCCCACACGGAGGCGAGGCCATGACGACCGCCCAACCGGGCCCCTGCGAAGGCGGACAGGTCCACGCCGCCGCCGAACCGGCCCATCCCCTGTCGGCGGCGCGCAAACGCTGGGTGCTGGCCGCGACGGTGCTGGGCTCCAGCCTGACCTTCATCGACGGCTCGGCCCTGGGCGTCGCCTTGCCCGCCGTACAGCGGGATCTTGCGGCCGGCACGGCGGCGGTCCAGTGGGTGTCGAACGCCTATCTGCTGACGCTGGGCGCCCTGGTTTTGATCGGTGGCGCGGCCGGCGATCGGTTCGGACGGCGGCGGGTCTTTCTGATCGGGGTCGCGATCTTCGCCCTGGCCTCCATCGGCTGCGCCCTGGCGCCCACCGTCCAGGCCCTGGTCGCCGGCCGGGCGATCCAGGGGATCGGCGCGGCCCTGCTGACGCCCGGCGCCCTGGCGGTGATCGGCGCGACCTTCCCGCCCGAGGAGCGGGGCAAGGCCTTTGGAACCTGGGCCGGCTTCGGCGCCCTGACCGGCATGGTCGGACCGCTGATCGGGGGATGGCTGGCCGACGCCGCCGACTGGCGCGCCATCTTCTGGATCAATGTCCCGCTGGCGATCCTGACCGCCGTTGTGACCCTGGCCGCGACGCCCGAGAGCCGCGATCCCGACGCGCGCGGTCTGGACGGTCTGGGCGCAGTTCTGGCGGTCGCCGGACTGGGCGCCCTGACCTGGGCCCTGACCGCCGCGCCCGATCTGGGGTTCCCATCGCCCGTCATCCTGGCCGGACTTGTCGTGGGCGCGGCGCTGCTGGCCGCCTTCGTCTGGGCCGAGGCGCGCCAGAGCCACCCGATGATGCCGCTGGGCCTGTTTTCCTCCTCGGTGTTCAGCGGGATCAATCTGCTGACCCTGCTGCTCTATTTCGCCCTGGGCGGGGCGATGTTCTTCCTGCCCTTCGATCTGATCCGGGTTCACGGCTGGAGCGCGACCGAGGCGGGCGCCGCCATGCTGCCCTTCGCCGCCGTCATGGGCCTGTTTTCCGGCCTCGCGGGTCGGGTCGCCGATCGGTTCGGCGCGCGTCTGTCGCTCAGCGTCGGTCCGGCCCTGGCCGGGATCGGACTGGCGCTCCTCGCCGTGCCTGCGCCGGGCGCCGGCTATATCGACGGACCGCTGGCGGGCATGACGGTGCTGGCGATCGGCATGACCCTGGCGGTCGGGCCGCTGACGGCGACGGTGATGGGGGCCGTCAAGGCGGGCCACACCGGCGTGGCCTCGGGCGTCAACAATGCAGTGGCGCGCGTGGCCAGCCTTCTGGCCGTCGCCCTCCTAGGCCTGGTGCTGTCTGCGGTCTTCGCCGGGGTCGCCAATCTGCCTGACGCCCGCGCCCAGCTGGCCCAGGTCATGTCGGGCGGCGCGATCACGCCCATCGCCCGCGACGCCTTCCACGCGGCGTTTCGGGCCGTGATCCTGACCTGCGCCGGCTGCGCGGGCTTGGCCGGCCTGATCGGCCTGCTGACCGCGCCCGGCCCGGTTCACAAGGCGGCGTAGAGCGCGTCCAGCAACCGCTTGGGCCGAGGGTCGCCGATCAGGTGCGGCGACTGGCGCGTCATGACATAGGCCGCCGACAGTTTCCGCGAGGGATCGGCCATGGCCATCGACCCGCCCCAGCCATAATGGCCGAAGGCTTCGTTGGGCCCGAAGACCTTCAGCCCGTCGTTGCGCATCAGGCCCGCCGCCCAGCTGATCGTGTAGGGCAACACCTTGTCCGGCCCATGGATGCGCTCTCCCGTCAGCTGATCCAGCGTTCCCGCCGACAGCACCGACCGGGCGTCCAGCACGCCGCCATTTGCCACTACGCCCAGCATCTTCGCCAGGCCCAGCGCCGTGCCGTGCAGATTGGCCGACGGAATCTCCATCTCGCGCCAGGCCGCCGAGCCGCGCCCGCCCGGCGCCGAGCCGCGATCCAGGAAGGCCGCCTGTTTGATCGGATCGATGGCCCCCAGGCTCGGCGCCGCCGTGGGTTTGCGCATCTGCGCCACCCGTCCATGCTGGCTTTCCGGCAGGCCGATCCACAGGTCCAGCTCCGGGAAGTCCTGGCGCAGCGCCTGGCCCATCGTCCGTCCGGTCGCGCGGCGATAGACTTCATTGGCCAGATAGCCGACGGTGATCGGGTGATAGCCCGAGGCTGAACCCGGCGCCCACATCGGCGCCTGGGCCGCCAGACGCGCCAGCACCGCGGACACATCGAACCAGATTGTCGGATCGACCGCCTCGGAAAAGCCCGGCAGACCCGACTGGTGGCTCATCAACTGGGCGACGGTGACCTCCGCCTTGCCCGCCGCCCCGAACTCGGGCCACAGCGAGGCCACCGTTTGATCATAGTCGATCTGACCCGCCTCGACCGCGCTCGCCATCAGGATGGCCATCACCGCCTTGCCTGTCGAAAACACAGAGGTCAGGGTGGTGTCGGTGAACGGCGTCGTCCTGGCCGTATCCGCATGGCCCGCCCACAGATCGACGACCGTTTCGCCCTCGACCAGCACGCTGAACCGCGCCGCCTGCTCGTTCAGCCCCTCGGGCGCGGCGGTGAAGTTGGCGGCGAACGCCTCGCTCACGGCCTCAAAACCGGGAGCGCAGACGCCGTGGATGTCGATGAGATCGGTCATGGGCAGGTCCTAGCGCGCCCGCCGCCCACGAAAAAGGCCTCCCGCCGAAACGGGAGGCCTCAAATCGTTCGACCCTTCGACAGGATCAGGCCGCAACGACCTCGGTGGCCTGTTCGGCCAGGATGGTCAGGCCTTCGCCGTTCACGTCGGCGAAGCCGCCGTGCACGTCGTACTGGGTCTTGGCGCCGTTGTTATAGACGGTCACCAGACCCTCGCGCAGGGCGGTCATGAAGGGCGCATGATCCGGCAGAACGCCGAAGTCGCCCTCGACGCCCGGTGCATCGACCTGGTCCACGAGGCCCGAGAAGACCTCGCGTTCCGGCGAGACGAGGGAGAAGTTCAGCTTGCCGGCCATGATCAGGCTTCCGACGCCATCTTCTCGGCCTTGGCGACGGCCTCTTCGATGGAGCCGACCATGTAGAAGGCGGCTTCCGGCAGGTGGTCGTATTCACCGGCGACGATGCCCTTGAACGAGCGGATCGTGTCGGCCAGCTCGACGAACTTGCCGGGCGAGTTGGTGAACTGTTCGGCCACAAAGAAGGGCTGAGACAGGAAGCGCTGGATCTTGCGGGCGCGCGAGACGACCAGCTTGTCCTCTTCCGACAGCTCGTCCATGCCCAGGATGGCGATGATGTCCTTCAGGCCCTTGTACTGCTGCAGCACTTCCTGAACCGAACGGGCGACGTTGTAGTGTTCGTCGCCGATGACCAGCGGGTCCATGATCCGCGAGGTCGAGTCCAGCGGGTCAACGGCTGGGAAGATGGCCTGGGCGGCGATGTCGCGGCTCAAAACCGTCGTTGCGTCCAAGTGGGCGAACGAGGCGGCGGGCGCCGGGTCGGTCAGGTCGTCGGCGGGCACGTAGATGGCCTGGACCGAGGTGATCGAACCCTTCTTGGTCGAGGTGATGCGCTCCTGCAGGTTGCCCATCTCGGTGGCCAGCGTCGGCTGATAACCCACGGCCGAGGGGATCCGGCCCAGCAGAGCCGACACTTCAGAACCGGCCTGCGTGAAGCGGAAGATGTTGTCGACGAACAGCAGCACATCCTTGCCTTCTTCGTCACGGAAGTATTCCGCGATCGACAGGCCGGTCAGGGCGACGCGAGCGCGGGCGCCGGGGGGCTCGTTCATCTGGCCGTAGACCAGGGCGCACTTGGAGCCCTCTGTCGAGCCGCCGTTCTTGGACGGGTCCACGTTCACGTTGGACTCGATCATCTCGTGATACAGGTCGTTGCCTTCGCGGGTGCGCTCGCCCACGCCGGCCAGAACCGAATAACCGCCGTACGCCTTGGCGATGTTGTTGATCAGCTCCTGCATGGTCACGGTCTTGCCCACGCCGGCGCCGCCGAACAGGCCGATCTTGCCGCCCTTGGTGTAGGGGCACATCAGGTCGATGACCTTGATGCCCGTGACCAGGATTTCCGACGAGGTCGACTGCTCTTCGAAGCTGGGCGCTTCCTTGTGGATCGGGCGGTATTCGGTGGTGGCGATCGGGCCGGCTTCGTCGATCGGCTGGCCGACGACGTTCATGATGCGGCCCAGGGTGCCGGGGCCGACCGGCGCCTGGATCGACGACCCGGTGTCGGTCACGGGCTGGCCGCGCGTCAGGCCTTCGGTCGTGTCCATCGAGATGGCGCGGACCATGTTCTCACCCAGGTGCTGGGCGACTTCCAGAACCAGGGTGAAAGGCTCGCCCGTCTTCTGGTCGATGTTCTGGGTGTGCAGGGCGTTCAGGATCGCCGGCAGGTGGCCGTCGAACTCGACATCGACGACGGCGCCGATGACCTGGGCGATCTTGCCCGTGGCGACGGCCGCGCCGGGCGCGGTCGCGGCGACAGGCGCCTTCTTGACGGCGGGCTTCTTGGCGGCGGGTTTCTTGGGGGCGACGGTGTCGGTCATGGTCAGGGTCCGTATCGGAATGTCTGTTCGGTCGGGATCAGAGGGCTTCGGCGCCGGCGATGATCTCGATCAGCTCGGTGGTGATCTGGGCTTGGCGCTTGCGATTGTATTGCAGCGTCAGGGCGTTGATGAGGTCGCCCGCATTGCGCGTGGCGTTGTCCATCGCCGCCATTTGCGAGCCGAAGAAGCCGGCCTGGTTCTCATACAGCGCGGCCAGAATCTGGGTCGTCAGCGCGCGCGGCAGCAGGGTTTCCAGAATTTCCTCTTCCGAAGGCTCGTACTCATAGACCGCGCCGTTCAGGTCGATCGGCTGGGCGTCGCCCTCGACCACGGCCGGGATCAACTGCTTGGCCGTCGGGACCTGTTGGATCACCGACTTGAACTGGCTGTAGAACAGGGTGACCACATCGGCCTGACCCTCTTCGAACGCCGTGGCGATCATTTCGGCGACCGGCTGGGCCGACGGCAGGCCGATCGTCTTGTGGTCCGACAGTTCGAAGGTGTGGACCACCTTATCGCCGTACAGACGCGCCAGCTGATCGCGCGACTTCTTGCCGACGGCGATGATCTTCACGTCCTTGCCGGCGTTGATCAGGCTGTTGATCCGCTCGCGCGCGGCGCGGATGACGTTGGTCGAGAAGCCGCCCGCCAGACCCTTGTCCGCTGTCGCCACGACGATCAGGTGACGCTGATCCTGGCCCGTGCCCGACAGCATCTTGGGGGCGTCGGCGCCCGAGACGCCGGCGGCCAGATTGGCGATGACCGAGGCCATCTTCTGCGCATAGGGCCGGGCGCTTTCGGCCTGGTCCTGGGCGCGCTTCAGCTTGGCCGCGGCGACCATCTGCATGGCTTTCGTGATCTTCTGCGTGGCTTTCACGCTTCCGATCCGATTGCGCATTTCCTTGAGGCTGGCCATCCGGCGCTTACTCTCTCAGCTTACCAGACGGGTTCAGGCGAAGGTCTTGACGAAGGCGGCCAGGATGTCCTTCAGCTCGGCTTCGAGGTCCGAGGTCAGGTCCTTCTTGGTGCGGATGCCTTCCAGCAGCGACGCGTGGTTCGCATGGATGCGCGCCAGCAGCTCCTTCTCGAAGCGGCCGACGTCGCCGACGGCGATGCCGTCGATGTAACCGCGCGTGCCGGCGTAGACCGAGACGACCTGCTCTTCCATCGCCAGCGGCGAATACTGCGGCTGCTTCAGCAGTTCCGTCAGACGGGCGCCGCGCGCCAGCAGCTTCTGGGTCGAGGCGTCCAGGTCCGAGCCGAACTTGGCGAAGGCTGCCATCTCGCGATACTGCGCCAGCTCGCCCTTGATCGAACCGGCGACCTTCTTCATCGCCTTGGTCTGGGCCGACGAGCCGACGCGCGACACCGAGATGCCGACGTTCACGGCCGGACGGATGCCCTGATAGAACAGGTCCGATTCCAGGAAGATCTGACCGTCGGTGATCGAGATCACGTTGGTCGGGATGTAGGCCGAGACGTCGTTGGCCTGGGTTTCGATGATCGGCAGGGCGGTCATCGAGCCCGAACCGTAATCCTCGTTCAGCTTGGCCGAACGCTCCAGCAGGCGGCTATGCAGGTAGAAGACGTCGCCCGGATAGGCTTCACGGCCGGGCGGACGGCGCAGCAGCAGCGACATCTGGCGATAGGCGACAGCCTGTTTCGACAGATCGTCATAGACGATCAGGGCGTGCATGCCGTTGTCGCGGAAGAACTCGCCCATGGCGGTGCCGGCGAACGGGGCCAGGAATTGCAGCGGGGCCGGTTCCGACGCCGTGGCGGCGACGACGATCGTGTATTCCAGCGCGCCCGACTCTTCGAGGGTCTTGACGATCTGGGCGACGGTCGAACGCTTCTGACCGATTGCGACGTAGATGCAGTAGAGCTTGGCGCTCTCGTCGTCGGTCTTGTTGACGTTCTTCTGGTTCAAGATGGTGTCGACGGCGACGGCGGTCTTGCCGACCTGACGGTCACCAATGATCAGCTCGCGCTGGCCGCGGCCGACGGGGATCAGGGTGTCGATGGCCTTCAGGCCGGTTTGCATCGGCTCGTGAACCGACTTGCGCGGGATGATGCCGGGCGCCTTGACGTCCACGCGGCGGCGCTCGGTGAACTGGATCGGACCCTTGCCGTCGATCGGCTCGCCCAGCGGGTTGACGACGCGGCCCAGCAGACCCTTGCCGACCGGAACGTCCACGATCTCGCCCAGGCGGCGCACGTCGTCGCCCTCGGCGATGGCGGCGTCGGCGCCGAAGATCACGGCGCCCACGTTGTCGCGCTCGAGGTTCAGGGCCATGCCCTTCACGCCGGCCTTGGTGAACTCGACCATTTCACCGGCCTGGACATTGTCCAGACCGTGGATGCGGGCGATGCCGTCGCCGACCGACAGCACGCTGCCGACGTCGGAGACATCGGCTTCGACGCCGAAGTTGGCGATCTGCGACTTGAGGATGGCCGAGATTTCAGCGGCGCGGATGTCCATGACGGGCTCTCTGTTCTTCAGTCTTCTGCGGGTGCGCCGTTCAGGCGCGCATTCTTGGTGGCGGGAGCGCGTTTAGGCGCGCTTGAGGGCGAACTTCATCTGGTCGAGCTTGGTCTTCAGCGAGGCGTCGAACAGTTTCGAGCCGACCTTGACCTTCAGGCCGCCCAGGATCGACGGATCGACGCGCGCGGTCAGTTCCGGAGCCTTGCCCAGGCTCTTGGACAGGGCGGCGGTAATGGCGGCGACCTGTTTGGCGTCCAGCGGCTGAGCCGAGACGACCTCGGCGGCGACCACGCCGGCGTGTTTTGCGTAGCGCGCCTCGAACCCGGCGATCACGGCAGGCAGATCCTTGGCGCGATGGTTCTGACCTAGCAGACCCAGGAAGTTGGTTGTGGTCTGCTCGAACTTGGCCTTGGCGGCGATAGCCACCAGACCCTTGGCCTGGTCCGGCGCGGCGATGACGGGCGAGGTGGCCAGGCGACGCAGGTCGGCGCTTTCGGTCCAGGCCGCCTTCAGCGACTTCAGGTCGGCGCGGACGGCGTCCAGGCGGCCGGTTTCCAGCGCCAGGTCGAACAGCGCCTGTGCGTAGCGATCGCCGACTTCCGTCGTTCTGAAATCATCAGCCACTGATTAGGGTCCGAGGTCGTTGTGTCAGGGTCGCAACCGACTGCGAGGCTCGCAACGGTCAAAAGCTTGAAATGCTTACGGAAAGCACGACGGAGGCCGTATCCGGAAATACGCCCCCTTCAAGCCGGGCGCCTGATAGCACGGGGTTTCGCCGCTCGCAACATTGCGTGAAGGCGCACCGATGCCGCAGGGGACCGACGAGGCATCTCGTCTCCTCCCCACGCGTGGGGAGGGGGACCGCGAAGCGGTGGAGGGGTTCTTCAAGTCCCACGGGCGCCGGGGATGCGAAGGAGCCCCTCCGTCTCTTCGCTGCGCTTCGAGCCACCTCCCCACGGATGGGGAGGAGACGATACTTAGCCATCGCAATGCCGCTGGTCCATTTCCTGCGACTTCAAACGCTTGCCGATTTATGTGCGCCTTTTCCCGTCCACGGGGTCAAACGGCCCCATAATGCACCCGTCTCGTCGCATGGAGGGCTCGTAAGGCCTGCGACCTTGCGGCGGCGAGAGCGGATGGAACGGGAGCGGGTCTGAAACGGCTCGCGCCGACAGCGACTCATGGAGCGGTGTCGGAGGGTCGAGGGGGATACTCGATCGCACTCGGGCCGGTCCTCGCAGGGACCGCCGACCCGTCGCAGGCTTATGGGGTTAGGCGATAAGACCGCCACCGCTCGGCGCCCCGAGCTTGCAGGCCAACTTTCCGCGCGGAGCGTCATACCCTTCGTCGAAACGGTACTTCACATCACAGAACTCCGGGCGAAGGCCCGGCGCTCCGCCCAGCCCTCCACCAACTTCGCTGCGATTGCGCGAAGGCGCCGTCGCGTGTCCAGTCGCCTCCCCGACAGACAGGGGGGTGCGACCATGACGCCGCACCCCATCGCTTGATCGGAACCTGCGTCGGCCCTAGCGCTTTCCGCTCAAGCTTTATCCTCCACCAGGAAACCCCATGCTCGACAGCATAACCCCCTTGCTCTCCGATCCGGCCGCCTGGGCCGCATTGGTGACCCTCATCGTGATGGAGGTCGTGCTCGGCATCGACAACCTGATCTTCATCTCAATTCTGTCGAACAAACTGCCCGAGCATCAGCGGCAGAAGGTGCGGCGCATCGGTATCGGCTTGGCGCTGATCATGCGTCTGGCCCTGCTGTCGATCATCGCCTGGCTGGTCGGTCTGGTGCAGCCGGTCTTCACCGTCATGAACAATGAATTCTCGTGGAAGGACCTGATCCTGATCGCGGGTGGTCTGTTCCTGGTCTGGAAGGCGACCAAGGAAATCCACCACACGGTCGATCCCACCCCCAGCCACGATGTCATGGACAAGAAGGACGTGGTCATCGCCAACGCCGGCGCGGCTATCTTCCAGATCATCCTGTTGGACATCGTCTTCTCGATCGATTCGATCCTGACCGCCGTCGGCATGACCGAGCACCTGCCGATCATGGTCGTCGCCGTTCTGGTCGCCGTGACCGTCATGCTGCTGGCCGCCGACCCTCTGGCCAACTTCATCAACAAGAACCCCAGCGTCGTCATGCTGGCGCTCGGCTTCCTGCTGATGATCGGCATGGTGTTGATCGCCGACGGCTTCGGCTATCATGTGCCCAAGGGCTACATCTATGCGGCCATGGCCTTCTCGGCCGGTGTTGAGGCGTTGAACATGCTGGGTCGCAAATCCGCATCCAAGAAGGAAAAGGCCGAACTGGCCCGCAGCGAGGCGAACGCCGCCGAGGCCCGCGCGCAAAAGGCCGAGGCCGAAGCCGCCGCCGAGCGGGGCTGAGGCTCATGATGCGCCTGTCGTCCCGGCTCGCCGGCCTTGTCGCCGGTCTGCTGCTGACGACAGGCGTCGCCTTGCCGGTCAGGGCCGAAGTGCCGGTCCAGTCCTACGAGGTCGTGCGGGCCTATCCGCACGACACAGGGGCCTTCACCGAGGGCCTCTTCTTCCACGACGGCGGCCTCTACGAGAGCACGGGCCTTTATCCGTCCTTCATCCGCAAGGTTGATCTGGAGACCGGCCGCGTGGAGCGTCAGCGCGACCTGCCGACCATCTACTTCGGCGAGGGCATGACCACGCTGAACGGCAAACTCTACAGCCTGACCTGGCGCAACCACATCGGCTTCATCTGGAAGCTGGACGACTTCTCGCCTCTAGGCGGCTTCTCCTATCCGGGCGAGGGCTGGGCCCTGACCACCGACGGGCGCCGGCTGATCATGAGCGACGGCACAGACCAGCTGCGCTTTCTGGACCCCGAAACCCTGGCCGAGACCGGCCGCGTCTCCATCACCGCCGACGGCCGGCCGCTGGATCAGATCAACGAACTGGAATGGATCGACGGCGAGGTCTTCGCCAATATCTGGCAGGACAACCGCATCGCGCGCATCGATCCCGAAACCGGCGTGGTCAAGGCCTTCATCGATCTGACCGCCCTGGTCCCCAAGGGCGCCAACCTCGACCCCAACGACGACGTCCTGAACGGCATCGCCTGGGATGCGGCGGGCAAGCGCCTGTTTGTCACCGGCAAACGCTGGCCGCAGCTGTTCGAGATCAAGCTGCGCTGATCCGCACGAAGAAAAGGCCGGACGCTGCGACAGCGCCCGGCCCTCTTCTTTTCAGCCTCTGCCCCGGCTCAACCGTGCAGGTCGAACCGGTCCAGCTCCATCACCTTGGTCCAGGCCGCCACGAAGTCCGAGACGAACTTCCCTTCGGCGTCGGCCCCGGCATAGACCTCGGCCAGCGCGCGCAGCACGGCGTTGGAGCCGAACACCAGATCGACACGCGTGCCGGTCCATTTGGCTTCGCCCGTCTTGCGGTCGCGGCCTTCGAAGACGTCCTTGGCGTCGGAGGTCGCCGCCCACTTCACGTCCATGTCCAGCAGGTTGACGAAGACATCGTTGGACAGCGCGCCCGGCCGCTCAGTCAGCACGCCGTGCGTCGCGCCGCCCGTATTGATGTTGATCGCCCGCAGGCCGCCGATCAGCACCGTCATCTCCGGCGCCGTCAGCGTCAGCCGCTGCGCCTGATCGATCAGCAGCGACTCGGCCGGCACCGCATAGCGGGCCTTCTGGAAGTTGCGGAAGCCGTCGGCGACCGGTTCCAGATAGCCGAAGGACTCGACATCCGTGTCCGCCTGGCTGGCGTCCGTCCGGCCGGGCGTGAACGGCACGCTAGCGTCGTGGCCCGCCGCCTTGGCCGCCTGCTCGACGCCCGCATTGCCGGCCAGCACGATCAGGTCGGCCAGGGAGACCTTCTTGCCACCCGTCTGCGCCTGATTGAACTCGGTCTGGATGCGCTCCAGCGTCTTTAACACCCGGTCCAGCTGTTCGGGCTGGTTGACGGCCCAATCCTTCTGCGGCGCCAAACGGATGCGGGCGCCGTTGGCACCGCCCCGCTTGTCCCCGCCGCGGAAGGTCGAGGCCGAGGCCCAGGCCGTGCCCACGAGCTCAGCGACGCTCAGGCCCGAGTCCAGCACCTTGGCCTTCAGAGCCGCCGCGTCCGTCGCGTCGATCAGCGGATGATCCACCTCCGGCACCGGATCCTGCCACAGCAGGACTTCGCTCGGGACCTCCGGCCCGACGTAGCGCGAACGCGGCCCCAGATCGCGGTGCGTCAGCTTGAACCAGGCCCGCGCAAAGGCGTCGGCGAACGCCTCCGGATCGTTCAGGAACCGGCGCGAGATCTTCTCGTATTCCGGGTCAAACCGCATCGACAGGTCGGTCGTCAGCATCGTCGGCCGCTTCTTCTTGGCCGGGTCGTGGGCGTCGGGGATGATCTCGCCCGCGTCCTTGGCCACCCACTGATGCGCGCCCGCCGGGGACCTCTCCAGCTCCCATTCGAAGCCGAACAGGTTTTCGAAATAGAAGTTGCTCCATTGGGCCGGGGTCTGGGTCCAGGTGACTTCCAGGCCGCTGGTGATGGCGTCGGCGCCGTGTCCCGTTCCGAAGCTGGAGGTCCAGCCCAGGCCTTGCGCCTCCAGGCCGTCGCCTTCCGGCTCTGCGCCGACGTGGTCGGCAGGGCCCGCGCCGTGCGTCTTGCCGAAGGTGTGGCCGCCGGCGATCAGGGCCACCGTCTCTTCATCGTCCATCGCCATCCGGGCGAAGGTGTCGCGGATGTCGCGCGCCGCCGCGATCGGATCGGGATTGCCGTCCGGCCCCTCCGGATTGACGTAGATCAGGCCCATCTGCACGGCGGCCAGCGGGTTCTCCAGATCGCGCGAATGCTTGTCGCCGTCCGCATTGTCATCGCTGACCAGCACGGCCTCGTCGCCCGGCTTCACAACACCGTCCGAGCCGTGGGCATAGCGCTCGTCGCCGCCCAGCCAGGTCGTTTCGCGACCCCAATAGACGTCCTGATCCGGCTCCCAGGTATCGGCGCGGCCGCCGGAGAAGCCGAAGGTGCGGAAGCCCATGGTCTCCAGCGCGACGTTTCCGGTCAGGATCATCAGGTCGGCCCACGAGATGGCTTGGCCATACTTCTGCTTGATGGGCCACAGCAGGCGACGCGACTTGTCGATATTGACGTTGTCGGGCCAGGAGTTCAGCGGCGCGAACCGCTGCTGGCCCCGCCCGCCGCCGCCCCGACCGTCGCCGACGCGATAGGTGCCGGCGCTGTGCCAGGCCATGCGGATGAACTGCGGGCCGTAATGGCCGAAGTCGGCCGGCCACCAATCCTTGGAGTCCGTCATCAGCGCGCGCAGATCCGCCTTCAGCGCCTCATAGTCCAGCTTGGAAAAGGCCTCGCGGTAGTCGAACGACTCCCCCAGCGGGTCGGACTTGGTCGAGTGCTGGTTCAGCAGATCGACCCGCAGCTGATTGGGCCACCAATCGCGGTTCTGAACGCCGCCGCCTGCGACCGACCGGGGCGTCCGGCCGGAAAAGGGGCATTTGGCTTCGTCGGTCATGGTGTTTTCTCCCTGCTGCTCTGGCGCACGACGGCGAGCGATTTTTGCATCGCCCTGTAGATGATGGGGTCATACGACACGGGTCAAACGGATAAAGCCAATCGATTATCCTTGGCGTCAGCATAGGGCAGGCCTATTTCCCTTCCATGCTCCCCACGTTGCGTCAGCTCCAGTATCTCAAGCTCCTGGCCGAACACGGCAGCTTCTCGCGCGCCGCCGAGGCCGCTCATGTCAGCCAGCCCGCCCTCAGCGCCGGGGTGCAGGAGCTTGAGCGCATCCTGGGCGCGCCGGTGGTCGAACGCGCGCGCGGCGCCGTAATCATGACCGCCGTTGGAGCCGAGGCCGTTCGCCGCGCCGAGGACGTCCTGGCCCGCACCGAGGATCTGGTCGAGGCGGCCAAAAACGCCGGGCGTCTGCTGTCCGGCCGTTTCCGCCTGGGCGTCATCCCCACTGTCGCCCCCTTCCTGCTGCCCGCCAAGCTCCCGTCGGTGAAGACCGCCTATCCCAGCCTGAAGCTGTTCATCCGCGAGGATCTGACACCCCGTCTGATCGCGGCGCTGAAGGCGGGTCAGATCGACGCGGCGGTCATCGCCCTGCCCTATGACGCGCCAGGCATCGCCCACGCCCGCATTGGCGATGACGAGATCATGGCCGCCGCCCCTGCCGACCATGCCCTGGCCGCGCCCGGCCCCATCCGTCCCGGCTCGCTGCGGGCCGAGGATCTGATCCTGCTGGAGGACGGCCATTGCCTGCGCGACCACGCTCTGGCGGCGCTGGACATCGAGGCCCCGCGCGGAGACGACGTCTTTGCGGCCACCAGCCTGCATACCTTAGTTCAGATGGTCGGCTCGGGCCTCGGCGTCTCCTTCCTGCCGAAGATGGCGGTGCAGGCCGGTCTGGCCGACAACCCCTCCGTCGCCATTCGCGCCTTCGAAAACCAGGCCGACGGCGCCCCGCCCCACCGCGAGATCGTCGTCGCCTGGCGCGCCGGCTCCAGCCGCGCCGCCGAGGCCCGGCTGCTGGCCGAGGCCCTGAAGCTAGAGTGAAGCTGGAGCGAAAACGGACTGAGGCTCGATTGATCGATTGACCTGAGCGCCGAACAGGCGGCTTGGAAACGGATGGCAACCGAAACCGTCTATATCGTCCAGGCCTACGTCCAGGGCCGGGGCAAGGCCCTGCGCGCAGAACCCCAGGTCGGCTGCAAAGACGCCGAAGAGGCGCGTCGCAAGGCCGAACGGCTGGCGCCGTTGCGTCTGGGCGTCGTCGCCTTCGCCGTCTCGGCCGACACCGAAATGGGCGAATACGACGAAGAGCCCACCATCCTCTTCAAGTCCGGCCAACTGCCGCCGCCGTTCAGCGATCCGGACTGACGACCAAGCAACCCGCCCCGACAGGTCGCGTTTGCTTTCCTGACAACGGATCGGCGCCGCCCCGGGCGTCCGACCGAAACTTCAGGACGCCCCATGGCCTATCGCACCCTCAATCCCTTCACCGAACAACTGGTCGAGGACTATCCGGAACACACCGACGACGCCGTCGAGGCCGCCCTGGCCAAGGCCGACGGCCTGTTCCATTCGGATTGGTCCAAGGGCGACATCCAGCCGCGCCTCGCCGTGCTGAAATCCCTGTCGGGCCTGCTGATCGAAAACCGCGACGACTTGGCCCGCACCATGGCCGAGGAGATGGGCAAGCCCCTGGCTCAGGGGCAGGGCGAGATTGATCTGTGCGCCGGCATCGCCGCCTACTATGCCGAGAAGGCCGCCGATTTCCTCAAGCCCGAAAAGATCGACAGCGAACTGGGCGAAGCCTGGGTCGAGTTTCACCCGATCGGCGTGCTGCTGGCGGTCGAGCCGTGGAACTTCCCGATCTACCAACTGATCCGCGTCGTCGCTCCCGCCATCGCGGTCGGCAATCCCGTGCTTTACAAGCACGCGGGCATCGTGCCGCGCTCCGCCGCCCGGTTCGCCGAACTGGTGCGCGAGGCCGGCGCGCCCGAGGGCTTCGTCGCCAACCTCTACATCTCCTCGGACAAGGTCGCCGAACTGATCGGCGACGACCGCATCCAGGGCGTGGCCCTGACCGGATCGGAGGGCGCCGGCGCCAAGGTCTCGGCCCGCGCCTCGGAAATGCTGAAGAAGTCCACGCTGGAACTGGGCGGCAGCGACGTCTTCGTGGTGCTGGACGACGCCGACATCGAAAAGGCGGTGGCGGCCGGGGTCGAAGGCCGCCTGTCCAACGCCGGCCAGGTCTGCACCGGCTCCAAACGCTTCATCGTCCAGAAGTCGGTTTCCGACGCCTTCATCACCGGCTTCGTCGAAGGCATGAAGAAGGCCGTCATGGGCGACCCGCTGGACGAGGCCACCGACCTGGGCCCGCTGTCGTCCGAGGATGCGCTGAAGACCCTGACCAAACAGGTGGACGAGGCGATCCAGCACGGCGCCAAGGCGGTGACCGGCGGCAAGCCCGCCGATCGCACCGGCTTCTTCTACGAGCCGACCGTCCTGACGGACGTCGCGCGCGACAACCCGGCCTTCTATCAGGAGTTCTTCGGCCCCGTAGCCCAGGTCTTCGTGGTCGAGGACGACGACGCGGTCGTGGCCCTGGCCAACGATTCCCACTTCGGCCTGGGCGGCTCGATCTTCTCGGGCGACACCGACCGCGCCCGCAAACTGGCCTCTCGCATCGAGACCGGCATGGTCTTCATCAACACCACCACGACCTCCATGCCCGAACTGCCGTTCGGCGGCGTCAAACGCTCGGGCTTCGGCCGCGAGCTGGGCGATGTGGGCATCAAGGAGTTCGTGAACCGCAAGCTGGTGGTCGTCAGCGCCGACTGACCACCGCCTTTCGGCAAACGGAAAAGGGCCGGCGGATCGCTCCGCCGGCCCTCTTTCTTGTCTGGACGAACCGCGACCTATTCGGCGGCGATCGGCGCTTCGGTTTCCGGGCCGCGCGCCAGGTTGCGCAGCACATAGGGCATGACGCCGCCGGCCAGCAGATAGTCCAGCTCGGTCTGGTTATCGATCCGGCAGCGGACCGGGAAGCGGGCCATCTTGCCGTCCGACGGGCGGAACAGCTCGACCCACAGGTCCTGACGCGGCTTCAGCTTGCCGATGTTGGCGTCCGACAGGCCGCGGATCGTGACGATCTCTTCGCCCGTCAGGCCCAGCTTCAGCCAGCCGTCCTGCTTGAACTGCAGCGGCACGACGCCCATCCCGACCAGATTCGAACGGTGGATGCGCTCGAAGCTTTCGGCGATGACGGCGCGGACGCCCAGCAGACGCGTGCCCTTCGCCGCCCAGTCGCGCGACGAGCCGGTGCCGTATTCCTTGCCGGCGAAGACGACCAGCGGGCGACCTTCCGACTGATACCGCATGGCCGCGTCGTAGATCGACATGGTGTCGCCCGACGGGAAGTGCTTGGTCACGCCGCCTTCGATCTCGGGCGTGATGCGGTTCTTGATGCGGATGTTGGCGAAGGTGCCGCGCATCATGACTTCGTGGTTGCCGCGACGGGCGCCGTAGCTGTTGAACTCGGCCGCCTCGACGCCGTGGTTGGTCAGATAGACGCCGGCGGGCGAGGTCTTCTTGATCGAACCGGCCGGGCTGATGTGGTCGGTGGTGATCGAGTCGCCGAAGATGGCCAGAACGCGGGCCTCGACCACGTCCTGAACCGGGGTCAGGTCCATCGACAGACCGTCGAAATAGGGCGGGTTGGCGACGTAGGTCGAGCTGTCGTCCCACTCATAGGTCTGACCGCCGGTGACCTTGATGGCCTGCCAGTGCTTGTCGCCCTTGAACACGTCCTTGTAGCGCTTGGCGAACATGGCCGGGGTGACGGACTTGCGCTGGATGTCGGCGATTTCCTGCGTGGTCGGCCAGACGTCCTTCAGGAAGACGTCGTTGCCCTTCTTGTCCTGACCGATCGGGTCCTTGGTGATGTCGATCCGCATCGAGCCGGCGATGGCGTAGGCCACGACCAGCGGCGGCGAGGCCAGATAGTTGGCCTGGACGTCGGGGTTCACGCGACCTTCGAAGTTGCGGTTGCCCGACAGGACCGAGGTCGCGACCAGGGCGTTGTCGTTGATCGCCTTGGAGATGGCCGGATCCAGCGGACCCGAGTTGCCGATGCAGGTAGTGCAGCCGTAGCCGACCAGGTTGAAGCCCAGGGCATCCAGGTCCTTTTGCAGGCCGGCGTCGGTCAGATAGTCGGTCACGACCTGCGATCCGGGGGCCAAGGACGTCTTGACCCAGGGCTTGGCCTTCAGGCCCAGCGCATTGGCCTTGCGCGCCACCAGACCGGCGGCGATCAGGACCGACGGGTTGGAGGTGTTGGTGCAGGAGGTAATGGCCGCGATGACCACGTCGCCGTCGCCGACGGTGAACTTCTCACCCTCGACCTCGGCGCGCGGGGCGTCGGCCGGGCGGGCGAAGACGTCGGTCAGGGCGGTTTCGAAGGCCGGGGCGGCGGTGGTCAGTTCGACGCGGTCCTGCGGACGCTTCGGGCCCGCCAGCGACGGCACGACGGTCGAGATGTCCAGTTCCAGCACGTCGGTGAAGACCGGATCTTCCGAATTCTCGTCGATCCACAGGCCTTGCGCCTTGGCGTAGGCTTCGACCAGGGCGACGCGCGCCTTGTCGCGGCCCGTGGCGGTCAGATAGCCGATGGTCGCGGCCGAGACGGGGAAGAAGCCGCAGGTGGCGCCGTATTCCGGCGCCATGTTGGCGATGGTCGCCTGGTCCTCGATGGTCATGTTCGGCAGGGCGTCGCCGAAGAATTCGACGAACTTGCCGACCACGCCCTTCTTGCGCAGCATCTGGGTGACGGTCAGCACCAGGTCGGTCGCCGTCGTGCCTTCGG
Organism: Brevundimonas vesicularis; assembly: GCF_027886425.1. Classification (NCBI taxonomy): domain Bacteria; kingdom Pseudomonadati; phylum Pseudomonadota; class Alphaproteobacteria; order Caulobacterales; family Caulobacteraceae; genus Brevundimonas; species Brevundimonas vesicularis. The sequence goes on along the minus strand of NZ_CP115671.1, from coordinate 565,878 downwards.
GCATCGTGCCCGTCAGCTTGAAGCCGATGACCTCGGGGATCAGCATCGGAATCGGCTGGCCCAACATGGCCGCCTCGGCCTCGATGCCGCCCACGCCCCAGCCCAGGACGGCCAGGCCGTTGATCATGGTGGTGTGGCTGTCGGTGCCGACGACGGTGTCGGGATAGGCGACGGTCTTCTTGCCTTCGTCCAGGGTCCAGACGGTCTGGGCCAGGTTCTCCAGATTCACCTGGTGGCAGATGCCGGTGCCGGGCGGCACGACGCGGAAGTTGTTGAAGGCCGACGAACCCCAGCGCAGGAAGTTGTAGCGCTCGATGTTGCGCTCATACTCGCGCTCCACGTTCTGGCCGAAGGCCTTGGACGTGCCGAAGTTGTCGACCATGACCGAGTGGTCGATGACCAGATCGACCGGCACCAGCGGGTTGATCTTGGCGGCGTCGGCGCCCAGGGCGCTCATGGCGTCGCGCATGGCGGCCAGATCGACCACGGCGGGCACGCCGGTGAAGTCCTGCATCAACACGCGGGCCGGACGGAAGGCGATCTCGTGCTCGACCGAGCCCTTGTTCTCGACCCAGGCGGCGACGGCCTTCAGGTCGTCCTCGGTGACGGAAACGCCGTCCTCGTTGCGCAGCAGGTTCTCCAGCAGCACCTTCATCGAGCGCGGCAGGCGGGAAATCCCGGTCAGACCGGCTTCCTCGGCGGCGGGAAGGCTGTAATAGGCGTATTTCTTACGCCCGACGGAAAGGTCCTGGCGGGTCTTGAAGCTGTCGATCGACGGCATGGAGAGTTCCTCTGGTCAGCGCCGCCCGACAATCCGGTTGCGCCTTCGCGCGGCAGACGCAGCGGCTCACAGGGCCCCTGCGCGCGCGGCGAAAGCCTGCTGCGGCGACCGTGCCTATAGCCCCGCCACGCCGCACCGTCCATGTGTCCACACCCCTGACGTGGACATTGAGAAGGGTTCGCAGATTTGGCGCGGCGGGTGAAACGCGATGATCCACACCCTCGCCCTCTCCGGCCTGACCGTCTCGCGCGGCGAGCGCCGACTGTTCGACGGTCTCGACCTGACCTTGCGCGCCGGCGAGGTGCTGGCCCTGACGGGTGCAAACGGGGCGGGCAAGACCAGCCTGCTGCGCGCGATCGCCGGCCTGCTGCGCCCCGACGCAGGCACGGTCGCCTTCCAGGACGGCGACGGCAATATGCTGGACGAGCGCCAAGCGCGTGGACGCGAAACCCATTTTCTCGGTCATCTGGACGGGCTGAAAGGCGGCCGCACGGCGCGCGAAGAGCTGGGGTTTCAGTGCGACTGGTTGGGCCACACCCAGTACGGCGTCGACCACGCCGTCGAGGCTTTCGGTCTGAAACCTCTGCTGGACCTGGAGGTCCGGCGGCTTTCGGCCGGCCAGCGCCGTCGCCTGGCCATGGGCCGGCTGGTCGGATCGCCGCGCGCCTTGTGGCTGCTGGACGAACCGATGGCGCCGCTGGACGCCCGCTGGCGCGAAGCCTTCGCTGAACAGATGCAGCGACATCTGGACGCCGACGGCCTGATCGTCGCCGCCGTGCACGACCCCCTGCCGCTGCCGACCCGCTCTCTCGATCTGGGGGCGCTGAAGTGAGCCGCCGCGATGTCGATCAGGAACCGCGCCCGCCCGGCCTGCGCGGCGCGACGCGCGTGCTGCTGGAGCGCGAACTGGATCTGGCCTGGGGCGGGGGCGGCGGCCCCTTGCTGGCGTGCGGCTTCTTCGCCTGTCTGACCGCCATACTGCCGCTGGCGGCCGGCGGCGATCCGCGCACGCTCGGCCCCGTCGCCGGCGGCGTCGCGTGGTTGGCGCTCGCCCTGGCCTCCCTGCTGTCGCTGGAGCGGCTGTTCGAGCGTGACATGGAGGACGGGGCGCTGGATCTGCTGGCCCTCGGCCATCTGGCGCTGGAGCAGGTCGTCTTGATCAAGGCCCTGGCGCAGTGGATCGCCGTCGGTCTGCCGCTTGCCCTGACCGCCCCCGTCGCCGCCCTGGCGCTTGGCCTGCCCGCTTCGCTGACGCCGCTGGTCGCACTGACCGCCCTGATCGGCGGCGCAGGCTTCGCCTTCACCGGGGCGCTCGGCGCCGCCCTTGCGCTGGGCGCAAAGCGTGGCGGGCTGCTGATCGCCGTCGTCGTCCTGCCGCTCTTTATTCCCCCCGTCGTCTTCGGCGCCGGCGCCCTGGAGCGCGCCGGATCAGGCCAGCCGGTCGGCCCGGCGTTGGCGTTGCTGTGCGCTTACGTGCTGTTCGCCGCCGTCGTCGCGCCCTTCGCCGGGGCCGCCGCCGTTCGCAACGCGCAAGGGTGAGCTTGCCCGCCGCCCCTTCGCCGCGTAAGCGCTGAACCGATGTTCGGCCTGTCCAATCCGCAGCGTTTCATGGCCTTCACCGGCCCGTTGACGCCCGTTCTGTGGGGGCTCGCCGCCGTGCTGCTGGGCGTCGGCGCCTGGCTCAGCTTCACCGTTCCGGCCGATTATCAGCAGGGCGACACGGTGCGGATCATGTTCGTCCACGTGCCTGCCGCCACCCTAGGCCTGGGCGCCTATGCCGCGCTGGGTGTGTCCAGCTTCTTTGCGCTGATCTTCCGTCACGCCCTGGCCGACGCCGCCGCCCGCGCCGCCGCCCTGCCGGGCGCCGCTTTCACGGCCCTGGCCCTGTTCACCGGCTCGCTGTGGGGCCAGCCGATGTGGGGGACCTGGTGGGTGTGGGACGCGCGCCTGACCAGCGTGCTGGTGCTGTTTCTGTTCTATCTCGGCTATATGGCGCTGAGAGCCTCGATCGACGACGAGCAAAAGGCCGGGCGCGCCGCCGCCGTCCTGGGTTTGGTCGGCCTCATCAATCTGCCGATCGTGAAATTCTCGGTCGATTGGTGGAACACCCTGCATCAGCCCGCCAGCTTCCTTACACCTGGCTCCTCGGGGCTGGACCCCGTCTATCTGCCGCCCTTCCTGACCATGCTGGCGGCCTACGGGATGCTGTTTGCGGCCCTGTGGCTGACAGCCATCCGCACCGAGATCCGCCGCCGCCGTGTCATGACCCTGCGCGCTCGGTTGGCTCAGGAGGCCTGACGCCATGCTCGACCTCGACATGACCCCCTACGCCGCCTTCGTCTGGCCCGCCTGGGGCGTCAGCGCCTTAGTGCTGACCGCCCTGACCGTCCGCGCCGTCGTCGCCTCCCGCAAATGGAAGCGCGAACTGGCGCGACTGGAGCCAGAGCAAACGCCCTCGTCAGAAGGGGCGGATTCCAAACGTCCTCAAGCAGCGCGAAGCGCGTTAGGACAAGAGAAATGAACCGCTGGCTGGCCCTGATCCCGCTGGCGGTCCTCGCGGCGCTGGCGGCCCTGTTCGTCGGGTGGTCGCTGAAGCGCGATCCGGCTTTCAAGCCCGACGCCCTGGTCGGTCAGACCATCCCCGAGACGGTCCTGCCCCTGCTGTCGGGCGACCAGGCGGGACCGGGCAATCTGGACCTGAAGACCGCCGGCGTCGGCCGGCCCATGCTGGTCAATGTGTTCGCCTCCTGGTGCGCGCCGTGCCGGATCGAACACCCCAAGCTGCTGGCGCTGAAGGCGCGCGGCGTCGCCGTGGTCGGCATCGCCTACAAGGACGAGCCGGTCGCCACTCGCGCCTTCCTCGACGAACTGGGCGATCCCTATTCGATGGTGCTGGCGGACCGCGAGGGTCGCGCGGGCCTCGACCTCGGCATCTCCGGCGTGCCCGAGACCTTCGCCGTCGACGCCATGGGGCGCATCACCGCCAAACAGTCCGGCCCCCTGCTAGACGACGCCGACATCGACCGACTGGTCGCCTCCATGCAGGCCCCGCCTCGTCCCGCACCGACCAAGCGGTGAGGCCGCGTTAACCCTTTTTCGAGGGTTTCCGTTAACCATGTCGGTATGAGCGCGATTCGTCCCGGCCTGCCGCTGAACACGCCCGCCCAGGGCCTTGATCTGCCGAGCGCCCGCAGCGCCCAGGCGGCCTTCTTCCGCGCTGCAATGGAGCAGACTGCGGCGCCCAAGCCGCCGGTCCCGGCCGCCGCCGTCATGTCCACGATCCGAACCGCCAACCCGGCCCGGCCGGTGGAGGCGCCCCCCGCCCCGGCCCAGCGCGAGGAGCCGCGGATCATGCGCCCCGGCTCCTACCTCGACATCCGGGTCTGATCAGTTCCAGCCGCGGCTGGCGATATATTGCTGCAACGCCTCGATCCGGGTCGCATCCGACGGGTGGGTCGAAGCGAACTGCGGCGTCTGGGTCTGACGTTGCGCCGCCATCAGCCGCCACAGCGCGACCGCCTGCGACGGCTTGAACCCGGCGCCGGCCATATAGTCCACGCCCAGACGGTCGGCCTCCAGCTCGTCGCGCCGTGAATAGGGCAGCAGCAGCCCGTACTGGGCGGCCAAACCGCCATAGGCGTTGACCGCATCGCCATAGCGACCCGCCGCCCCGCCGACAGCCGCCAGACCGACGCTGGTCACCGTCTGGTTCGAGGCGCGCTCGGCCGCATGGTTAGCGACGACGTGCCCGATTTCGTGACCGATCACGCTGGCCAGTTGGTCGTCACTCTGGACCAGGGCCAAAAGGCTGGTTGTCACGCCGATCTGGCCGGACGGCAGGACGAAGGCGTTGGGGCTGGCCTCCGTGAACACCGCATAGTCCCAGGTCCGACCGCCCAGCCCCGCCGCCTGGACCAGACGGTCGCCGACGCGCCGAATCCGGTCGACCTGGCCGCCGGTCGTCATCACGCCTGGCTTGGCGATAGCCTCGCGCCAGGCCGCCGTCGACTGCTGCGACAGGGCGGCGTTGTCCACCAACAGCAACTGATTGCGGCCCAAGGCTTCGTTGTAGGCGCAGGCGGACAGGGCCGAGGCCGCGACGGCGGCGGCCAGGACAAGGGCGGAACGGCGGGGCAGGATCACGGGGCGGCCTCTTCGAGCAGGACGAAACAGCAAGGCAAATGGTCGCGCTGCGCCTGTGGTTCCACGGTCAATCGATCGGCGTCGCGCCCAGCAGCGTTCGGCACGCCTCCGCCTCGGCCGCCAGGGCCTTGCGCTTGGCCTCCCCGAACTTCTCCAGCGTGCGGTAGGGCATGGCCAGCCGCACATTGTCCCGCAGCCGGCCGCGATTGCGCTCCAGAAAGCCCCAGTACAGCCGGTTGAACGGACAGGCCGCGTCGCCGCTCTTGCTCTTCACGTCATACCGACACGCCCCGCAGTAGTCGCTCATCCTGTCGATATAGGCCCCCGAGGCCGCATACGGCTTGGACCCCACGATGCCGCCATCGGCGAACAGGGCCATGCCGCGCGTATTGGGCATCTCGACCCATTCATAGGCGTCGGCATAGACGCACATGTACCAGTCATCGACCTGGTCAGGATGCACGCCCAGCAGCAAGGCCAGATTGCCCGTCACCATCAGCCGCTGGATGTGGTGGGCGTAGGCGTTGTCGCGCGTGGTCTTCACGACATCGGCGACACAAGCCATGTCGGTCTCACCGGACCAGTAGAACCAGGGCAGCTTGCGGTCCGCTTCCAGGAAGTTGCGCGCCCGATACTCCGGCGCCTTCAGCCAGTAGATTCCGCGCACGAACTCGCGCCATCCCAGGATTTGCCGGATGAAGCCTTCGACCGCATTCAGCGGCGCCTTGCCTGCCCGATAGACCGCCTCGGCGCGTTTGCAGACATCCAGCGGGTCCAGCAGGCCCAGGTTGATCGAAGTCGAGATAAGCCCGTGCCACATCCACGGCTGACCCTCCGCCATCGCATCCTGCCAGTCCCCGAATGAGGGCAGCACATGCTTCAGGAAGTGCTTCAGCGAAGCTTCCGCCTCCTCCGCCGTCGTGGCCCAGCCGAACCCGTCCAGCGATCCGAAATGGTCGCCGAACAGCCGCTCCACATCCGCCATCGCCTCGCGCGCTACGGGGTTGGCCGGAATGCGCAGGCGATCGGGCGGCGTCACGCCCTTGGCCAGCTTCTTGCGGTTCTCGGCGTCATAGTTCCAGCGCCCGCCCTCCGGCTGATCGCCGTCCATCAGTATGCCCGTCGCGCGGCGCATCTCGCGATAGAAGAACTCCATGCGCAGCTGCGACTTGCCCGAGGCCCAGCGACGAAAACGGTCGTGGCTGCTGATGAAGCGGCGATCCTCGCGAATCTCGACCGGCAGCTCCGCCCCTTCCGCAAAGGCGGCCAGGTGCTCGGCCAGCCGCCATTCGCCGCATTCAGTCATCACCACCGCCTCATGGGCGCCCTTGTCCAGCGCCCGGGCCAGTTCCCCGGTGATCGAGCCGCTGTTGTCCGCATCGTCGATCCGCACATAGCGCACATTGACGCCCCGCCCCTTCAGCCGCTCGGCGTGATTGCGCATGGCGGCGAAGACTAGGGCCAGCTTCTGCTTGTGATGCCGGACATAGGTCGCCTCGTCGCGAACCTCGGCCATCAGAACCGTGTCGACGTCTGGGTTCAGATCTTTCAGCGCCGACAGGTCGTCCGACAGCTGATCGCCCAGCACCAGCCTAAGCACGGACATGCGTTATTCCTATCACCGGGCCCATTTGCGAGCGAGAGACTGAAGTCGAGGACGCAGGCGCAGAAACACCCGGTACGCCCTCTCCAACGCCGCAAGGACCCAGGGGATGCGTGCGGCCAGGCCCAGCGGTCGCAAGAGCGGGATAGCCCGCCACATCGCCGCGAACGCCGCCGCGCCCGACAACAGCCTGCCGTTCTCCGTTGCGTGGAATCGCGCCAGCAGCGTCTCGCGATCCAGCGGGCAGCTTGTCTGTCCGTCCGACACATCCACGAATCGGATCACGCCGCGTCGATCCAGCCGCCGCATCAGGGCGATCTCGCGTCGGCACAGGGGACAGCCGCCATCGTACCAGACAAGTAAGGGAGTCATGACGATCGAAGGCTCTCGGCGACGGCGAACGGGCTCGCCATCCTATACGGGCGTCCTCTACAGTCCGGATCGCAACCCGCCTCGACAGGTGTCCGATGACGATTGAACCCACCGGCCGACATCGCTTGCCGCCGCTCGCCCGCATACTGGGTTTCGCCGGTCTGCTGCCCCAGGCGGCGGCGGTCGTCGTCCTTGTTGCAGGCGATGCCGACCAGCAGACCGCCGCCCTCGGCCTGGCCTACGCCTACGCCGCCCTGATCTTCAGCTTTCTGGGCGGCGTCTGGTGGGGACTGGCGGGCGCGACGGGCGTGAAGGCGCCCAAATGGGTCTGGACCGCCTCTGTGGCGCCCTCGCTTCTCGCGTTGGCGACCAGCGTCGTTTGGGCGGCGGGCTCCGACCCGGCCGTGTCGCTGGTCGTGCTGGGCGTCTTCATCGCCGCCAGCGTCCTGGTCGATCTGAAGCTAAAGGCGGCCGGTCTGACGCCCGAGGGCTGGCTGGCGCTGCGGGCGCCGCTGTCAATCGGTCTGGGCGTGCTGACGCTCGTCGCCGGACTGATCTGAAAATATCTTAGGCATCGGGCAAAAAATCGGGGCCTGCCGCAACCGACAGGCCCCTGATTTTATTCGTCTCGACTTGGAGCGGGCGAAGAGATTCGAACTCTCGACCCCAACCTTGGCAAGGTTGTGCTCTACCACTGAGCTACGCCCGCACTCCGTAGGAGCTAGGTGCGCTCCCCGTCGAGGAGGGGGCGTATAGCGGAGGGTTGATCGGTCCTGCAAGAGAGAATTTGCAAAAAGCGATCAAGTCCCGCTCACACCCCCCGCGCCTCAGCGCGGCGCCAGCCTGATGGCGCCGTCCAGACGGATGCATTCGCCGTTGATGTAGACGTTGCGCGCCAGCTCCAGCACCAGCGACGCATAGTCGGCCGGCGTGCCCAGACGGCTGGGGAAGGGGATGGCGGCGGCCAGGGCGTCCTGGATCTTCTGATCCATGCCGGCCATCATCGGCGTCCACATGATGCCGGGCAGTATGGTGTTGCAGCGCACCCCTTCCTGAGCCAGATCGCGCGCGATCGGCAGGGTCATCGCATAGACGCCGCCCTTGGACGCCGAATAGGCCGCCTGGCCGATCTGGCCGTCCTGGGCCGCGACGGAGGCGGTGTTGACGATCAGGCCGCGCTCGCCGTCCGCCATCGGCTCCAGGGTCACCATGCCCGCCGCCGACTGCGACAGGACCCGGAAGGTGCCGAACAGATTGACCCGGACTGTGCGCTCGAACTGGGCCATGTCGTGGGCCTTGATCTCGCCGGTGTCCTTCTTGCGCGAGACGGTCTTCTGGCCGGTGGCGATGCCGGCGCAGTTGACGGTCAGACGTTCCTGGCCATGGGCGGCGCGGGCTTTTTCGAAGGCGGCGGCGACCGAGGCGTCATCGGTCACGTCCACCTGGCAGAAGATGCCCCCGATCTCGGCCGCGATAGCCTCGCCCTTTTCGGCGTTCAGATCAAACAGGGCGACCTTCGCCCCCGTCGCCGCGATGGCGCGCGCGGTGCCCTCGCCCAGGCCCGAAGCGCCGCCGGTGACCACTGCGGCGATGGTGTTGTCGAGTTTCATCCTGATCGTCCCTATATTGTCGTGAACCTGAGTTTCGTTTGAGGATTTAGCGGCCATGACCGCCAAAGCCAAACCCGCCGATCCCTCGGATGTCCTGGACCCGAAAAAGGCGCTCGTGCCGTCGGTCGTGAAGATCAACGAGGCCCGCGTGACCAAGGGCTTCTGGCCCAAGATCCAGCGCACGGCCGCCCGCATCCCCTTTGCGGATCAGGCCTTGGCCGCCTGGTATGCCGCGCGAGATCCGCAGACGCCGATGGCGGCCAAGGGCATGATCTTCGCGGGCCTGGCCTATTTCGTCATGCCGGTGGACGCCATTCCCGACCTCTTCGCGGGCATCGGCTATACCGACGATGCGGCCGTCATCACCGCCCTGCTGGCCCTGGTCGGCGCCAACATCAAACGCCGCCACCGCGACCAGGCCGAGGACGCGGTGCAGCGGCTGAAGGCGAAATAGCTTAGCTCTCGACTGTCACCACGATCTTGCCCAGGGCCTGACGATCGCCCAGGGCCTTGATCGCTTCGCCGGCCTTTTCCAGCGGGAAGGTCTTTGAGACCCGCGGCCTGATCTTGCCGTCGGCGTACATCTGCATCAGTTCGGCCATGTTGGCGGCGTGGGCCTTGGGATCTCGCATCACCGCCGCGCCCCAGAAGACGCCGATCACCGACACCGACTTCAGCAGCGTCAGGTTCAGCGGCAGGGACGGAATGCCCGCCGGGAAGCCGACCACCAGATAGCGCCCGTTCCAGTCCATGGCCCTCAGCGCCGGATCGGCGTAGTCGCCGCCGACCGCGTCATAGACGACGTCGGCTCCGTCGCGGCCGGTCGCCAGTTTGAACTCGCCCGACAGTTCCTTTTGCGCCGCTCTGTCCATCGGCCCGGACGGATAGATCAGGCCGTTGTCAGCCCCCAGGTCCAGCGCGAACTGCACCTTGTCGTTGGTCGAGGCGGCGGCGACCACACGCGCGCCCATCGCCTTGCCCAGTTCGACGGCGGCGGCGCCCACGCCCCCGGCCGCGCCCAGCACCAGCAGCGTCTCGCCCGGTTTCAGCTGCGCCCGGTCCTTCAGCGCATAGTAGCTGGTGCCATAGGTCATGATCAGAGCCGCCGCCTCTTCGAAGCTCATGGCGTCGGGGATGGGGATGACCGTCTCGGCCCGCACCGCCAGCCGTTCGACCAACCCGCCCCAGCCCGGCACGGCGATGACCCGGTCGCCCTTTCGCACGCCCCTGACGCCCTCGCCGACCGCCTCGACCACGCCGGCGACCTCGGCGCCCGGCGAGAAGGGCCGCTCGGGCCGGAACTGGTATTTGTCCTCGATGATCAGGGTGTCGGGATAGTTGATCCCAACCGCCTTGACCTCGATGATCACCTCGCCCGCCTTGGGCGTCGGGTCGAGCACGTCTTCCACGACCAGGGTTTCGGGGCCACCAGGCGTCTTGGACAGAACAGCGCGCATCTTTCCTCCTTGGCCGACATGGCGCGGCCTTCATCGCGACGCTAAAGAGCGCCACGCCCGTTTGAAAGAGACGATAAAGACAAGGCTCAGGAAGACGACATGACCGCCCTCATCCTCCACGGCGGCGCCGGCGCCCGGCGCGAACGCAACTACGACGCCGAGGTCGTGCATATGCGCGAGGTGGTCGAGGCCATGAAGGTTCGGCTGGATGCGGGCGACAGCGCCCTGGACGTGGCTGTCGCCGCCGTCGTCATGCTGGAGGATTCGGGCCTCTATGTCGCGGGCAAGGGCGCATCCCCCAATCTGGCTGGCGCCTATGAGCTGGACGCCAGCATCATGGACGGATCGACGAAACGCGCCGGCGCCGTCGCCGCCCTGCAAGGGTTCCGCAATCCCGTCGTCGCCGCGCGCGCGGTGATGGATCGCACCCCCCACGTCATGCTGGTGGGCGAAGGGGCGGCCCTGTTCGCCCATGACCAGGGGCTGGAACCCATCGCCGACGAGGCCGCCTGGTTCACCGGCGCGGGCAAGGGCGAGGACAATCATCCGCCCGGCACGCTCAGTCACGGCACCGTCGGCGCCTGTGTGCTGGACAGCCAGGGCCGTCTCGCCGCCGCCACCTCGACCGCCGGGGTGTTCGGCAAGATGCCGGGCCGCGTCGGCGACACGCCGATCCCCGCCGCAGGAACCTGGGCCGACGCCCACGCCGCGACCTCCTGCACCGGCCAAGGGGAATATTTCATCCGCGTCGCCGCCTCCGCCCAGGTCGCCTGGCGCGTCGCCGCCGGTCAGTCGCTGGCCGAGGCCACCCAGGCCGTCATCGACGAGATCGGTCAGATGGGCGGCGATGGCGGTCTGATCGCCCTGGACGCCGCCGGAAACATCGCCGCCCCCTTCAACAGCCAGGGCATGAAGCACGCCTGGCTGACGCCTGCCGGCGAGATCGGCGTCCAGGTCTTCCGCGACTAGGTCTTGGCGGACATCACGTCGGAAATGGCGGTCAGCAGTCGTTTCAGATCGATGGGCTTGCTGACCACCGCGTCCATGCCCGCGGCCAGATAGCTCTCGACCTGCTCCACCATCGCATTGGCCGTCAGGGCGATGATCGGCGTGCGGACCAGCCCCTGGTCGGTCTCGCGCTGCCGGATCGTCCGGGTCGCCGTCGGACCGTCCATGTGCGGCATCTGCACATCCATCAGGATCAGGTCCCAGTCGCGCGTTTGCGTCGCTTCGACCGCCTGAAGACCATCGTCGACAATCTCGACCTCGATCCCGACCTGGCCCAGAAGGCCCCGGATCACCTGCTGATTGACCGGGTGGTCCTCGGCGACCAGCACCCGCAGCGCCCGCTCCGGCTCGGCGTCCGGCGCATCCTCGCCGGCCTGTACGGGCTGCGCTGGCATCAGCGGCAGCTTGACGACGAAGGTCGCCCCTTCGCCCGCCTCGCTCTCTACCTCGATCCGGCCGCCCATCAGCTCCACCAGCGTCGCCACGATCGAAAGGCCCAGCCCGGCCCCGTCGCGCCGATCGACGGCCGCCGCCTCGATCTGGGCGAAGCGCGTGAAGAGCTGCCCTATCTGGTCCGCAGGTATGCCCCGCCCCGTGTCCGACACGCGGAACACCGCCCCGGCGTCCGTCAGCGCGACATCCAACGCCACCTGCCCCTGTGTCGTGAACTTGATGGCGTTGGACAGCAGGTTGAAAAGGATCTGGCGCAGCCGGACCGGATCGGCGCTGACCCAGCCCAGGCGCGGCGACACGACGTGGAAGGCCAGGTCCTTGCTTTCGGCCAAGGGCCGCAGCGTCTCTGTGACCTCGTGGACCAGGGCGTCCGCATCGATGGGCTGCGGCACGATCTCCAGCCGCCCCTCTTCGATCCGCGACAGGTCCAGGATCTGGTTGATCAGGTCCAGCAGGGTGTGGGCCGACCGATCCAGAATCTCCAGTCGCGCCTTCTGCCGACCCTCCAGCGCGTCGCCCGCCATGATCTGCGCCATGCCGATGACGCCGTTCAGAGGGGTGCGGATCTCATGGCTCATATTGGCCAGGAAGCGAGACTTGGCGGCATTGGCCTCGTCCGCCTCCTGACGCGCGCATCGGGCGGCGTCGCGGTCCAGCACGGCCGCCTCATGCGACGCCTGCACGTCTATCAGCAACGCCTTGTTGCGCTGGTCCGCCGCGAACAGGTCGCACCACAGGGCGTGGGTCGCGCGCGAGATGATGAACAGGATCGTCGCCAGCATCACGAAGGCCGCCGCCACCGCCAGACCGTGCGGCCCCGTCAGCGAGGGATAGATCACGACCAGCACGGTCGCGCAGATCGGCGCCGCCGCCAGCGCCAATAGCCGAGGCGCCGCGCTGAACTGAACGAAGGCCACGCCGATCGACCAGACCTGGATCAACACCACCACCAGCATCACATCGGCGCGGGGGTTCATCAGCCAGGCGATCAGCGGCCCGGACACCCCCAGGGCGAACCGGATCGCCACGATGGCCATCAGCAGCAGGGGCCAGCCCGCGACGGGCGCCTCAGCCTTCTGGTATCGTCTGACCCGCCCCTGCGCCCAGGCGTCGAACGCCATGCCGACCAGGGCGAACCCCAGCCCCACCCACGGCTGCCCAAGGGCCGCCAGAATCAGTCCGGCGGCCGCCCAGCTGCCGTAGAGAACGGCGGGCGGAGTAACCATATTTTGCAGGACGAAGGCCCAGACCGCGATCTTTTCGTCGGAGACAGAAGTCGCTTTCGCTCGTCTCGGCACGCGTCCTCGGCTTGGGTGGTCGCTGGGATGCGACCTCTTGGCGAATAGAGCGCCGTCGGGGTTTTGTCCATCAACGACCCGCGCCTTATCCGGTTCATTACAGCTCGGTAAGGTGCAAGACGCCCAATCGCTGATACGGTCTCGGCGCCCGGCGTTCCGGGCTTCGGAGCCCATCATGAAATCCCGCCTGATCGCCACAGCCGCCGCCTCGGCCCTCCTTCTCGGCCTCGCCGCCCCCGCCTTCGCACAGGGCGCCGCGCCCGACGCAGCCGCCGCTCAATCGACGGGGCAGGCGCCGCAGGGCGTGACCGTGCCGCCGCTGGGCTTCACCAAGCGCGTTCTGGCGAACGGGCTGGAGGTCTATTCGGCGCGTGACGCCGACACCTCGAACGTCACGGTCCAGGTCTGGTACAAGGTCGGCTCCAAGGACGATCCGGCCGGCCGTTCGGGCTTCGCCCACCTGTTCGAACACCTGATGTTCAAGTCGACCACCAACCTGCCGCCCGAGACCTTCGACCGGCTGACCGAGGACGTGGGCGGCTCCAACAACGCCTTCACCGCCGACGACACCACCGCCTATTTCGAGACCGTGCCCGCCAACCATCTGGAGCGGATGCTGTTCGCCGAGGCCGACCGCATGGGGTCCCTGGTGGTGGACGAGCCGACCTTCGTCGCCGAGCGCGACGTGGTGAAGGAGGAATACCGCCAGCGGATTCTCGCCAATCCCTATGGCCGCCTGTTCGGCCTGTTCGTGCCCGAGACCATCTATCAGGACAGCCCCTATCGCCGTCCGGGCATCGGCTCGATCGAGGAGCTTGAGGCCTCGTCGCTGGAAGACGTGCGCCGCTTCCACGCTACCTATTATCGTCCCGACGCCGCCTATCTGATCGTGGCCGGCAACTTCGACCAGGCTCAACTGGACCGCTGGGTGGATCAGTATTTCGGCCCGCTGAAGAACCCGACCACGCCGATCCCGACCAACACTGTCGTCGAGCCCGAGCCGACCGGTCCGCGCAACGTCACCTACTATGCGCCGAACGTGCCGCTGCCGGCCGCTGTCGTCGCTTGGCCGACGGTGAAATACGCCGACGCCGACCGCGCCGCCTTGACCGTTCTGGACGGTATCCTGTCCACCGGCGAATCCAGCCGCCTGTATCGCTCGCTGGTCTATGACAAGCAGATCGCGGCCCAGATCGGCTCGACCCCAGACTTCTCGCAGCAGGCCGGCAATCTGTCCGCCCTGGCGATAATGGCCCAGGGTCACACGGCCGAGGAAGGCATCGCCGCCCTGAACGACGAGATCGCCAAGCTGCGCGACGTTCCAGTCACCGCCGAGGAATTGGCCGAAGCCAAGAACGAACTGGTCGCCGACGCCCTGCGCAGCCGCGAGACGGTGGACGACCGCGCGACCGCCCTGGGCTTCTCGCTGATCAACACCGGCTCGGCCGCCGCCGCCGACGAAGAGGTCGCCCAGATCCAGGCCGTCACCGTCGCCGACATTCAGCGCGTCGCCCGCAAATATCTGACGCCGCAGCGCCAATCGACGATCACCTTCCTGGCCGCCGACGATCAGAACCCCGCCTCGGTCCAGAAGATGAACGTGGACGCCCCCGTGAAGGTCGCCGACCTGGCCCCCGCCGGTCTGCCCGCCGTCCTGCTGCCCGAGGCGGAGCGCAAGCCCCTGCCCCAGCCGGGCGCCGAGGTCGCGCCCGTGACGCCGACCGTCGCCGATTTCCGGCTCGATAACGGCCTGCGCGTCCTGGTCGCCCCGACCGACGGCGTGCCGCTGGTATCGGCCCGCCTCAGCTTCGACGCCGGTTCGTCCGATGATCCGACGGGCAAGGCCGGCGTCGCCGCCATGACCGCCGCGCTTCTGACCCAGGGCACCAAGACCAGGACCGCGCCCGAAATCGCCACCCAGATCGAACAGCTGGGCGCCAGCGTGGGCGCATCGGCCGGGGTCGATTTCTCGAACGTCTATGCCAACGCGCCGTCAAACGCCTTCCCGGCGACCGTTTCCTTGATGGCGGATCTGGTGAAGAACCCGACCTTCGCCGGCGAAGAGCTTGAACGTCAGCAGGCCCAGACCCTGGACGGCCTGCGCGTCGCCCTCAGCCAGCCGGCGTCCATCGCCGGCATGACGGTCGGCCGCGTCATCTACGGCGACGCCCCCTATGGCGCGACGATCACCCAGCAGACTGTCCCGGCCATCACGGCGGCCGACGTCGCCGCCTTCCACGCCGCCCGCTACCGGCCGTCGGACGCGACTCTGGTCTTCTCGGGCGACATCACGCCGGCCGCCGCTCGCGCCCTGGCGCAACAGGCGTTCGGCGACTGGCGCCCGGCCGGCGCGGCCCCGGCCGCTGCGACCAATCCGGCCGGTCAGCCCCTGGCGCCGCGCATTGTCGTGGTGAACCAACCCGGCGCCGGTCAGGCCGCGGTCGTCGCCGCCGTTCGCGGCGTGTCGCGCACCGATGCGGACTTCTTCCCGCTGACGGTCGGCAACACCCTGCTGGGCGGCGGCTTCTCGTCGCGCCTGAACCAAGAGATCCGCATCAAGCGCGGTCTGTCCTACGGCGCCTCGTCGTCGCTGGGCGCACGGGCGGATGCGGGCCTGTTCACCGCCTCGACCCAGACCAAGAACGAGACCGCCGACGAGGTCGCCGATCTGATCCTGGCCGAGATCGCCAAGCTGGGAACCGAGACCCCGACCCAGGCCGATCTGGCCCCGCGCCGCGCCACCCTGATCGGCGGCTTCGGCCGCTCGCTGGAGACGGTGGACGGCCTGGGCGCTTTGGTCGCCAACCTGGCGCTCTATGATCTGCCGATGAGCGACCTCGCCGACTACGCCGGCCGGGTTCGCGCCGTTACGCCGGAACAGGTCGAGGCCGCCTTCGCCGAACACCTGCCGGTCAACCGCGCCAGCCTGGTCATCGTCGGCGACGGCTCGAAGTTCCTGGACGATCTGCGCGCCAAACACCCGAACCTCGAAGTCATCGAGGCGGGCGCCCTGAACCTGAACACCGGCTCGCTGAAGTAAGGCCGGATCGGCAAGCCCCCTCCTTCCCTTGCGGCGAAGGAGGGGGATCGGCCGCCAGCCGTCCTATTTTCAGAACCGAAGTCGTCTCTTTTCAGGGACTTTCGGGCCGCCGTCGACAATCACCCATACAGGCGTCGAACGGGGATATGATCCATCCCCGATCTTTGACATCGCGATCCCCACGCCGAGCCCTTGGGTCTCAAGGCCGGGCCGACCCGCCTCGACAGTTGCACGCGTGCAATTCGAGCGCAGATTTATCCCTGAGCTTTCCGCCTCTTCGCGCCGAATTGCACGCCATTACACCTTTCTCGCCGCGTGCAATTTCTGTCCGCTAGACCGACAGACACACCACCTGGGCCACGCGCAGGTCGCGTCTCAGGCGATTGGATACCTGGCCGTAGTCCTCGGTCGTGATGGTCTGACCCCGCGCGTCGTCGGCCGGCGTCTGTTCGCCGCGGATGGCCGGCCCGAACGTCTCCGGCGCCGTCGTATAGATCCGGCCCCGCCTCGGCGCCTCGGCGATGGTGACGCCCACGACGCGGCCCTGCACATCCAGGGCCGGCGCGCCGGACAGGCCCGACAATGTGCCCTCAAGCCCGTTGGTGCGCCCGACCTCGGCCCAGGACAGCACCGGCTCGTCGCGCGCCCCGCGCCCGAAGACCTTCAGGGTCTCGCGCCCCAGCAGGCGTGACGTCACCTCGCCGGGACGCCCCTGAGGAAAGCCCGGATGGAAGGCGCGCTGACCCTTGCGCAGCGGCGCCTCGACCGCGACGGGCAGTGCGGCGGGACCGCCGTCGGTGATCAGCAAGGCGACGTCGGCGCGCGGCGCCAGACGGACGTCGGCCGCGACCGCCCGCCCCTCGCCGACCACCAACGCCGGCTTGCGGCACCCCTCGACAACATGGCGCGCCGTCACCCAGCGCCCTCGTCCTGCGATGGAGAAGGCCGTGCCCGACGACGGCTTGAACGGCGCCTCGCCCGCATCGACGGTTACGGCGGCGTCAAAGGGGGTGATGGGGCCTAGCAGCGCGCCCTCGGCGACATCCGCATCGGCCTGCGCGACCGGCGGCGCATCGGCGTTCTCGCGTCGCCCCAGGGACACCGCCAGAAACACGGCCGCCACCGCTCCATAGATGGCCCAGTCCGGCAGGCGGGGAAACTGCATCGCTCCGGCCGATCAGCCGGTCAGCGCGGCGGACAGGATGACGGCCGTCGCCAGCTTGGCGCCCAGCAGCACCACCGCCGCCGAAATCTCGCCGTGGCGGATCCGCTCCGGCAGGCCCGTCAGCAGCAGGTCCACGACCCGGAAGGCCAGAAGCTGCAGCACCACGGTCGCCACGCCCCAGATGGCGATGTCGCGCACCGAGGTCGACACCGACAGCGATACCGCCAGCGGCACGGCCAACCCCACCAGAATGCCGGCGAAGGCGATGGCGGCGGCGACATTGCCCTGACGGATCAGGGCGACCTCCTTCCACGGCGTCAGCAAGGCATAGACCGTCGCCCCCGCCGCGAGCAGCAGCAGGGTCACGATCAGGTGCATCACCATGACCGGGAAGCCCGAGGCGAAAGCCTGCACCTCGGCGCTGGAAAGGACGTTCGACAAGGAGGGGTCCATGCCCAGACGCCTTGCCCGATTGTCGCCCCAATCCGCAAGCGCGCCGGGGACACACTGCGTGACATTATGTGTCCGAAGGTTGTGCCCTCTCATCAAGAGAGGGCATCAGGATCAGGCCGCCTCTTGCTCCGCCTTCCGCAGAGCAGAAGCCCTGATCTTCTCGCTCTCCGACTTCAGCTGACCGCACGCGGCCAGGATGTCGCGCCCGCGAGGGGTGCGGATGGGGCTGGCGTAGCCGGCGTTGTTCAGGATGGCGGCGAAGCGTTCGATCGTCTTCCAGTCCGAGCATTCGTATTCGACGCCGGGCCAGGGATTGAACGGGATCAGATTGATCTTGGCCGGAATGCCCTCGATCAGCTTCAGCAGCGCCCGCGCCTCTTCCGGGCTGTCGTTGACGCCCTTCAGCATGACGTATTCGAACGTCACCCGCCGCGCGTTCGACAGGCCCGGATAGGCTCGGATCGCCGCCATCAGCTGGTCCAGCGGATACTTCTTGTTCAGCGGCACCAGCACGTCGCGAAGCGCATCGTTGGTGGCGTGCAGGCTTATAGCCAGCATGGCCGCCGTCCGGTCGCCCAAGGCCTGAAGCTGTGGCACCACGCCCGAGGTCGACACGGTGATCCGGCGGCGCGACAGGGCGATGCCCTCATTGTCCGAGATGATGTCGATGGCGTCGGCGACGTGGTCCAGATTGTAGAGCGGCTCGCCCATGCCCATGAAGACGATGTTGGACAGGCGCCGGTCTTCCTTAGGCGACGGCCATTCCTCCAGGTCGTCGCGCGCGACCTGGACCTGGGCCACGATCTCGGCAGCGGTCAGATTGCGCACCAGCTTCTGCGTGCCGGTGTGGCAGAAGGTGCAGTTCAGGGTGCAGCCGACCTGGCTGGACACGCACAGGGCGCCGGCCCGGCCCACGTCGGGGATGTAGACCGTCTCGATCTCGATGCCCGGCGCGGTGCGGATCAGCCATTTGCGCGTGCCGTCCTTGGACACCTGGCGTTCGACAACCTCGGGGCGGGCCAGGGTGAAATGCTCGGCCAGCTTGGCCTGCATATCCTTGGCGACATTGCTCATGGCCGAGAACTCGGTCACGCCATAGTGGTGGATCCAGCTCCACACTTGGCTGGCGCGCATCTTGGCCTTTTCGGGCGGACAGACGTTCGCGTCGATCAGGGCCTGGCGCAGGCCGGCGCGCGTCAGACCGCTGAGGTTGACGGGAGCCTTGACGGCGGGCGCGTTCGAGACGCGCGAAAGATCGAGCGTGATGCTCAAGGCGGCGATCCTGCTTGAGGTTGAGCCGGCCTATATAGCACGGATCCCGGCGATTGCATGGCCGGGGCGGATTCGACCGCCCTAGAGGCCCACGTCCCAGACGCCGGCGTCGCGCATCCGGGTCTCGCGCGCCTCCTCGGCCCGGCCGCCCATGTCCTTGGCCATGCTGCGGATCGCGGTCGAGACGGTGGCCTTGTGCACGCCCGGCACGATCGCGTGGGCGAAGGCGGCGCCGGCCAGACCCAGCAGCTTGAAGCCGAAGCCGGCCGAGGCGACCATATGCTGCAGATAGGTCTCGTCCACCTCGCGCGGGTGGTCGCGGAACAGGCGGTCGAACGCGGTCGAGCCCGAACGGCGGCGGTCGATCGTCGTCTGACTCATGGCGGCGGCCTTCCCTGCTTCGTCGCCTCATGGTCACGCCGGACGGCCGGCGACGCAACCCCCATCGCAATCTGTTCATTGGACGTGACCGACACGCCACCTGCCTGCTTCAGACCCATCGTCAGAAGTGAAAACTCGGTCTAGGGTCGGCGTTCGATCAAGGAAATGCCCATGCCGATCCGCCTTTCGCCCGCCTCTTCCATGGCCGTCGCCCTGGCCCTGCTGGCCTCAGCGACGCCGGTGCTGGCGCAATCGGGCGCGGCAGGCCTGCCCTATGACGCCCGGCGCGGGGTCTTCAGCTTCTCGTCGGGGCTCGAGGGCTCGCTGCCGGCTGTGGTGCAGGTCACGACTCTGGGCCAGTCGCGCGGTCCCAGTTCGGACGCGGCCGATCCCAAACCCTATGCCTCCGGCTCCGGCGTCATCGTCGATGCGGCCGAGGGGCTGGTGATCACCAACAATCACGTGGTCGAGGGCGGGCGAAAGTTCACCGTCGATCTGACGGACGGCCGACTGTTCGACGCCGTGTTAGTCGGGGCGGACAAGGCGACCGACATCGCCGTGCTGCGCATCACGCCCGACGGTCGGCCGCTGAACCTGAAACAGGTCCAGACGGTGGATTCCGACACCCTGCGCACGGGCGACCTGGCCTTCGCGGTCGGCTATCCGCTGGGCCTGGACCAGACCCTGACCATGGGCGTCATCTCGGGCCTGAACCGCTCAGGGCTCGGCGACGCGGTCGAGGACTATATCCAGACCGACGCGGCCGTGAACTCGGGCAACTCCGGCGGGCCGCTGCTCGACAGCCGGGGCCGGCTGATCGGCATCAACACCTCGATCCTGTCGGGGGGTCTCGGCGGCGGCAACGACGGCATCGCCTTCGCCGTGCCGACGCGGATCATGCTGTACGTCGCCGACCAGTTGAAGAATAACGGCGAGGTCAAGCGCGGCGCGACCGGCGCCATCTTCGGCTCGCTGAACGCCGAGCGCGCGCGCGACCTGCATCTAGGCATCGTGCGTGGGGCCGTTGTGGCCGATGTCGCGCCGGGATCGCCGGCCGAACGCGCGGGCCTGCGCCACAACGACGTCATTACCCGGATCCAGGGCCGCCCCGTCGCCAACGCCGGCTCGGTCAACGCCACCATCGGCATCGCCGCGCCGGGCTCGGATCTCAACGTGTCCTATCTGCGCGGCGGCCGCGAGGCGACCACGTCGCTGGCGGTCGAGACACCCGCTGATCAGCCCGTGATCGTCGGCGCTCAGTCGGTGCTGGCCTACGGGGCGACGTTGCGAGACCAGGATGGCGGCGCCCAGGTCGCAGCCGTCTCGGCCGGCTCGCCCGCCGCTCAGGCCGAACTGACGGCCGGCGATGTGATTACCGCCATCGCAGGCGCGCCCGTCGCCGACGCTCGCGCGGCCGCCACCGCCCTGCAGGGCGCCTCGGGATCGGTCGAAGCGACCGTGCTCAGAAACGGAGAGACCCTGAACTTGACCCTGTCGCTCTAGGCGGGATCAGACGCCGACGTTTCGCTGCTGGCAGGCTCCAGACAGCGAAACGCCCGCCTTGCCAGGGAGGGGGAGGGGAAAGGCAGGGCGGGCGCTCGCTTGGAGGAAGCATCGGCCGCCGGAGCCCGTAAACTGGAAACATCCAGGGGGGCTGGGGGGCTGTTCAGGATCCGGGACGCTTCCGAACTCCGACGAGCCGATGGTCGATATTTCGTTGCGCATACGGGCGGGCGAAGGACCGAAACGGGGCCATTTCGTGTCTGCGTCGATTTCTTGGCCGCCTCTGGCGTCGGGCCGCCAGCGGCCTAAGTTGAGCCTATGAGTCTGAACCCTCACGACACGACGCCGGCGCCCGGCCCCGTCTTTTTCGACCGTCGCGAACTGGACCCGATCCTCAGGGTCTATGGCCGCATGGTCGCGCAGGGCGAATGGCGCGACTACGCCATGGTCGGGCACAAGGATTTCGCCGAGTTCGCCGTTTTTCGCCGCAGCGGCGACGCCCCGCTCTACCGGATCGAAAAGCGACCGGCCCTCCAGACCCGCCAGGGCCAGTGGGCCGTCATCGGCGAAGGTGGCCAGATCCTGAAACGCGGCCGCGACCTGGCCCAGGTGCTGCGCGTCTTTGACGGCCGCAAGTTCCAAGTGGTGGAGTAGAAACAAAAAGGGCCCCGCGAGGGGCCCTTTCCGTATCCGTCTTTCGACAGACCTCAGTTCCGGTTGCCGCCCATGAAGGCCAGCAGGAATTGGAACAGGTTCACGAAGTTGATGAACAGGCTCAAGGCGCCGAAGCCGGTCGCCACGCCCATCGCGTTCTGGTCGCCGCCCAAGGCGTAGTAGGTCATTTTCAGACGCTGAGTGTCGTACGCGATCAGGCCCGAGAAAATCAGCACGCCCAGGCCGGAGATGATCAGGTAGAAGGTCCCGGACTGCAGGAACATGTTCACGATCGAGGCGATGATCAGGCCGATCACGCCCATGATCAGGAAGGTGCCCATGCCGGTCAGGTCCTTCTTGGTCGTGTAGCCCACCAGGCTCAGACCGCCGAAGGCCGCCGCCGTCACCAGGAAGGTGGTGGCCAGCGAACCGCCCGTATAGCGCAGGAACAGGATGCCCAGACCCGCGCCGATCGTGGCGACCACGGCCCAGTAGAGCATGTTCACGCCCTTGGCCGTCGGGTTCTTCATGAAGAACATCGAGCCGAACAGCATCACCAGCGGCGAAAACTGCACGATCATGCCCAGGATGGTCAGGCCGATCCGGCCGTCCGCCGTCTGGACGAACAGCAGCTGCTGCACCGCCGGCACATTGCCGGTGACATAGGCCAGGGCGCCGGCGACCACGAGGCCCAGAGCCAGTTTGTTGTAGACGCCCAGCATGAAGCTGCGCAGGCCGGCGTCGACCGACATGTCGGCCGTCTGCGGCAGAGGACGGGCGTAACCGTTGTTGAAATCGCTCATGGCGACGAACTTTCTCCGATTGGCCGGAGAGGCTTCTCCGGTCACAGGCTTTGAATATCGTGAGCCGAGGCCCGCGCTGCAAGGAAAACCGGACTTGGAGGCTTGTGTTCCGGCCGCTACTTTCGGTCGCATGCTTCGTCTGTTCACCGCCCTGACCCTGCCGCCCGACGTCGCAGAGACGCTGAAACGACGGCAATCGGGCCTGCCCGGCGCACGGTGGCGGCCGCTGGACGCCCTGCACGTCACGCTCGCCTTCTATGGCGAGATCGATGAACGCCGCGCCGACGATTTGGCGTCGGAGCTGACGCGCGTGACGGGCGGCCCGTTCGAGATCGCGCTGAAGGGCGTCGGCTGTTTCGGCGACGACCACCGCAGCCACACGCTGTGGGCCGGGGTCGAAACGCCCAATGAGCGCCTGTCGGTTCTCGCCGGGCGCTGCAAGGCCGCCGGAGAACGCGCCGGGATCGGCATGGAGGCGCGCGCCTACAAACCGCATGTGACCCTGGCCTATCTGAAGACTCAGACCAATCCCGACCGGCTCGGCGCCTGGGTGTCGGGGCACAACCTGCTGCATTCGCCGCCGATCCGCATCGACCGCTTCGGCCTGTATTCCAGCGTCCTGACCGACAGCGGCGGCCATTACGAACTGGAGCGGGAGTATCTGCTGTGAATGACCCCGCCTACACCCTCCCGCCCCACGTCGTTCTGGGGCCGACCTTGGAGACAGAACGACTGATCCTGCGTCCGCCGGCGGTCGAGGACTTTCCCCGCTGGGCTGAGTTCATGGCCGATCCCGAGACCGCCCGCTTCATCGGCGGGGTCCAGCCCGCGCCCCAGGTCTGGCGCCTGATCTGCACCGTCGCGGGCATGTGGGCCCTGACGGGAGAGGGCATGTTCTCCATCCTGGAAAAGGAGACCGGCCAGTGGATCGGCCGTATCGGGCCGCTGCACCCCTATGGCTGGCCCGGCCGCGAGGTGGGCTGGAGCCTGCATCGCGACGCCACCGGCAAGGGCTATGCCGTCGAAGCGGCCGCAGCCACGATGGACTACGCCTTCGAGGTGCTGGGCTGGGACGACGTGATCCACTGCATCGCGCCCGAGAACCTGCCCTCGGCGGCGGTCGCGACACGGCTGGGATCACGCAATCGCGGGCCGGGCGCCCTGCCCGAACCGCTCCAGGACATCGCCATCGATCTGTGGGGCCAGACGCGCGACGAATGGGCGATCAATCGGACGCGCCTGAAGCGCTGATCACAACCGAACGCGGCGGCGCGTCGTATCCCTTCCAAACCGAACGAGGATACGCCCATGTTCCACGCCAGCCTGATCGCCGCCGCCGTCGCGCTCGCCGCCCTGCCGTCAATGGCGTTCGCCCAAGCGTCGAACGTCGATCTGAACCGCTTCGACGGCCGATGGTTCGAGATCGAGCGCAACCACAACAATGTCCAGAAGGACTGCAGCCGGGCGCAGATCGACTTCACGCCGCAGGGCGCCGCCGACCGCTACGCCATCACCGTCACCTGCGTCCGGCGCGCCGATGCCAAGGTCGAGACGCTGCGCGCCAACGCCCGCGTCACCGACACCACGACCAATGCCAAGTTCCGGTTCAGCCTGACCGGCCTGCTCAGCTTCGGCGGTCTGGCGGGCCAGAACTACTGGGTCTACGACCATGCCCCGGACTACAGCTGGGCCATCATGGGTCTGCCGGACAAGTCGAACTGGTGGATCTGGCACCGCAACCAGAATGCCTCTCAGGCTGAGCGCGACCGCATTCTGAGCCGCGTCCGAGCCCTGGGCTTCAGCACCGGCCGCGTCGTCCACACCGGCCTCTAAGGCGCCGCTTGCGATAGGAACGTAGGCGGAACATAAGCTGTCGGCATGTCCGCCGTCGCCCATCTCGAACTCGTCTTCAGCCGTCCCGAGACCACCCTTTCGGTCACGCGCGGCGCGGCGCGGCTGATGATGGACATGGGCTATGCGCCGCTTCTGGAAGTCTGTCTGCCCAACGGCCGCCGCGCCGATGTCATGGCCATCGGGCGCAAGGGCGACATCATCATCTGCGAGGTCAAGTCGGGCGTCGAGGATTATCGCGTCGACCGCAAATGGCACGAGTACGGACCGTTCTGCGACGCCTTCTTCTTCGCCGTCGCGCCCGAGTTTCCGCAGGACATCCTGCCCGACGAACCGGGCCTGATCGTCGCAGACGGTTTCGGCGGCGCGGTCGTGCGAGACGCGCCGGTGGTCAGCTTGGCGCCCGCCCGGCGCAAGGCGTTGACGCTGGCCTTCGCCCGGCTGGGCGCGATGCGGACCTTAAGGGACTAGAGCCGGCGGAAGACGGCGGTCGCGAAACCCTCGGCGACCAGACGCGCCTCGACCTCGGCCAGGGTCTCGATCACGACGCCCTTGCCGCCTGTCGCATGGATGATGCGTTCGCCATCCAGCATCAGCGCCGAATGACCCGTCCAGTCGTGATCGTCGTTCGGCGCCAGCCAGACGACGATGTCGCCGCGCTGGAGGTCCGATGAAGACGCGGCTCGCCCCAACCGGGCCTGCGCGTCCGACCGGCGGGGACCGGGCAGGCCGCAGGCCAGCAGGGCCTGCTGCACCAGGCCGGAACAGTCGGTGGAGATCGAAGACCGCGCGCCAAGTTCATGCGGCCGCCCGAGCAACCGCTCGGCCACCGCGACCAGATCCGCCTCGAATGCGCCGATCGGCTTCAGGTCGGCCTCAGACGCTTCCGTCGCCTCGACCACCAGAGCGTTCAGCGGCAGGACGGCATCCACGGCGGCGATCCAGTGCGTCGCCAACGGCGCGCCGGCCGACAGACTGTCCAGGACGACCCAGCCGACGACGCCGTCGCGCCGCGCCCGGCCCCAGGCCCGGCCATTCGCCCGATCCAGAACGTCGAAGATCTCGCCATGCAGAAGCTGGTCGATCCGACCGTCAACGTCCGACAAAATGTCCGCCACGGCGACGCGGCAATGCATGGCTTCGGTCGCCCGATAGGCGTCTGCGCGCACCAGCCCTTCCAGCGCCTGTTCGGCGAGGTCAGGGCGAACGAGGCGGTCGCCGGGCGGAAGAAGGTCGAGGACGTCGGTCAACGTGAACTCGCATTGCTGAACCCACAGCCTTATCCCCCGATGGCTTAGGGGCCGTTAACGCGGGACGCTTTTGCGAAAGAAAATCAACAGAACCGCGTTCTGAGATATTGGAAGCAGGCTCTCAGCGCCTGGGCCTCGCCGCCTTCCGGATAGCCGGGGCGGGCGCGGGGGTTCCAGGCGAAGATGTCCATGTGCGCCCAGGCCCCCGTGGTCGGGGCGAACTTCTGCAGGAACAGGGCGGCCGTCACCGATCCGGCCTGGGCCCAGCCGGCCGGATCGTTCCGGAGATCCGCGATCTCGGCGTCCAGCGCGCCGCGATAGCCGGGCCACAGCGGCATTCGCCACAGGGGATCGCGCACCTGACCCGCTGAGGCCAGCAGCCCGGCCGCCAGGGCTTCGTCATCAGTATAAAGTGGCGGCAGCTCCGGCCCCAGCGCGATCCGCGCGGCGCCGGTCAGGGTGGCGAAGTCCAGCGTCAGGTCGGGTTGGTGCTCGCCCGCCCGTGTCAGAGCGTCGGCCAGGATCAGCCGGCCTTCGGCGTCGGTATTGCCGATCTCGATGGTCAGACCCTTGCGACTGTTCAGGATGTCGCCGGGCCGGAAGGCGTCGGCCGACACGGCGTTCTCGACGGCCGCGACGATGACCACCAACCGCACCGGCAGGTCGGCCTGCATCACCAGACGTCCCAAGGCCAGCGCATGGGCCGAGCCGCCCATATCCTTCTTCATGTTGCGCATGCCGGCGGCGGGCTTCAGGTCCAGACCGCCGGTGTCGAACACCACCCCCTTGCCGACCAGGGCGACCAGCGGCAGGTCGGTCCGGTCCAGCTTCCAGCCGATCTCGATCAGGCGCGGCGCCCGGTGCGGGGCGGCGGCGCGCCCCACCGCGTGGACGGCCGGATAGTTGTCTTCCAGCAGGGCGTCGCCGGTCGTGACGGTGATCTCGGCGCCGGCGCTCTCTGCGATCTCGCGGGCGATGGTTTCGATCTGCAACGGCCCCATGTCGGCGGCGGGCGTATCGACCATTTCGCGCGCCAGGGCGCAGGCGGCGGTGATGCGCGAGATTTCGGCGACGTCCACACCGTCCGGCGCGACCAGCCGCACGGGCGTCCGGTCCGGCCGGGCCTTATAGCGGTCGAAGACATAGGCCCCCAGCAGGAAGGCCAGGGTCGCCAGTTCCGCGTCCTGCGCGGCGACCTCAAGCCGATACAGGCCGCCCGGCAGCCGCGCCGACAGTCCCCGCGCCGCCATCGGATCGAAGGCCGAGGCCGCGCCGACGACCACCTGGCCGATCTCGCCGTCCGCGTCCGGCACGACCAACAGCTGGCCCGGCTTGCCTTCGAACCCGTGCAAGGCGCCCCAGCGGCGGGTCGCGCCCTCCAACACGCCGCCCGCCTGAACGAAGCGGATCGGGACGGCGCCGTCGCCGTCTTGGGCGGACACCAGCAGGGGATGCGAGACAGACATGAGGCCCTCGAAACGAAGTTAACCATCGGTTGACGCGAACCGGCGATTCTAGGGGCGAGACCTCTAGGACCGTCTGGACCTGACCCATGTTGCGCATGCCCGCCCTTCTCGCAACCGTCGCCCTGATCGCACTGTCCGGCACTCCGGCGCTGGCCGCTGATCCGACGGCGGCGACCGCGGCCCAGGCCCGCGCGCCGTCGTCCGCTGCGGTGCGCGCCACCTATGACCGGATGGACGCCCTGTCGCGCTCGGTCTTCTGGGCCTCGGAGCAGCAGGCCGATCCGACCGACGCCGTGGCGGGCGTGAAACTGGCCCAGGCCCTGCGTGAGCTGGGCCGCTACGATCAGGCGGCCGAGGCCGCGCAGGCGACATTGACGCTCCAGCCCAACAATCTGGACGCCCTGCTGGAGCTGGGTCGCGCGCACATCGCGCGCGGCCAGGCCTTCTATGGCGTCGCGCCGCTGGAACAGGCGCGCGACTTGGCGCCGCGCGATTGGCGAGCCTACTCCCTTCTGGGCGTGGCCTATGAACAGGTGCGTCGCACCGACGACGCCCGCGCCGCCTGGAACCAGGCCCTGGCCCTGTCGCCCGACAACCCCGATGTCCTGACTAACGCCGCCACGGCCGCCCTGACGCATGGCGATGCGCCGGGCGCCGAGACCCTGCTGCGTCGCGCCGTGGCCCAGCCGACCGCCTCGGCCAAGGTGCGTCAGAACCTGGCCATGGTGCTGGGCCTTCAGGGCAAGATGGGCGAGGCCGAACAGATCCTGCGCCGCGAACTGCCGCCCGAACAGGCCGAGCAGAACCTGCAATGGCTGCGTTCGCGCAGCACGGGCGGCGCGACGACGTCCGGCGGCGGCGCGGCGAGTCCGTCGCCCGCGACCGACACCGCCCGCACCTGGAATTCGCTGCAAGGCGGCTGATCCGCCCGTTGCGGTCTGACCGCCCGCATGGTGGATGAGGCCATGACCGCCCCACCCGCGTCTCGCGCCTATCAGGCCTTCCTGTTCGACATGGACGGCACCCTGATCACCTCGACCCTGGCCGCCGAGCGTGTCTGGACCCGCTGGGCCGCGCGCCACGGGCTGGATGCCGCCGCCTTCATCCCCACGATCCACGGCGTGCGCGCGATCGACACCATTCGTCGCCAGAACCTGCCCGATATCGACCTGGACGCCGAGGTGGCTTGGGTCGAGCGCGGCGAGATCGAGGACGTGGACGGCGTCGCCCCCATCCCCGGCGCCGTCGACTTCGTCAAACGCCTGCCGCCCGACCGCTGGGCCGTGGTCACCTCCGCCTCGGTCCCCCTGGCGCGCGCCCGTCTTGAGGCCGCAGGCGTCACCCCGCCCGCCGTGATGATCACCGCCGAGGACGTCGAAAGCGGCAAGCCCGACCCGGCCGGCTATCTGAAGGCCGCCGCGACCCTGGGCTTCGACATCGGCGACTGCCTGGTGTTCGAGGACGCCGAGGCCGGCATAAAGGCGGGCGAAGCGGCCGGCGCCGACGTGCTGGTCGTCACCGCCGCCTGGACCCATCCGCTGGAGACGGATCATCCCACTCTGGCGGACTATGCAGATGCGACCTTGGAAGTCCGATCCGATGAGCGTCTCGTCCTGACGCTTTGAATCCTCCCCACATTACGCCGCGCTTCACGGAGGAGGATTGAGCGCCTATCTTCGCTCCATGATCGACGACCTTTACAGCGCGCGCATCCTGTCGCTGGCGGCGAACCTGCCGCATACGGGGCGTCTGCCAACTCCTCAGGGCATCGGGGAACGGGTGGCGAAACTGTGCGGGTCGCGCGCGACGGTCGATGTGACGCTGGACGACCAGGGCCGCATCGCCGCCTTCGCCCAGGACGTAAAAGCCTGCGCCCTCGGCCAGGCCGCGGCCGGGGTTCTGGGTCAATCTGTGATCGGCGCGTCGGTCGATGATCTCAGCGACGCCCGCGACGCCATGATCGCCATGCTGAAATCCGGCGGCGACGGCCCCGTCGGCCGGTTCGAGGATCTGCGCCTGCTCAAACAGGTCGCCGACTACCCCGCCCGGCACGCCTCCACCTTGGTCTCCATCGAAGCGACGCTGGATGCGGTGAACAATGCCCTCGCCGCCCGAACGCGTCTCGCCGGCGCGGCCTGACAGGCACGACCGGTTGATCCCCCTGCGATGACAGGGGATAAGCGCGGCGAACCTCTCAAGCCCCCGGCGAAGGGACGTGATGTCTCTCTATGAACGCGGCGTGCGCGCGGCCCATCGGGGCTACAAGCTGACGCTGTCTCCCCTGATCGGCCAGCAGTGCCGGTTCCTGCCGACCTGTTCGGATTACGGGCGCGACGCCCTGATCCAGCACGGACCGGTAAAGGGGGGATGGCTCACCGTGCGCAGGCTCTGTAAATGCCATCCCTTCGGGGGATCGGGATACGACCCGGTCCCGCCAGTTAAAGACTGACACATGATCGACCTGAAATTCCCCGACGGCGCGGTGCGCCAATACCCGGCCGGTTCGACGGCGCGCGACGTCGCGACCTCGATCTCGCCTTCGCTGGCCAAGAAGGCCGTGTTGGCCGAACTGAATGGCGAGCAACGCGACATGGGCCGGGTGCTGGAGACGGGCGGCGACTTTCGCCTGATCATGCGCGACGACCCCGCCGCCCTCTATACGATCCGCCACGACACGGCCCACGTCCTGGCCGAGGCGGTACAAACCCTGTTCCCCGGCACCCAGGTCACGATCGGCCCGGCGATCGAGGACGGCTTCTACTATGACTTCTACCGCGAAGAGCCCTTCTCGACAGACGATTTCGCCGCCATCGAAAAGGAGATGGGCCGGATCGTGGATCGCGACGCCAAGTTTGAGCGCGAGGTCTGGGAGCGGGATGACGCCATCCAATTCTTCGAGGCGCGCGGCGAGAAGTTCAAGGCCGAGCTGATCCGCGACCTGCCGGGGACCGAGACCATCACTCTGTACAAACAGGGCGACTGGATCGACCTGTGCCGGGGCCCGCACTTCCCCTCGACGCGCCACGTCGGCAAGGCGTTCAAACTGACCAAGCTGGCCGGCGCCTATTGGCGGGGCGACTCCAAGCGCGAGCAGCTGCAACGCATCTACGGCACCGCCTGGGCCACCAAGGAAGACTTGGACGCCCATCTGCAGCGTCTGGAAGAGGCCGAGAAGCGCGACCACCGCAAGGTCGGCAAGGCGATGGAGCTCTTCCATATGCAGGAAGAGGGCCGGGGCATGGTCTTCTGGCACCCGAAGGGCTGGGTCCTGTGGCGCGTGCTCGAGGCCTATATGCGCCGCCGCCTGGACGCCGCCGGCTATGTCGAGGTCAAGACGCCCCAGGTCCTGGACCGCAAATTCTGGGAGCAGAGCGGCCACTGGGACAAGTATCGCCCCAATATGTTCGTCTGCGAGACGGTCGAGGGCGAGGAACTGAGCCTGAAGCCGATGAACTGCCCGGGCCACGTCCAGATATTCGACCAGGGCCAGCGGTCGTACCGCGAACTGCCGCTGCGCATGGCCGAGTTCGGCGCCTGCCACCGCTATGAGCCGTCCGGATCGCTGCACGGCCTGATGCGCGTGCGCGGCTTCACCCAGGACGACGCCCACATCTTCTGCCGCGAGGACCAAATCGTCGAGGAGACGGCCGAGTTCATCAAACTGGCCCGCAGCGTCCACGCCGACCTGGGCATGGAGACCGCCTACATCAGCCTGGGCACCCGGCCTGAGAATCGCGCCGGCACCGACGAGTTCTGGGACAAGGCCGAGACCCTGATGGCCGAGGCCGCCCGCGCTGCAGGCACCGAGCCGGTCGTCACCGAAGCCGACGGCGCCTTCTATGCGCCCAAGCTGGACTTCATCGTCAAGGACGCCATCGGCCGCGAATGGACCTGCGGCACGATCCAGCTGGACTACGTCTTGCCCGAACGTCTGAACGCCACCTACATCGCCGAGGACGGCCAGAAGCACCGCCCGGTCATGCTGCATCGGGCGATCCTGGGTTCGTTCGAGCGCTTCATCGGCATCATGATCGAGAACTACGCCGGCGCCTTCCCGCTGTGGCTGGCCCCGACCCAGGCTGTCGTGGCCACCATCACCTCGGACGCCGACGATTACGCCCGCGATGTGATGGCCAAGTTCAAGGCCGCCGGCCTGCGCACCGAGATCGATCTGCGCAACGAAAAGGTCGGCTACAAGGTGCGTGAACACTCGGTCGGCAAGGTCCCGGTCATCGCCGTGGTTGGCAGGAAGGAAGCCGAAGACGGCATGGTCGCCATCCGCCGCCTCGGCTCCCAAGCCCAGACCTTGGTCACGGTCGAGGAGGCCATTCGCATCCTGACCGACGAAGCGACCCCGCCGGATCTGAAGCGCGCGGGCTGATCCGCTGCGCGCGCGAATTCGCGCATAGGAACACTAACGGGATGGATCGCTTGTGATGGGGCGCGCGCCTGCGCTCCATCACAGATGCGAGACCTCACCATGGCCGACAAGACCCTGGACACCCTGTTCCACGACACGCTCAAAGACATCTATTACGCTGAGCGCAAAATCCTGAAATCCCTGCCCAAGATGGCCCGTGCGGCTCAGTCGCCAGAGCTGAAGGCCGCCTTCGAGAAGCATAAGGGTCAGACCGAAGGCCAGATTGAACGCCTGCAACAGGTCTTCGAGCTGATCGGCAAGCCCGCGCGTGGCAAGACCTGCGACGCCATTGAGGGCATCCTCGCCGAAGGCGACGAGATCATGGAAGAATACAAGGACACCCCGGCTTTGGACGCCGGCCTGCTGGCCGCCGCCCAGGCGGTCGAACACTATGAGATCACCCGCTACGGCACACTGAAACGCTGGGCGCTGGTGTTGGGTTTGAAGGACGCCGCCGCCCTTCTGGACGAGACGCTTCAGGAGGAAGCCCAGACGGACGAAGACCTGACCGGCATCGCCGACGCGGCTGTCAATGCGGACGCCATGAAGACGGCCGCCTGATACAGGGATGGGAGGCGGCTGACGACCGCTTCCTGCCTTTCCGCTCATTCCGCGCTATGTCCGACGCCGGACACTTCACGCATAAAGCTTAGCGTTCATAGTCTCTTAGTCGGATTTGGGCGACGATGCGTCATCGAACCCCGAGATCCGACGATGACGAACCACACGCCAGGCCAAGATCGCTCAGTGCTGCAGCATCTGATTGCCAACGGTCATATGCGGTATCTGATCATCGCCAGTTGGGCGGTCGCTTTGTTGACCGTCACCGATTGGGCGACCGCAGTGTTGTGGTTTGCAGCCGCGACCGCGTCAGGTCTGCTTCGGACGTTCGCCGAACGTGTGCTGGTATTGCGGGATCAGGGGCTTCACAGCCGGATCAAGCTGATGGCCGCCACCATTTCCTGCATCGCCTGGTCAGCGGCGCCGCTGCTCGCATTCATCTACGGCGGCGCCTATGGCGTGCCGCTGGGCGTCGCCCTTCTCATGGCCGGCTATGTGCTGGTCTTCACCCAGATGCGCGCCGCGCCCCGTGAGGCCCTGATCGTGTCGGCGCCCTATTCGGTGGTTGTGGTGCTGCTGTTCGCGAAACTGTGGGGCACGCCGGGCTTTTGGGTGGTGCTCAGCATGATCCCGGTTCTGGCGCTGGCCTTGTTGATCAAGGTGGCCATCACCCAGATGAAGGACAGCGATCTGGAAGCCGTCAACCGCCGCCAGGCCGAACTGATCGCCGAGTTGGAAACCGCCCGTGACACGGCCAACGCCGCCAGCGCCGCCAAATCCAACTTCCTGGGCGTCATCTCGCATGAGCTTCGCACGCCGATGAACGGGGTTCTGGGGGCCGCGCAACTGTTGCAGATGTCCGAGCTCAGCGACCGCCAGAAAGAATTCGTGGGGGTCATCCGCGACTCCGGCGAAGGGCTTATGGTGCTGCTGAACGACATCCTCGACATCACCAAGATCGAGTCCGGCAAGATGGAACTGGACTTCGTCGATGTCGAAGCCGAGACCCTCGCCGCCCGGCTGACGGGCCCATTCAAGGCCCAGGCCGAAGCGCGCGGCCTGACCTTCACGACCGACATCCGGGGCCCGCTGCCGCCGCTTCTCAGAATGGACCCGCTGCGCCTGGCGCAGGTGACGCATAATCTGCTGGCCAACGCCATCAAGTTCACGCCTCAGGGCGAGGTTCGCCTGATTATCGACAGCGAGCCGGCAGGCGACGGCCGCACGACCTTGCGACTTGGTGTGGTCGATTCCGGCATTGGTATCGCCGCCGACGATCTGACGCGCCTGTTCCAGCCCTTCTCTCAGGTGGACGGGTCGTCCACCCGCAAGTTCGGCGGCACCGGCCTTGGCCTCAGCATCTGCCAGCGTCTAGCCGCCCTGATGGACGGCGAGATCACGGTGACGTCGACCCACGGCAAGGGATCGACCTTCACCCTGCACGCGACCTTCGACACGCCTCAGATCGAGGCTGTTCGCGTCGCCGCCTAATCAGTCGCGCAGCAGTTCGTTGACGCCGGTCTTGGCCCGTGTCTGTGCGTCCACACGCTTGACGATCACGGCGCAGTACAGCGACGGCCCGCCATTGGGATCCGGCAGCGATCCCGGCACGACCACCGAATAGGCCGGCACCTCGCCCCGGAACACTTCGCCGGTCGCCCGGTCCACAATCTTGGTCGAGCCCGACAGATAGACGCCCATTGCCAGGACCGCGCCCTCGCGCACGATCACGCCCTCGGCGACCTCGGCGCGAGCGCCGATGAAGCAGCCGTCCTCGATGATGGTCGGATTGGCCTGCAGCGGCTCCAGCACGCCGCCGATGCCCGCGCCGCCCGACAGGTGCACATTCTTGCCGATCTGGGCGCAGGAGCCGACCGTGGCCCAGGCATCGACCATCGAGCCCTCGTCGACGAAGGCGCCGATGTTCACGAACGACGGCATCAGCACCACGTTCTTGGCGATATGCGCGCCGTGACGGACGATTGCGCCGGGCACCGAGCGGAAGCCGGCCGACTGATAATCCGACGCGGTCCAGTCGCCGAACTTGTTGGGCACCTTGTCCCAGAAGGGACCAACGGCGACGGGATGATCCACCGACAGCGGCATGACGGATGGCGCGCCCGCCCGCATGATCTGGTTGTCGTTCAGACGGAAGGACAGCAGCACCGCTCTCTTCAGCCACTGATGCGTGGTCCAGACGCCATCCGCGCCGCGCGAGGCGACGCGCGCCTGCCCGGAATCCAGCAGGGCCAGGGCGGTTTCAACGGCGTCGCGAACCTCGCCATGCGTGGCGGCGGACACCTCGGCGCGCTGTTCCCAGGCGGCCTCGACGACGGATTCGAGATGCGACAGATCGGTCATGCGGCGTCCTTGAAGCTCAGATCGGAAAGGAAGTCGACAAGGTCCGGGGCCACATGGTCGATATGCGGCCCGATCGGCTTGCCATGGCCGTCGCCGATCAGGACCGTGGCCATGCCCAGCGCCTTGGCCGGCTCAAGGTTTTTGGGCGTGTCCTCGAAGAAGGCGGATCGGTGCGGATCGATGCCGAACTGCTCCAGCATCCGGCGGAAGGTCGCGGGATTGGGCTTGGGCGTCAGATCCCCATCCTCGATGGCGAAGACGCCTTCGAAACAGTCGGCGACGCCGATCCGCTCCAAAACACGATGGGCGTATTCACGCGCGCCGTTGGTGAAGACATAGCAACGACCGGGCAGAGCCTTCAGCCGCTCGGCCAGACGCGGATTGGGCTCGACCCCGTCCAGCGGCACGTCGTGCACCTCGCGCAAAAACCGCTCGGTATCGACCGCGTAGTTGGCCATCAGTCCGGCCAGGGTCGTGCCGTGCTCGTCCAGAAACTGGCGCTGCATCGCGGCTGCGGCCTCGGGCTCCAGCCCGACCGCTTCGACCACGAAGGCGTTGATGCGCGCCTGGACCAGCCGCATCAGACCCTGCTCGCGCGGATACAGGGTGTCGTCCATGTCGAACACCCAGGCGCGCATATGCCCAAGGGATGTGGAATGGGGGTCGATCAAGACGCCTTCACCAGGGTGCCGGCGCCGAACTCTGTGAACAACTCGACCAGCATGGCGTGCGGCCGACGCCCATCCAGAATGACCACCGCCTCGACGCCCGCGCGAACGGCGGCCATGGCGGTCTCCAGCTTGGGGATCATGCCGCCGGTGGCCACGCCGGTGTCGATCAGGTTTTGCGCCTCGTCCAGCGTCATCTGACGGATGATGTCGCCATCTGCGCCCTTGACCCCCGGCACGTCGGTCAGCAACAGCATCCGCTTGGCGTTCAGCGAACCCGCGACGGCGCCCGCCACCGTGTCGGCGTTGACGTTGTAGGTTTGCCCGTCTTCGGCCACGCCGATCGGCGCGATGACCGGCACCCAGTCTTCGGTCTCGGACGCGATCAGGCCCGCGATCAGTTTGGGATCCACCTTCGTCGGCTCGCCGACATAGCCCAGGTCGACCTCGTGCTCGATCATGCTGTCGGGATCGCGCTTCGTCCGGCGCGTTTTCTCGACGGTCAGCAAACCGGCGTCCTTGCCCGACAGACCG
Organism: Brevundimonas vesicularis; assembly: GCF_027886425.1. Lineage (NCBI taxonomy): Bacteria > Pseudomonadati > Pseudomonadota > Alphaproteobacteria > Caulobacterales > Caulobacteraceae > Brevundimonas > Brevundimonas vesicularis. The sequence continues at coordinate 530,771 of NZ_CP115671.1, read as the reverse complement.
ACGCCACGCACGTCCGCCTCCTTGCCGGCCATGGTGATCCAGTGCGCGATCTCTTTGTTGACCGCGCCCGACAGCACCATTTCGGCGACTTCCATCGTCGCCGGATCGGTGACCCGCAGCCCGTCGACGAAGCTGGACTTCACCCCCGCCTTGTCCAGCATAGCGCTGATCTGCGGCCCGCCGCCATGCACCACCACCGGGTTCACGCCCATTAGCTTCAGCAGCACCACATCGGCCGCAAACTGCCGTGCCACGGCGCTCTCGCCCATGGCGTGACCGCCGTATTTGATGACCACAGTCTCGCGGTCATAGACCTGGATATACGGCAAGGCCTCGGCGAGCGTCTTCGCCGTCTCCCAGCTGCGTTCTTCCGACTGGCGTTCTGTTTCGTTCATCACGCGCGCGAGATAGCGGGGGATGGGGGCGGTGTCACGCGGGAAGCGCACGCCCGGCATTCCGTCACACCTGCACTATGGCCACACAGTCACCGCCCATGTTAGGCCGCCACCATGAAAACTCCCAACGCTGTCATTACGTTGTCCGAAGGTCTTCGGACGCCTGTCGTCATCGGTGGCGGCGCAAGAATCGCTTTCATCGCCGGTCCTTGCCAGATGGAGAGCCGCCAGCACGCGCTGGAGACGGCCCATGCCCTGAAGGAGATCGGCGAGCGGTTGAACGTCGGCATCATCTACAAAACCAGTTTCGACAAGGCGAACCGGACCAGCGCCAGCGCCGCGCGGGGCATCGGTCTGAAAGACGCCATGCCGATCTTCGCCGAGATTCGCGAGGTGACCGGCCTGCCAACCCTGACGGACGTCCACTCCGAGGTTCAGTGTGGTGCGGTCGGCGAGGTCGTCGATGTACTGCAAATCCCGGCCTTCCTCAGCCGCCAGACCGACCTGCTGCTGGCCGCCGCTGCCACCGGCAAGGCGATCAACATCAAGAAGGGTCAGTTCCTGGCTCCTTGGGACATGAAGAACGTCATCGCCAAGGTCGTCGGCGCCGGCAATCCGAACGTCATGGCCTGCGAACGCGGCGCCAGCTTCGGCTACAACACTCTGGTCAGCGATATGCGGGCGCTTCCGGTGCTGCGCGAAATTGGCTGCCCCGTCGTGTTTGATGCGACCCACAGCGTTCAGCAGCCGGGCGGGCAGGGCGCATCGTCGGGTGGTCAGCGCGAGTTCGTGCCGGTGCTGGGGCGCGCTGCGGTGGCTGTGGGCGTCGATGCGGTCTTCATGGAAACCCATCAGGACCCGGATAATGCGCCGTCGGACGGTCCGAACATGGTGCCGCTAAGCCAGTTCGAAGCTCTGGCCGCCGAACTGATCGCCTTCGACGACCTCGCCATCAAGATCGGGGCCAAGGCGCCGGTAGCGCAGGCCGCCTAAATCCTCTAGGTCGAATGATATGAGCTCCATATGCATCGACGGCTTCAATCTCGCTTTAAGCCGTGGAACGGGCATCGCCACCTACGGCAGAAATCTGCTCGTCAATGCGCGCGACATCGGCCTTGAAACCCAGGTTCTCTACGGACCGGTCGCCGCGAGGTCCGCGAACAATATCCTCAATGAGACAGCGCTAATTGACGCGGAGCGCCCGCCGCAGAAGCTCTCGCGTAAAGCCAAGGCGAAGCGGCTCAAAGGGACGCTGATGACGCGATTTGGACGAACGGCGCATTCCATCCTCCCTTCCGACGAAGTTATCTGGCCAAGCCGCTCTGGCGGCAAACCCGCCGCAGATCGTTTCTGGGCCGCGCAAGATCTGTTCAGCCTGGCGAACAGATCCATGAGCGCCTACGGCAAGACCACGCCGCTGAGCTTCGAGCATTCGGATCAGGCGCCGGCCCCGAGCGTCATGCACTGGACCGCGCCGCTCCCCTTGCACGCCAAGGGCATACCGAACATCTACACCCTGCACGATCTTATTCCGCTTCGGCTGCCACATACGACGCTGGACAACAAGGACACCTTCATGGCGCTGTGCCGTGAAGTCGTTAAGCGGGCGGACCATCTCGCCGTCGTCTCCGAAACGACCCGACAGGACGTCATCCGTATCTTGGGCGTGCCCGAAGACCGCGTGACCAATACTTACCAGGCCGTCACTCTCCCGGCCGCCCTGCTGGCCAGAGGCCAAGAAGACGTCACGACCGAGCTCGAGGGCGTCTTCAGCCTCGGCTGGAAGGATTATTTCCTCCACTTCGGGGCCATCGAACCGAAGAAGAACCTCGGGCGCATCGTCGAAGCCTATCTCGCGTCCGGGTCCAAGACGCCCTTGGTTCTGATCGGGGGCAAGGCCTGGCTGGATGAAGGGGAAACCGCTCTCCTCAACCAGGTAAAGCGCGATGGCGGCCCCAGCGCCGAACGTATCCGTCAATACGAATACATGCCGTTCTCGATGCTGATCAGCCTCATCCGGGGAGCGAAGGCGACGCTGTTTCCCTCGCTGTACGAAGGCTTCGGCCTGCCGGTTCTGGAGTCGATGGCCTTATCCACAGCAGTGCTGACCTCGACGGGCGGTTCGCTTCCCGAGGTCGCGGGGGACGCGGCGGTCATCGTCGATCCCTATGATGCCCAGGCGATCACGAAGGGCATCCGAAGCCTGGATCAGGATCAAGACCTGCGCGAGGCGATGGTGCAAAAAGGCCTGATCCAGGCAGGACGATTCACGGCTGACGCCTATCAGGCGCGGCTGCAGACGCTTTATGGCAAGGTCGGCGTCACACTCTGACATCGCAAAGGGGCAGCGGAGCAGGCATGACCACGAACGTCCAGCGCGTCGTCATCTTCCGGGTTCCGGGCGCTGAATCAGCCGCCAACGCCAACCGCCTGTCGATGACTGCAGCAAAGGCGGGCTTCGATGTGGTCGTCGCACCCTACTGGCCTGACGGCTTCGACGAAAGCGAAGGGCAGCCGCCATTGCTCGCGCGCGACATAGGTTCGGCGCCGCGCTTGTCCGCGTTTGCCTTCAGGCAGCTCTACGGCTTCGATCTGGACCTTGCCGACCTCTCGGCCCACCTGTTCGCCAGCCAGCCGGCGACGCCGGACCTCGTGCTGCCGGAATCGATCTGGAACCAGCATCTTCGAGGCGTGGCTCATGCGGCTGCGCAATTCCTGAACGAGCGCCGTGCCAACATCGTGCTGATTCCCCATGGCGCTGAAGTCGTCTCACGCCTGTTGGCGGAGATGACGACCGCGACCAACCGCAAGCTCCTGTTCTGGGAGAGCGCCTTTTTCCCGGGCTTCCACTACGTGGATCCATGCGGCCCCCATTTTTTCCGGGGGGAGGCCCGGCTGGACGCCCTGCCTCTGACGTCGGTTCGCAGACCGGACATCGAGGCGTTCATCGATCACTGGCGGACGGGCCGAGTGTCGAAGTATCCGCAGATGGACAACCCGGCGCTACGCCAAGGCCTAAAACGCTGGATCTCCTCGGACCCAAGGCCCGTTCTGTTTCTCGTCGGTCAGATCGCCACGGACGCCAACGCCGTCGTCGGCCTGGGCGATCACGACAGTCTGGCCGACATTTACAGAAATGCGTTAAGCGCCGTGCCCGCGGACTGGCGCATCGTCTACAAGCCGCACCCGCTGGCGAAGGAAGATGTCCTGGCCGGTTTCGATGCGCCCGCCGATCGCTTCCTTCGCACGGACGCGGACATCCACGATGTCTTCGCGGTCAGCGCAGCGGTGATGGCCTTCTCATCCAACGTCGGTCTGGAGGCCCTGCTCGCCGGGCTGCCGGTCGCGCTTCTGGGACGTCCCGTCTATTCAGGCCGCGGCCTTACCCAGGACCTCGCCGCGCCGGGCGATGTGACGGATTGGCTAGCGTCCCGCCCCGCACCGCCCGACGCAGCCAACGTTTCGGCCTTTGTGGCGCTGATGCTGGACAACGGGCTGACGGCGGAGGGCGACGCCGACGGCTTGGCGCGATTGATCGCCGAGGCGCACTCCCGCCGACGCAGACCCCGGCTGCCCTGGTATGGATCGAACGTGCAGGCGCTGGGCAAGGCCGCTCGGGCGCTGACCGCCGCGCTTGCCCCGGACAGAACCCTTGCGCAGGCATTGGCGGCCATGACGAAGGTCCACCGCAGCACTCTGTTTCGCCATGTCGCGCCAGACGCTTTGGCGACGCATCCCTTCGGCGGGCCCATCGCCGAGACAGGACGACTGGCGCCGCGTCCGAGGCCCGACCTCGGATCGACCGACGTGTTTCACGATGACCTGAAGCTGGAGGAATGCATTGACCCCCAGACCGCTCTGACACGCGCTGTAGCGCGGGCGGGCCCCACGGCGACGCTGTGCTTGACTCTGCCGAGCGCGAACGCCTGTCCGCCGGACGCTGTTCAACGCCTGACCCGCGAAGATCTTGAGCGTCTCTGCAACCGCTGCGATCCACTGCGCACCGCGCAGATCCTAGGCCTTGAGGGCGACCGATGGACGTCAGTCGATCACGGGTCGACTTGGGTGGTGTCGATCGGGCCGCCGGGTCGGGCGCTGGCGGCGCCCCACGGCCGAGCGAGCTTCATGCCCTGGGTTCTGCCGCCGCGGGCCTTTACCTACAGAACGCCGACGGCCGTAACCGCGCAAGGAGCCCTTGTCGACATTTCCCCCGGCGCCCCCGCTGTCTTCGGCCCCCATGCGACGGTTCCGCCCGGAACCTGGCGCGCAACGTGGCGCATACGACCGGCCTCGCTCTCGGGCCGAGTGCAGGCCCTGTTCAAGCCGCCCCGCATCGCGCTGGACGTTCTGGAGCATTTGGACGATCAGCTGGTCGTAGTCGCCCGCACGACAATCGCGGCGCCGTCCCTGGTCTTCACGGCGAAGGCCGACGCTCGCTACGAATTTCGCATTTCCGGCGGCCAGCCACTCTTATTCTACGGAATTCAGATGAACGTGATCGATTAAGACCAATTCGCACTGGCGCGTTGGCACACGACAGGCTGAGCAACTACGTACCGTTTGGAGTAAACGCAGCACCGCTTGGGAGAATCTTTACATAACCACCTCTGTAAGCGAGTTCCCCATTTGCGCGAAGACGCCCGACAAACTCGAGTGCATCTTTCGGGCGATTGAATGGGCACCCGTCAAGCTGCTGCGGAGAGAAGTCCCACCACTGCGACGCTTGCACCTCGCGTCCTAGCATTTCGTCCAGTCTATGCCTTATAATCTTTCCCGGGTTGCCCACCATGATGGAAAAGGGGGGCACGTCTCGAGTGACAACTGCTCGTGCACCGATAATCGCGCCATCTCCGATGCTAACACCTGATTTTATATATGCACCAGCGCCTATCCACACATCATTGCCAATGATTGTTTCTTTCACAGGCGAATGCGATTCTACTCTCCATGCACCTGCCACACTCGCCCACCCCGGCCGCATATACTGCAACGATGTAGTGCCAAGCCAGTCTACTGGATGCTCCGGGTAACCGATTGCGACACCTTCCGCAATCGAACAATAACGCCCCACTCGCACGTATGAAAAACGTCCGCGCCCATTTATATAACTAAAGGCTCCGAATTCAAAGATATCCCTTACAGAAGTTTTTATTGAGCATGGACCTTCATATTTATTACCGACACGTACTAGCGAAGCCGGCGAAACCTCCATCTCAACGCCGCAACTGGCTGCTTCTTCAGGCGTACCGCCAAACTTAACAAGACCAGTCATAGAAGATAACCAGCCACCAACAAGTCAACATGTGAACAACTCAACGGACGTCACCCTTCCTTGATGCTCATATACAGTTCGATGTGCTTCTGCACCACCTCGCCCCACGTCGGTGCCGAGTTAGCAACCGCTGCACCGTTGCAGAGGCGATCATACAATCCATTATTATTATTTATGAAATCCATTATCCGCCTAGAGTCATCGGCCACCCTGCCAGATAGGACCAACCCATTAACACCATCCACGATCATGTCGGGGACCATACCAACCGGAGTAGCAAAGACCGGCGTTCCGGTAGCAACAGCCTCAGGTAGATTTGCCGGCCCCCCCTCGAATGTGCTCGACATCAAAAGGACATCTATAGAATGGTAGAACGAGTTGAATACTTTGTAGGGAACTTGCTCGAAACATTCAACATCGAACCCCAGTGATCGCATATAGAATGCGTCTTCAGACCTACCTTCTCCAACCAAAAGAAATTTTACGCGCTCAGGCGAAAGCACATCCAGTAAATCATATATGTAGACTTCCCCCTTAAACCTTCGGTCGTATCGTTTCGAAGCAATGCCGATCGTGACTTTCTTTCCATCTGAATAAGGAGAGATGCTCTTCTTGTAGAGCAGATCGGCGTCATAGCCATGCGGTATAACAACCGTGTTATCCAGACCGTTGGTGCTCAGCCATTTTTTTTGGAGGCTATTCAAGCATACGATAGTATGCGCAGCTCTGTAAGCGGGAAGAAATCTGTTGAACGACACAAATGGGTCGGGATCGTCAAGATCATGATGAACAGTCACCACGCTTTGGCTTGGAAGATCTCTCTCAAGCTGAGGTCGATGGTAATGATAGATATCACACCCAGCAACAAGTTTCTCGCTGATGAGAACGTGTATTCCGGGGGCGTCTATAAACCTCTGGAATATATCGCAAAATATCCTGCTCGAGTGATCCTTGCTGATAACAAAGTTGATAATCATTGGTCGCCTTGGTTATTTTCGAATGAGTTACAGATGGGTACGCGGCACTCAGCGCCAAAGCTGACAGCATCATCCCAAGTTGGGCCCAAATTCATTTCCGACTGGTGAGACTTGGCCACTTTTTGTGGCTTGTACCTCGTAAGCAATTCCCCAACCTTCTTCGCACCGCTGTCATCGTTGTTTAGCAGATGACCTTCTACAAGAACTGCCAGAAAGTTCAGGAAGCTCCCCCATTCGTCTATCGAAAGTGTGCCGCGTATAGCGTGAGACGACAACGCAACCGCAGCGTCTGCCCCATTGGCGAAGTTGGATGTGAACTTGTGACCGTCATAAAACGCCCCTCCAATTACGACCGGCTTAAACCCCTCGACGGCTGCCTCAATTGCAGATTGTGAACAGAGTGTAACCACATACTTCGATACGGATAACAATGATTGGAGATTGACTTCCTCCACCAAAAACAAGCGGCTTCCAATATCCTCAGGAAGCGAGGATTTCCACTCTTCTAATCTGTTTAATGTATAAGGCTGACGGAGACTTGATTTTTTTCGCTCCCACGGATGCGCCTTGAATACAACATGCATTGTGGGATCACCCACTAACAACCCCTCAACAAGACTCCTATACTCGTTTAACGAGACAAGAACATTTCCGCACCCGCTTATGAGCGAATAATCGTTCACAACCTGGCCAAGAACCAGTACGATATTATCACTCCTAAGATCAGCGTTGAGGGCAATTTTTTTCGGCTGAGAAACGTTCTTATTTTTCGAAGTTCTTACCTTATTTAGGGCACGAATTTTACTACGCTCTAGATGATCTTCGTCAATAAAATGCTTTTGTCTAAGTCTGAAATAGTTCTCTGAGGAAATTCGAGATGCATTGGGCAGAGGCGAGCTTCTTTCCTCCATGAAATAGTCAAACCCAGTCATAAACGACTCTATGACGAACGTTTTCGCCATAGTGTATCGCGTAAGTTCCAAAAGCGTTCTCGCATATATGCTGGCGCCAGAAAATATTATCGCTGCATCATATGTATTTATGCCATCTAGTTTTGACCAATAGTCCGCCCAAAAAGTTGCTGCAGCGCAATTCTTATGCAGCAAGTCTCGGTCATGGACCCACAAATGATCGAATATGGCCCGCCGATCTTTCTGTCCTATATAGTCATCCCATATTCTACATGTGATGGATCTTGATACTGTCTCATCTAAAGAGACATCGACAATATCTATATTCTTATACCTAAACTGCCACAGGCTTTCTTTTTGCAGAGATTTTATTAGGTGCAAGTATACCGGATTTTGTACGCAAAACTCCTCGTAATCTCCAGCGGCGTCGATGTAAGCATGCTCCCGCGAGTTCTTTTCAACGCCTACGTGTACATCCACGTTTTTGTGCGAGAGAATCTTGTATAGTGAAGGGAAATTCTTCTGATTGATGTGCTGATCATCACAGAGTAAGACTTTTGATTTTGGATAGTTTAGTACATTTTTCTTGTCTATTTCACGTACGACCTCTCGAACGGTCACGACTGCAGACGACGCCACTGGCGCAGAACTCGAGAGCGCACCAACCACCCCCTCCAACTTACCGAGACGTAATCTAGTCTTGCGAAGCTCCCGAATGCTTCGGATGTATCCTGATAGAATCTTCATTGTGCTCTCTCTGTATTCGGCCCTAACCGCTAATCGATGTAATGTTTGCACCCAGCAACTCGAACGTGCCTCCCAACGCACCTTCCGTCAGGATGATGCGCAACTCGGCCTTCTCGGCCTCGCGCCACAGGCGGTCTGCGGACACCTCGAACACACCGGGCCTGTGAGGCGTAAACTCGAACAGGCTGTAATCGGCCGTCGCGCCCCATTCCAGGCGATAGGTGTGCCGGCAGGCCCAGCGGTCGACGGCGAAGCGGGCTGTGGCTCGCCACAGGCCCGGCGTCAGCACCTCGTACGGTCCCCACACCAAAGCGCGGGCGCGACCGGCGATGTCCATGCGCTGAACCCGTTCGCGGGCGTCCGCTTCGCGCATGTCGTAGCGGAACTTGTCAGGCGGCCAATGCAGGGCGCCGCCCGTCGTCGGCGTCGTCGTCTCGACCACCGTCAGACCGCCTTCAGCCAAGTGTAGATGTCCACCGCCTCGGCCACGTCCTCGAATACGCGCGCCTGGCCGCTCTCGATCAGCAACGCGCGGTCGCAGTAGGTGGTGATCAGCTTTGTATTGTGCGAGGCGATCATGAAAGCCCGGTCGGCGCGCTTGCTGAACAGTTCCTCATTGCATTTCTTCTGGAAGCGCGCATCGCCGACAGCGACCAGTTCGTCCACCAGATAGCAGTCGAACTCGATCGCCAGCGACAGGCCGAAAGCCAGGCGCGCGCGCATGCCCGAAGAGAAATGCTTGGCCGGCTCCTTCAAGGCCGCGCCCAGTTCGGCGAAATCATCGACGCGCGCCAGGGTCTCGGCGTAGTCCTTGCCATAAAGGCGGGCCAGAAAGCGAATGTTGTCCAGGCCGCTAAGACTGCCTTGGAACCCGCCACCGAAGCCGATCGGCCATGACGAACTCATACGCCAATCGATATAGCCGCTCGTCGCTGGCAACACGCCACCCAGCATCTTAATCAGGGTCGATTTGCCTTGGCCGTTTCGACCGAGAATGGCCAGTCGCCCTCCCCGCTCCAGCGTGAAGTTCAGATCCCTGAACAGGGTCTTTCCGGCATGACGGTAGGTCTTGGAAAGGCCGGAGACCTTCAGGCCGACCGGGTCCAATGCGGCGAGAACGGTCGTCACTCCTGGCGATGCTCCCGCAGGCCCGCCCACATAAGGCGTCCCAGCAAGAAGATCATCATGCTGCTGAGGAAGACGATCAAGATGGCGCGAAGACGCTGCGGCTGGGTGGCGCGGTCGGGCAGGTTCGGTTCGACGATCCGGTCCAAATACAGCTTCTGACGCCGCGCGTCCTGCTGGGCAGTCAGCAGGGCCGCCGACGCCTCGGTCAGCGCACGGTTGGCCAGCTCGCCCTGCAGAACCAAGCCTTCGTAGGTCGAAATCTTGGGCACCAGAGAACTCTCGTCGCCGACCAGCTTCGCCCGCTCCTGAGCCACCTGCGCCTCATAGGCGGCGATACGCGACCGAATGGTCGGCAGTTGTGGGCTTTGCGGTGCCGACTGTTGGATTTGCGCGTACTCCGCCCTGAGCTGGGCCAGGGTCGAGAGCAGCCCCGAGATCAACTGGGTCGATTCAGCGGCGGCGGTCTGTGGGTCGATGAAACGTTCGCGATTGCGGAACGAAGTCATAAGTTGCTGGATCTGAGCGCGGCGGGCTGTGGCTTCCACCACAGCCCGCTGGGCCTCTGCGATGGCGTCGGCAGCCGACCTTTCATTGAGGCGGTTGACCAGGTCTTCGCCCGAACGCAGAAGCGCTAGATTCATGGCGCGAGCATCTTGGGGGGTGAAAGCCTGCACCCTCAGCATCGTGATGCCGCTGGCACCGTTGTAACCAACCGTGACAAAGCGTTTCAGCGCCTTAAAACGCGCTTCCTCCGACGGGCTGACGAATGGCCCCGGATATCGCGAAAACAAATCTGCGCCGTTACGAGAGAAAACCTTCTCTAGATCAAAGCGATCGTCCAAAGTATCGGCGGCGGCTCGAGAACTCATATATTCTTGCACAACGAAAGAATCAGATACGCCTGCGGAAAGCCCGACCCCCTGCAGCACCATCCCCAGACTGTTCGGCCGCGCATCCTCGGTTTTTCTCACAATGAAATGCGCCTCGGAAACGTAGCGCGGCGTGGCGATCAGTCCCCAATAGACGATCGCAATGAACGTCGGCAAAGCCACGAAGATCAGAAAAGGCAGGGGCAGTTTTCGGCGGAGGGCAGCCAGCCCACGCGACCGCGCGGCCCCCTGCTCAGGCAGGGCGCCGATATATCGCAGTTGTTCAGCCATGAGAGGCGATCAGCTCCAGAGGGAATTTATTCAACATCGATATAACCTTCCGCGTTTTTAATCAGTATCAACCCTATCAGAAGCAGCAGAAACGCAGTGGCCGTAGCGTAGGCCACGCTAAAGTGAGTAGGCACAAACTCGCCGAACACGCCGGCCCGGATCATTTCGATGGCGTTAGGATAGGGCACTAACAGATACCGTTCACGCACGTTCTCAGGCAGCCAATCCACCATAAAGAACACGCCGGAGAGCGGGATCATGGCGTAGCTGAGTAGCGGTACGATGCGCTCCATGACCTCGAAACGCGTCGCGAGACCCGAGAATATGAATCCCGTGCCTGTCGCCATGATCCACATCAGAAACCAGCCGAAATAGAGCAAAAGCCAATCATGAGGCACATCGACCTGGCGAAATAAAATTAACGTCAGATACACAACAATGAAGGCGGCTGTGGCCCCGGCCAGCTCGAGAATACAACGCGCCAAATAGAAGTGCAGAGGTCCCAGAACGCGATGGTAAAGAAGCCCAAGATTTGAGCCAACCGCACTGATGCTAAAGCTGATGCTGTGCCGAAGCAGCAGAAGGCACATGTAACCCGTCATCACGAAGGGCGCGACGGCGAGACCATGACCATTGTGATGACGAATGAAAATCCACATGATGATCACGCCAAAGCAAAACATCAGAGGTTCGCCGACCACCCAAAGGAAGCCGAGCCCCCGCCTGCCATAGCGGGTCGCCATTTCGCGCATCATCAGCGCGCCGAGAATTTGCGATTGCCGGACAACAAAAGAACGGCTCATGCTTGGGTGCATTTCATAAATAACGCCAAGCAAATGGCCGGCTCTCGACGCCTCAGACGAGACGCGCCGGGAGAACATACCGTCGCCCACGCAGGAAGCAAGCACTGCAAAACAGCGCCTGCCTCACAGATTTAACAGCGCCGGATCCCCGCCCTGTGCGGCGATATTGACGCTGATCGCCTTCTCGGCCGCATAACGGATCAGGCTGTTCGGCCCGCCGGCCTTAGGGCCCGTCCCTGACAGCCCCTCGCCGCCGAACGGCTGCACGCCGACGACGGCTCCGGTTATCGAGCGATTGACGTAGACGTTGCCGGCGGGGACCAGGTCGACGACTTCGGCGGCGAAGGCTTCGATACGGCTGTGGACGCCCAGGGTCAGGCCGTAGCCGCGCGCGGCGAGCTTGCCGGCGACTGCCTTCAAGTCGGATGGGGCGTAGCGGTAGATGTGCAGGATGGGGCCGAAGACCTCACGCTCCAGGAAGTCGGGCGTCGGGATTTCGGCGATGGTGGGGGCGAACAGGTCGCCCTTGTCGGCGCCCATCGGCAGGGCGGCGCGGGCGAGGATCGTCGCCTCCTTCGACAGGCGCTCGACGTGGGCTTCCAGGGCGCGACGGGATTCGGGATCGATGACCGGGCCGATGTCGGTCTTGGGATCAGCGGGGTCGGCGACGGTCTGGACCGCCAGAGCGCCCTTGAGGCCCTCGATCAGGGCGTCAGCCGAATCCTTGGGCACATAAAGGACGCGAAGGGCCGAGCAGCGCTGGCCGGCCGAGCCGAAGGCCGACTGAATTACGTCGTCGATGACCTGTTCCTTGAGCGCCGTCGTGTCGATGAACATGCCATTTAGGCCGCCGGTCTCGGCGATGAAGGGGATGATGGCGCCAAGCCGGGCGGCGATGGAGCGGTTGATGGCGGCGGCTGTGTCGGTGCCGCCGGTGAAGGCGACGCCGTCGATTCCGGGGTGCGTGACCAGGGCCGCGCCGACCGTCTCGCCACGCCCGGGAACCAGCGCCAACAGGTCGGGATTCAGGCCGGCCTTGTGATACAGGCGCACGGCCTCGGCCGCGATCAGCGGCGTCTGTTCGGCGGGCTTGGCCAGGACTGCGTTGCCGGCGGCCAGAGCCGCAGCGATCTGGCCGGTGAAGATGGCCAGGGGGAAGTTCCACGGCGAGATGCAGGCGAAGACGCCGCGTCCGTGCAGGAACAGCTGGTTGGTCTCGCCGGTCGGACCCTTCAGTGTTTCCGGGGCGGTGAAGTCACGCTCGGCCAGCAGGGCGTAATAGCGGCAGAAGTCGGCGGCCTCGCGCACCTCGGCGACGCCGTCGTTCAGGGTCTTGCCCGCCTCGCGGCTGAGCAGGGCGACCAGCCGATCCAGATCAGCCTCCAGCACGTCGGCCATGGCGCGCAGGACGATGGCGCGCTTGGCGCCGCCCTGGCGGTCCCATTTGACCTGAGCCACGGCGGCCGCCTGGACGGCGGCGTCGATGTCAGCCGCCTCGGCTTCCGAGACGTGGCCCAGCACCTGTGATCGATCGAAGGGATTGGTCACGTCGTGGGCGTCGATGCCGGCCCGCAGCTTGCCGCCGATGATGGGACCGCTGGTCAACTTCTCGCGGTCGACCAGTTCCAACGCCTTGGCGTGGGCTTCACGGTCGGCGGCCTGAGAGTAATCGCGGCCGAGGGAGTTCTGACGATCGCCGTACATGTCTTTCGGAACCGGAATCTTGGGGTGACGGTTGGACGCCTGCTCGACCAGGGAAATGGGATCGGCCGCGACGGCCGAGGCCGGCACGCGCTCGTCCAGAAGGGCGTGGACGAAAGAGGAGTTGGCGCCGTTTTCAAGCAGGCGCCGCACCAGATAGGGCAGCAACTCCTCGTGCCCGCCGACAGGGGCATAGGCGCGGACGATGACGGTTTCATCGGCCCAGGCTTCTTGAGCGGCGTCATAAAGCGCCTCGCCCATGCCGTGCAGCCGCTGGTGTTCGACCGTGACGCCGTGATCACGCGCCATACGCCGCACGGCCGCCAGGGTGTGGGCGTTATGGCTGGCGAACTGCGAATAGATGGCCGGCGCGGCCTCGATCATGGCCTTGGCGCAGACCAGATAGTTCAGATCAGTCGCCGCCTTTGTCGTATAGACGGGATAGTCGGTGCGGCCGAACACCTGGGCGCGCTTGATCTCGGTGTCCCAATAAGCGCCCTTGACCAGGCGCACCATCAGACGACGGCCGGAGCGGCGGGCTAGGTCGGCGACGCGTTCGATCGTCTCCAGACCGCGCTTCTGATAGGCCTGAACCGCCAGACCCAGGCCCGTCCAGCCGCCAAGCGACGGCTCGTGCGCCATCCGGTCCAGCAGTTTCAGCGACAGGGCCAGACGGTCCGCCTCCTCGGCGTCCATCGTGTAGTTGATGTCGTATTTGGCCGCGATCTGAGCCAAGCGCAGGATGCGGGGATACAGGGTCGCCCAGACGTCATCCTCGTGCGTCGCCTCATAGCGGGGCGACAGGGCCGACAGTTTCACCGAGACGCCGTGGCCGTGCTCCGGTCCCTGACCCTTGGATGTCTGGCCCACCGCCTCGATGGCGTCGGCGTATATCTTCTCATAACGGTCGGCGTCGGCCATGGTCCGGGCGCCCTCGCCCAGCATGTCGAAGCTGCACAGCCAGCCTTCCTTGTTCGACCGTTTCAGCGCGCTCTGGATGGTGCGGCCGACCACGAACTGCTCGCCCATAATCTTGACGGCGGTGGCCACGGCCTGGCGGATGACCGGCTCGCCCAGTCGGCCGGCGATCCGCTTCAGGAAGCCGGGCAGGTCGCTGCGCGCCTCATCATCCACATCGACCAGCTTGCCGGTCAGCATCAGACCCCAGGTCGAGGCGTTGACGAATAGGCTGTCGGACTGACCCAGGTGGGCGGCCCAGTCGGCCGAGCCGATCTTCTCGGCGATCAGGCGATCGCGGGTGTCCTCGTCCGGCACGCGCAGCAGGGCCTCGGCCAGACACATCAGGGCGAGACCTTCGCGGGTGCCCAGCGAGAACTGCTGCAGGAAGCTTTCGACGACCCCCTGCTTCTTCTGGCTGCGGCGGGCGTGTTCAACCAGGGCCGTCGCCTCGGCGACCACATCGGCCCGTTCGCTGTCATTCAGAGGCATGCGCGCCAGATTGGCGGCGACGGCCTCACGCTCGTCGCGGAACTTGTGCCTATCCAGACCGTCCCAGGCGGCCAGGCTCGAAGGCATGAAGGCGGTCGTGGTCATTGGCGACAAATCCTGTGGATTTCAGCCGTATATGCCGGGGTTCGTTGAAGGTGCTTCGTATGATACGAACCTACGCCGAAGATCGTTCGGTTCAGTATCATGATTTCCGATGATCGATATCGACGCCGTCGACCGCCGCATCCTGCGGGTGCTCCAGACAGACGCCCGGATCTCCAACGCCGAACTGGCGCGACGGTGCAATCTTTCGCCCGCCGCCTGCTTCGAACGGGTCAAACGGCTGCGCGAAAAGAAGATCATCACCGGCTACGCCGCCATCATCGACCCGGCCCAGGTCGGCCGCGACCTGCTGATCTTCGTCGAGGTGCTGCTCGACCGCACCACCGGCGACGTGTTCGAAGCGTTCGCCGCCGCCATCCGCAGCCAGCCGGAGGTGCTGGAATGCCACATGGTCGCCGGCGGTTTTGACTATCTGATCAAGGCCCGGGTCGGCGACATGGACGCCTACCGCGCCTTCCTGGGCGACGTTCTGGTGCGGATGCCGGGTGTGCGCGAAACCCGCACCTATGCGGTGCTGGAAGAGATCAAATCGACGACGGTGCTGCCGGTCTAGACGTCACTCGTCATCGACGGATGCATGCGCGAGACAAGAACGTCGCAAGGCGGCAGCGACAGCATGGCCTCCGGCTCGACCGATTCCAACTTGCTCGAAGTCGTGATCTTCCAAAACCTAAATCCGATGTCGGTCAGCGACTTCACGAACATTGGGGGGTCCGACCTTGACCGCATCTGGACTAGATCCCACTCCATGCACACAATGATGTTTGGTTGCGCGAGCAGCTTGGTCGCGCCGCCGAGGATCAAGGCCTCGGATCCTTCGGCATCAATGCGAAGAAGGCGAACATTACCGAGTTCTAGGTCATCCAGCCGAATGGCCTCAACTTCCAGAATCTCCCCATCTACTCCCAAGGTCTGCTTACCAATGTAAAGGTGTCCGCCACCGCCAAACTGTCGCGACAGCGCAAACTTTAGCGTTCCCGCTTTATCACTTACCGCCTTCTGCACCACCTTGGCCCAGCCGGCATAGCCGCCAAATCTCAGAGAACGAGATGCCAACGCCGCAAGACGGGGATTTGCTTCGAACGTCAAAACCGACCCGCTTGGACCGACCTTGCTGGCCAATCCCAACGTATAAAAGCCGACGTGACCTCCAACTTCCACGACATGGTCCCCAGCGCCCACCAACCCCATCACGACGTTATATATCCATGGCTCCCAATCGCCATGAGCGATCAAATGAGAGCAGACGCTTTCTTCCAAAGGATCGACATATATGAAATGGCCGTTCCGAAGCTTGGTCATGGCCAAGCTTTCACCAAGGTAGAAATAATGTGGCCGCTCAACCTTGAGGGTCGCCCCCTTAGCGATATCGCTACGCAAAAGGTGCGCGATACGTGCTGGCCATTTCGCCATGGGTCATCCTGTTATCGTCTGCGATGCAATCAAAAGCACACATGAGAGATATTGGCGGGTTAGAGGATAGCAACTGCATCCACAACCTGCCTTTCAAGGCGACTTCGCCTAATGTTGCGGCAGCGCGATGGCAACGAGCCCGCATCCGTTCCACGACGGAGCGGCCTGACCAGACCTTGCGACAAAGAGTGTTGAAGATTTGCCGGACGCTATGCGCCGGATGACGGCTCACTTCCTGCAGGCTAAAGTGACAGATTAAGCTGGTTTAGGTTTAGGCATGGCGGCGATCTTTCCTGTAATCATGTGCGGCGGCGCTGGCACTCGGTTGTGGCCAGCGTCGCGTCCATCACGGCCCAAACAATTCATCCCCCTTTCCGGCAATCGATCGCCATTCCAAGAGACGGTCGATCGAGTAGCGCCACTTGTTGGCGCGGACGGCGTCCTGATTGTTGTGGGTGGCGTCAACCACCATCGCACGATACTCAAACAACTTGCCGAGGTGGGTGAAACGGCCGTTCTGTTGCTGGAGCCAGAAGCTCGAGACTCGGCTGCCGCCATGGCGACCGCTGCGCTATGGACACACCGCCATCGACCGAACGCCATCAACCTTTTTGTCGCATCCGATCATCATATTCCCGATCAAAAGGCATTTCGCGAGGCGGTGATGGTCGCCGTACCAGCAGCGGAAGCCGGGCGCATCGTCACACTTGGGCTGGTCCCGACGAAGCCCTCATCCGCCTATGGTTATATCGCGCCGGCAGGCCCGGGTTTGGCCGAGGTTCGGTCGTTTATCGAGAAGCCCGACTCGGAAACGGCCGCCCGCTACATCTCGGCTGGCTATCTGTGGAACAGTGGCAATTTTATTGTCCGCGCCGACGTGCTTAATCGGGAAATAGAGCAGTCAGCAACCGGCCTTAGCGAAGCGGTTGCCAAGGGATTGGATGAATCCTTCAAGGATGGCGACTCTATTTTTCTGGGCGAGGAGTTTGCAGCCGCTCCTCGAATTTCCATCGATTACGCCGTCATGGAGACGACACAGCGCGCCTCTGTATTGCCGGTCGATTTTGAGTGGTCGGATCTTGGCTCGTGGGACGCCGTCCATGCATCCGGGGAAGGCGATGTCGGCCTGCACATACTGGAAGATTCCGATGGGTGCTTGGTGCGCGCCTGCGATGGAGTGATGGTGGCGGCCATTGGCCTGAGCAATGTCGGGGTCATTGTCGAACGCGACGCCATCCTTGTGACGGATCTCTCGCGCAGCCAAGATGTCAAAAAAATCGTGGAACGGCTGGGACAGCTATCGCCACGGCACCTTGATTTTTCGATTCCCGTGCAGGAGACGCTCGACGACGGCGCGGTACGTCTGGCGGCATGGCTGCGCCAGTCAGCGCTGCCATGCTGGTGCACCCTTGGGCAAAATTCTGTAGGCGGTTTCGAAGAGTTCCTGAGCCTTGAGGGGCGCAGACTTGGGCCGTCTGACGTGGCGCGCGTTCAACTTCGTCAAATTCACGTCTACGCCGATGCCGGTCGATCGGGTTGGCAGGGACCTTGGAGGACGACGCTGGAGGTCGGACTGAATAACTTCAGCCGCCGCCATTCTAACGGTGAAGTTGGGAAGTCAGACGCGTCTTTCAATCTTCATAACCAAGGCCTCCTAGCTGGAGCTCTCGCTAGAATCGCCCTGTGCGCACCCGAGCTGGCGAGCGAGGCCTGGTCGCAAACCATCGGCGGCCACCTGCTTGGCCTTGAGTCAAGAGCGAAAGACTTGGCTCAAGCCGTGGCGGCGTCCGATCGATCTAGCGCCTGCATCTCACTGCTTGAGGCAGCTCTCACTTGGGAAGAAGCCGATGAAGATGAGGATTGGAGCGATCTAGCGGATCAGATCGTGGACTCGGTGCGACGCAGGTTTCTCGACGCCGTTGGGGGCATTATACGCGAGCTTGCTGCTCCTCATGAGGAGCCGGTAAACAAGGAAGAGATTCTTGTTGACCCCGGCCGTCAGTTCGAATGGGCGTGGCTTATGGCGAGGCACGCGCGAGCTAATCGCACCTCCAGTTCGATAAGCCTCGCCCGACGTCTGTTCCAAACGGGACTGAAAGGGATTGACCCAACGCGTGACGTTGTCATGGACACCATGACCATCTACGGGGCGCCTTGGAGCGCACGCGCCCGCCTCACCGCTCAAACCCAATGGATGAAGGCCGCCCTAATTTTGGCCTCGCTCGCCGACGGAAAAGACAAGGAACAGTATCTGGCTCATGCCGCACGCGCCCAGCGAGCCTTATGGAAACACCTGCTGCCTTCGGGTTTGTGGCGCGCAAAGCTTCTGGAGAACGGCAAATTCATTGATGAACCGGCCTCGGCCAACCCCCTGCACTCTATCATGGCCGCGCATATACAAACGCGAGCGTCCGATGGGCTGCTGCGTCAAGCGACAAGGTCCGCGCTCCAACTCCGTTGATTGATCTTCCCGCCGTGGCTCAACGTCTCGCCTTCCTAACCCGAACCGTCTAGAAGTTCGCCCCTTACTCAACGGCTCAGGGTCCGCCCGCCTCAATGCGCATCGTTCTGGCCACCGACGCCTGGGAACCTCAGGTCAATGGCGTCGTCCGCACCCTGACGCGCACCGTCGCGGAATGCCGCGGCATGGGCCATGAGGTCGAGGTCATCGAACCCAGCCTGTTCAAGACCATCCCCTGCCCCACCTACCCGGAGATCCGTCTGGCGCTGGGGGCGGAAGAAGAGATCCGCGAGATGCTGCGGGCCTTCGAACCCGAGGCTGTCCATATCGCCACCGAGGGTCCGATCGGTATCGCCACGCGCCGGATCTGCGTGGAGTGGAAGCTGCCGTTCACGACCAGCTACCACACCAAATTCCCGGAATACGTCTCGGCCCGTTTCCCGATCCCGGTTCAGGTCGGCTACGCCTACATGAAGTGGTTCCACAAGCCGTCCGGACGGCTGATGGTGGCGACGCCGACCCTACGCGACGAACTGGTCGAGCATGGATTCAAGAATGTCTCTCCTTGGTCGAGAGGCGTCGATACCGACGTCTTCAACCCCGACCTGGACCGCATATACGACGAGCTTGGCGGCAAGGACTGGCCCCGGCCCTTCTTCCTGAACGTCGGGCGTGTGGCGGTGGAGAAGAACATCGAGGCCTTCCTGCAACTCGATCTGCCCGGCACCAAGATTGTCGTGGGCGATGGCCCGGCCCGCGCCGAGCTGGAAGAAAAGTATCCGGAGGCCAAGTTCCTCGGCGCCAAGTTCGGTGACGACCTGGCCCGCTGTTTCCGCGACGCCGACGTCTTCGTCTTCCCCAGTTGGACCGATACCTTCGGTCTTGTGATCCTGGAAGCCATGGCCGCCGGCACGCCGGTCGCGGCTTATCCGGCCCACGGCCCGATCGACATCATTCCCGGATCGAACGCAGGCGCAATCGACAAAGACCTCAAGACCGCCTGCTTGCAGTGCCTCGATCTCGATCGCAAGGCTGTGCGGGCCTATGCTGAAAAGTTCAGTTGGCGTGCCTCGGCCGAACAGTTCGTCGAGAACCTGCAACCTTATCCCGAACCCGAGCGCGGCCGCTTCTGGCGTCGCCTGCGACGCATTGCTCGGATTCGCAAACGCGCCGCTGCCTGAGCCGATCAGAATGCTCAAGCCCAGGCAGGATCTGAAGCCAAACACCGCCGATTACGAGAATCTCGCCCTCGTGAAACCGACAGGCTTTCGCGAATACGACGCGCGCTGGATCCTGGAAGAAGAGATCAACCTTCTCGGCATTCAGGCTCTAGGACTTGGCCTGGCCACTTATGTCCACGAGATCGGCGTCGCGCCCAAGATCGTCACCGGCCATGATTTTCGTGGCTACAGCCTCAGCGTCAAACAGGCCCTGATCCTGGGGCTGCTGGAAGGCGGGATGGAGGTTCTGGACGTCGGGCTGGCCTTGTCGCCGATAGCCTATTTCGGTCAATTCGAACTGGATGCGCCCTGCGTCGCCATGGTCACCGCCAGCCACAACGAGAATGGCTGGACCGGGGTGAAAATGGGGGCGAACAAGCCTCTGACCTTCGGTCCCGACGAGATGGGCCGACTGAAGGAGATCGTGCTAAACGGCGAGGGCGTAGCCCGGTCGGGCGGCAAGCTCGTGCGGGTCGATGACTTCCGCGAAACCTATGTCGCCGATGTGGCCTCCAAGGTGCAGATCAAGCGACCGCTGAAGGTCGTCTGCGCCTGTGGCAACGGTACAGCCGGCGCCTTCGCCCCCGACGCCCTGCGCCGGATGGGCGTCGAGGTGATCGAGATGGACACCGACCTCGATTACACCTTCCCGAAATACAATCCGAACCCGGAAGATCACGCCATGCTGGTGCAGATGGCCCAACGGGTGCGTGAGACGGGCGCCGATCTGGCCCTTGGCTTCGACGGCGACGGAGACCGCTGCGGCGTGGTGGACGACACGGGCGAAGAGATCTTCGCCGACAAGATCGGCCTGATGCTGGCCCGCGACCTGTCCAAGGTCTATCCGGACAGCACCTTTGTCGTCGATGTGAAGTCGACCGGCCTCTACAAGACTGACGAGGTCCTGAAAGCCAATGGCGCCGAGGTCGTCTACTGGAAGACCGGCCACTCCTACATTAAGCGCAAGACCGCCGAACTGGGCGCCCTGGCCGGCTTCGAGAAGTCGGGCCACTTCTTCATGGCCGGCGATCTGGGCCACGGCTACGACGACGGTCTAGTCGCTGCGGGCGCGGTTCTGGCCATGCTGGATCGCAATCCGGACAAAAAACTCAGTGAACTGAAGACCGCCCTCCCAGACGCCTGGACCAGTCTGACCATGTCGCCCCATTGCGACGACGAGCTGAAGTACGGCGTGCTGGAGCGAATCGTGAAGGAATACTCCGACCTGGCCGACGCTGGCGGCGAAATCCTGGGCCGCAAGATCGTCGAGGCCATCACCGTCAACGGCGTTCGGGTGCACCTGGAAGACGGATCTTGGGTCCTGGTCCGCGCCTCGTCCAACAAGCCGGAATTGGTCGTGGTGGTCGAGAGCATGCGTTCCGAAGACGACATGCGCGACCTCTTCCGCAAGGAGATCAAGCCGCGCCTCGCCGCCTATCCCGAAATCGGCGTCTTCAATCAGGAAATCTGAAACATCACAGCGGACTGAACCAATCGCGCCCGTGACCGCTTCCCTTTCGGCTGAGGCCAGGAGGGAAGATTGCCGCGTTACTTTTTCCATACCCAGAACGGAGATTGCATCCGCGACGATCAGGGCGAGGAACTGAGGAGCGTTGATGCGGCGCGCGAGGAAGCCGTCGCCGTGCTGGGCGAAATCCTTCGCTACCGGGGCGCGTCGTTTTGGACGACCCGCGCCTTCAGCGTCATCGTCACGGACACCGAGGGTCAAACGGTCGTTAGCGTCACGGCGTCCGCATCCGATCAGGCGCCCGAGGGCTGGACATTGACGGGGGACGCGTGATGACCAAGGCTGGCGGCGTCTCGAAGATCACCACGCTGGTCGACAAGTTGTCGCTTAGGGACCGGCTCAATGCCGAAGAGATCGAGGCGTTGAGCGCGGTCCTCGATGCGCCCAAAACCGTCTCCGCCGGATCCGATATCGTGCGCGAGCACACCCGCCCGCTGCACAGCACCCTTCTGATTTCGGGCTTTTCCGCGCGTTATTCCACGCTGGAAGACGGGGCGCGACAGATCACTGAAATCAATGTGTCGGGCGACTTCATCGACCTGCACAGCCTGTTGATGAAGCAGATGGATCACGGCGTCGTCGCCCTGACCGACTGCGTGATCGCAGAGGCGCCGCACAGCGGCTTGATCGACATCACCGAGCGACATCCACACCTGGGCCGACTGCTTTGGCTGGACACCATCATCGACGCCGCCATCCATCGACAGTGGCTGGTGGCCATGGGCCGGCGCAGCGGCCTGGGCCATCTGGCGCATCTGGTATGCGAGCTTTACCTGCGCCTCCAGGCCGTCGGCCAAACAGGTGATTTGACCTTCGAACTCCCGCTGACGCAAACGACCTTGGGTGATACGCTGGGCCTCTCGACCGTCCATGTCAGCCGCCTGATTTCCGAGCTTCGCAGCGAGGGGGTCGTCGCTTGGGCGGGCGGGCGCATCGATATTCTCGACTGGCGTCGCTTGGCCGAGATCGCCGAGTTCGACCCCACCTATTTGCGCCTGCAATCCGAGCCCGTCTGATCACTTAACGCATGTTATCGCACCGAACGGCGATCGGCCGTCTAGACGTGGCATGTCTCAGTCAAACCTCGCGCACGCTCTGTTGTCTGCCCTGGCAGTTCAGGGCCTGGACGAAGGCGATGCTTTCTTCGCCGAGGCTGGCGCACGAACCTCAACCACACAGAATGGCGAAGCTGTCGTCACACTGATTTTGTCAGGCGTCCTGGCGCGTATCGGGCTCGACGGCACTCTGTCGCATGGGCTGGCGTCCAGCGACGACGTGATCAACTTCGACGCTGTATTGGGCGGGGGTGGGCCAGAGTCGGCCGTTTGGTTGACGGCCGGACGATACCTGACCGTTTCCGCTCGCAAGCTGGCGCAAAAGATCGATCGCGACAGTCTGGTCGAGATGGCGCTGATTGATCTTCGCCGTCGCAACATCGCCCTTCAGGCTGAGCTTTCGCGCCACGCCACATTAAAAGTCAGCCAGCGCCTGGCCGCCCTATTGCTCGACGTTCACGACCGAAGGGGAGGCGACGTACTCGCCCTGCGTCAAACCGAGTTGTCGCATCTGATGGCTGTGCGACGCGCCAGCATATCGACCGCCTGCACCGAACTGTGCGCCGCCGGCGCCGTGCGGCTGCGGCGCGGCGCGATCCAAATCATCGATGCAGACGCCCTGCGGCGGATGACGGACGAGGCCTATTCGACCGTGACGGATTTGGCCAGGTTGCGGGGCTGATCCACGTCGGTGCCCTTCTGAACGGCTGTGTAGTAGGCCAGAAGTTGCACCGGCACGGCATAGACCAGAGGCGCGATTAGCGGATGGCAGTCGGGGGCGTGGATGCGGCGAATGCCGGCGCCGTGCGGATCGGGTGCCTTTTCCGGCGCGATCATGATGACCGGGCCGCCCCGTGCGGCGACCTCCTGCAGGTTGGACGCGGTCTTTTCGAACACATCGTCGAGCGGAGCCAGGGCGATGGTCGGGGTCTCTTCGTCGATCAGGGCGATGGGGCCGTGTTTCAACTCTCCGGCGGCATAGCCCTCGGCGTGGATATAGCTGATCTCCTTCAGCTTCAGCGCGCCTTCCATCGCCAGCGGGAACATGGCGCCCCGGCCCAGGAACAGCACGTCGTCGGCCTTTGACAGATCGTGGGTCACGGCGCGGATGCTGTCGCCCATCGTCAGGGCCTCGGCGATCAGGCGCGGGCTTTCGAACAGAGCCTTGACCAGTTCGGCCTCCGTCGCAGCATCGATCCGGCCGCGCGCCACGCCAGCCGCCACGGCCAGGGCCAGCAGGGCCGCGACCTGGGCGGTGAAAGCCTTGGTCGAAGCGACGCCGATTTCCGGACCGGCATGGGTGGGCCACAGCACGGCGGCCTCACGCGCCATCGAGGACGAGTGAACATTCACGACGGCGGCGGTCTGCAACCCTTGCGCCTTGCACCACGTCAGGCTGGCCAGGGTGTCGGCCGTCTCGCCCGACTGGCTGACGGCGACCGCCAGCGTCTTGGGCGACACGGCAGGCGAGCGATAGCGGAACTCGGACGCGATCTCGACGTCGCAGGGCAGGCCGGCCAGTTTCTCGAACGCATAACGGCCGATCTGGCCGGCGTAAAAGGCCGTGCCGCAGGCGACGATCTGGATGCGGTCGATGGCGGCGAAATCGACGGGATTGGTCTTGGCCTTGCCGGTCACCAGGTCGAGATATTCCGACAGGGTGTGCTGGACGCTGTCGGGCTGTTCATGGATTTCCTTCTCCATGAAGTGGCGATATTCGCCCTTCTCGACCATCGCCGAGGAGGCCGAGACCTGGACGATGGCGCGTTCGACCGGCTTGCCCGCCACGTCGAACATCTGGGCGCCGGCCTTGGTCATGGCGACGTAATCGCCCTCTTCCAGATAGGAAATCTTCTGCGTGAACGGACCGACGGCCAGCGCGTCCGAGCCCAGATACATTTCATCCTCGCCCCAACCGACCACCAAGGGGCTGCCGCGTCGCGCGCCCAGGATCAGGTCGTCCGTTCCGTCGATCAGCACCGCAAGCGCATAGGCGCCGGTCAGGCGATCCAGAGTGGTCTTGAACGCCTCCAGCGGCGCGCGACCCGTATTCAATTCGGCGTCCAGCAGGTGGGCGATGACCTCGGTGTCGGTCTGGCTTTCAAAGACATGGCCTTCGGCGGCCAGCTCGGCTTTCAGCTCGGCGAAGTTTTCGATGATGCCGTTATGGACCAGGGTGACACGACCGGCCTTGTGTGGGTGGGCGTTGGCGGTCGTGGGCGCGCCGTGCGTGGCCCAGCGCGTATGGCCGATGCCGACCGTCGCCGTCATCGGCTCCTCGGCCAGGACGGCTTCCAGATTACGGATCTTTCCTTTGGCGCGGCGGCGCTCGACCGAGCCGTCCACAACGGCGGCGACGCCTGCGGAATCATAGCCGCGGTACTCCAGCCGTTTCAGGCTGTCGATCAGCCGGGGAACGACAGGACCATTGCCGGTGACGCCGATGATGCCGCACATGAGCGAAGGCTCCGAGAAGTCAGGAAAAGGGCGCCGCTTTGCACTGGCGGCGATCCGGGGCTAAGCCACACATCAAGCCCCATCGGCCGTCTATGCAATCTTAAGGCGGGCCGCATCAAAAAAGGGGTTTCGGAACGTTACCCGAAACAAAGGACCGCACCTTGGGCGACAGAAAATATTTCGGCACCGACGGCATTCGCGGCCGCGCCAACACCTATCCGATGACGGCCGAGGTCGCGCTGCGCGTGGGTCTGGCCGCCGGAAAACTGTTCCGCACCGACGATGATCGACGCCATCTGGTGGTGATCGGCAAGGACACCCGCCTGTCAGGCTATACGATCGAGCCGGCCTTGGTCGCCGGTTTCGCTTCGGTCGGAATGGACGTGCGCACCTTCGGGCCCGTGCCGACGCCTGGCGTGGCCATGCTGACCCGGTCGATGCGCGCCGATTTGGGCGTGATGATCTCGGCCTCGCACAACGACTATGCCGACAACGGGATCAAGCTGTTCGGGCCGGACGGCTACAAGCTGTCCGACGAGATCGAGCTGAAGATCGAGGCCATGATGGACCAAGGTCTGGACCAGGGCCTTGCGCCGTCGAACAAGCTGGGCCGGGTCAAACGCATCGACGACGCCCAGGCCCGCTACATCGAGATCGCCAAACAGGCCTTCCCCAAACGGTTGACGCTGCAAGGGCTGCGTATCGCCGTCGATTGCGCCAACGGCGCCGGTTACAAGGTCGCGCCCACCACCCTGTTCGAACTGGGGGCCGAGGTGTTCCCCGTCGGCGTGACCCCGAACGGCACCAACATCAACGCCGAGTGCGGCTCGACCCATCCGGCGACCTTGGCCGATGCGGTCAAACGCTACCGCGCCGATATCGGCATCGCCCTGGACGGCGACGCCGACCGACTGATCATCTGCGACGAGACGGGTCGGGTCGTGGACGGCGATCAGATCATGGCCTTGGTCGGGCTTGACTGGGCCAGGCGCGGCCTCCTGACCGGGGGCGGCGTGGTGGCTACCGTCATGTCCAACCTGGGGCTGGAGCGTAAACTGGAGTCCGAAGGCCTGACGCTGGAGCGGACCAAGGTTGGCGACCGCTATGTCATGGAACGGATGCGCGAAGGCGGCTTCAACATCGGCGGCGAGCAGTCGGGCCACATCATCCTGCACGACCATGCCACGACCGGCGACGGCCTGATGGCGGCGCTGCAGGTGCTGGCCGTCCTGGTCGAATCCGGCAAGCCGATGAGCGAACTGGCCCGCCAGTTCGCTCCCGTTCCGCAAAAGCTGGAGAACGTTCGCTTCACCGCCGACAAGCCGCTGGAAACCGACACGGTCAAGGCCGCCATCGCCGAGGCCGAAGCGGCCCTGAGCGGTCAGGGACGGCTGCTGGTGCGCCCCTCGGGCACGGAAAAACTGATCCGCGTCATGGCCGAGGGCGACGACGAAGCACTGGTTAAGCGGGTGGTGGCCGATGTGGCGGGCGCGGTGCGCTCAGCCTAGGGCTTGCACGCCGCCGGCGGGTCGCCGTCGCGTGCCCACAGTTTGCAGGAGCGGTCGATCTCCCCCTGGATCAGGTCGCAGGGGTTGGCGGCGTTGCAGGGCGGGCGGGTCGCCGGGCTGACTTGGATGCAGCGCTCGACCAACCGGGCTGAGGCGGCGGCGCCGATGGCTTCGCGACAGGGGACCTCGCTGATCGGCACCGGCTGAGCGGGCATGTCCGGTCCTTCGGGAATGCTGGCCTCGACGTCCCCGGCCGGTTTGGTCGCTTCCTTCTCCGCAGCCGCCGGCTTGGCGGGCGGGGCAGGCGGCGGAGCATCCGGCGCCAGTGGAACCGCGTCGATGACGTCGCTGCGCGCCGCCGTGTCTCCGGACGCAGGCTGATCGGCTGGATCAGCGCGCTGACATCCGGCCATCAACAGAACGCAGGCGGCCATCGAAAGCCAGGGGGATCGACGCATCGACTTGTCTCCGGTCAGGACTGACCGGACGAGGATGCCCGTCCGCGCCCCGAGGTGAAACCCCCTATCGCTTCACCGCCGCCAGGGCCGCCTTCTGCAGGGCGAACAGTTCGGTGCAGCCGATCTCGGCCAGCGAGAAGAGCCGGTCGAACTCGGCGCGCGAGAAGCCGCGCTTCTCGCCCGTGGCCTGGACCTCGACGATCTGGCCCGAGCCGGTCAGGACGAAGTTCGAGTCCGCCTCGGCCTCGGAGTCCTCTTCGTAATCCAGGTCCAGCAGCGGAACGCCGTCGCAGACGCCGCACGACACGGCCGCCACCTGATCCGTGATCGGATCGGCCTTCAGCACGCCCTCGTCGCGCAGATAGTTCAGGGCCAGGCTCATTGCGACCCAGGCGCCGGTGATCGACGCCGTGCGGGTGCCGCCGTCGGCCTGGATGACGTCGCAGTCGATCAGCACCTGACGTTCGCCGAGCGCCTTCAGGTCCACCACGGCGCGCAGGGAGCGACCGATCAGCCGCTGGATTTCCTGGGTGCGGCCCGACTGTTTGCCGGCGGCGGCTTCACGACGGCCGCGCGTGTGGGTGGCGCGCGGCAGCATGCCGTATTCGGCCGTCACCCATCCCTGACCCGAGTTGCGCATCCAGCCCGGCACCTTGTCCTCGATCGAGGCGGTCACCAGCACCTTGGTATTCCCGAAGCTGATCAGGCACGAGCCCTCGGCATAGCGGTTGACGCCGGTCTCGATGGTCACGGGACGCAGTTGATCATCGGTGCGTTGCGAATGGCGCATGGGAGGGATCCTTGGAAGTCTGACCTTGGAAGCTGAGGCCGCGGTGCTTATCCTGAAACCGTGAGCCTGTATGCCCCGAAAAACCCACCGTTCGACGCCGGTCAGTCCCTCGCGGGTCTGGCGGGGCTGGATGCGCGGGCGCGCGACATCTTCCGTCGCATCGTGGAATCCTATCTGGAGACCGGCGAGCCGGTCGGGTCGCGGACCCTGTCGCTGGGCGGTATCGCGCTGTCGCCTGCCTCGATCCGCAACACCATGCAGGATCTGACCCTTGCGGGCCTGCTGGCGGCGCCCCACACCTCGGCCGGGCGGATTCCCACCCACGCGGGCCTGCGCCTGTTCGTCGATGGCCTGCTGGAGGTCGGCGACCTGACCAAGGAAGAGCGTCGCGAGATCGACGGGCGGCTCGCCGGGCGCGGCCGGAACTTCGAGTCCGCCTTGGACGAGGCCTCGAACCTGCTGTCGGGCCTGGCCGGCGGCGCGGGCGTCGTATCGAGCCCGGTCCGTGATTCCGGCGTCAAACATGTCGAGTTCGTCGCCTTGGGCGGCGATCAGGCCCTGGCCGTCATCGTCGCCGACGACGGCACGGTCGAAAACCGCATCATGACCCTGTCGGCCGGCGTCACGCCTTCGACCCTGGTCGAGGCCTCCAACTTCCTGAACGCTCGCCTGCGCGGCCGCCCCTTCGCCGACGCCAAGCGAGAGATGACCCAGGAGTTGGAAATCGCACGGCGTGAACTGGACCAGACCGCCGCCCGCCTGGTCGAGGACGGATTCGCTGCGTGGTCCGGCGGCCAGGATCGCGAGCGCGCCCTGATCGTGCGGGGTCGCGCCAACCTGCTTCAGGACCGGGAAGGCTTGGCCGATCTGGAGCGGGTCCGCGTCCTTTTCGATGATCTGGAGCAGAAGGAACAGCTGATCGGCCTGCTGGACGGCGTCGATGCGGCCCAAGGCGTGCGCATTTTCATCGGCGCCGAGACACGGTTGTTTTCACTTTCGGGTTCCGCCGTGATCGCGGCGCCCTATATGAGCGGCCGACAGCGGGTTCTTGGCGCCATCGGCGTCATAGGCCCCGCAAGACTGAACTACGCCCGTGTCATTCCGTTGGTGGACTATACCGCCCGGGTGCTGGGCCGGATGCTGGACGGGAACGACAAGTGAGCGACAAGCCCCTTAACGACGAACTGAACGCCGTGGACGCCGACATGGCCGAAACCAACGCCGAACACGGCCTGGACGCCCATCCTTCAGACGATCTGGCGCCGCTGGACGCCGTGATCGCCGAGCGTGACGAATGGAAGGACCGCGCCCTGCGCGTCGCCGCCGAGATGGAGAATCTGAAGCGCCGTTCGGAGACGCAGCAGAACGACGCCCGCGCCTTCGCCATCCAGCGCTTCGCCAAGGACCTGCTGGGCGTCGCCGACAATCTGGAACGCGCCCTGATGGCTGCGCCCAAGGACGCCGAGGGCGCGACCGCCGGTCTGGTGACCGGGTTGGAACTGACGCAGAAGGCGCTGCTGCAAGCCTTCGACGCCAACGGCCTGAAGCGCGTCGCGCCCCAGGCCGGCGAGGCCTTTAACCCCCACCTGCACCAGGCGATGATGGAACAGCCGTCCGAGACCGTGCCCGGCGGATCGGTGATCCAGACCATGCAGTCCGGCTTCGAACTGTTCGGTCGCACCGTCCGCCCCGCCATGGTGGTCGTCGCCGCCAAGGGATCCGGCGCCCAGGCTCCCAACCCGTATGGTGCCGCCCCCGCCGCCGACGGCCAGGCCTTCGACGGCAAGGCCTGATCCGCAGTCGTCAGGCGGCGTCGGTCAGAACTGACGCCGCCAGGCTCCGATCAAGGCGAACTCCGGCGGCGCGTCTGCGACATGGCGCGGCTCGCGGCTGGCGACTGCTTGCAGCGTCATGCTGGACCCATCCCACAGCCGACGCTCGCCACCGAGGATAAAGTCGATCTGGCGGCCGCTGGGCGTCGCCGAGAAGCTGCGGCGCGAATAGGTCAGCGGATCGAAATATTCGACCGGCACGTCCGCCAGCATGGCCGAGAAGGTTCCGCGCTCGATCCTGAGCGGCTGAGCCAGGGTGAAGCTGATCCGGTCACAGATCATCGAACAGCCCGTCAAGAGCCCCAGCCGCCAATTCGAACTGATCGCCGCCTGATCCATCGACAGGAACCGACCCTCGATTTGAGTCGCCCCCATTCCCGCCTCGCCGATCAGACGCAGGCCCGGTCGCAGGGTCCAGTCGCCGCCAAAGGCATAGAAGCTGGTCCGTGAGGGCAGGGCGAAGTCGGATCCGCCCGGCAGGAAGGCGCCCAAAGGCCCGAGCCGTTCATCCAAGGCGCCGACGCTGAACGACAGACCGCCCTCCGCTCCGCGCCATCCGATCGCCGCGCGACTATAGGTCGAGGCGTCCTGCTCGACACGACGCAGCGGCATACGGCGATCGCCGCCGCCGCTTTCGCCCGAGACCGTCACCGCGCCGAAGCGCAGGGCGCCCCGCACGGCGTGGTCGGCCTGGGCCAGGGCGGCGAAACCGTCGCCCGCCGCGCCGTTGAACGGCGAGGTCGCCCCGCCCTTGCCTTGCCAGACCGAGAAGTTCATCCGGCCCGTGGCGACGTCAAGCATCGCCTCCTGACGCGGCTCGTCCCCCATCCAGGGCGCATCATACAGATCGTGACGAGGGGCGATCGGGTCAGGTCGGGCGCTGGATTGGGCCGCGATCAGGTTCAATCGACCGCCGCCCGGCAGGGCCAGGCTGGTTGTCGCCGTGGTATTCTGCTCGAACGGCGCCGCCTGATAGGATCGGCTGGGCGCAGTCGGATAGGCGCCGCCCAGTTGGACGGCGAACATCCGATCGTAGGCGTCGTAAAGCACCGTATTCAGCGCCGTCTGCCGACCGAATGCGTCCCCGAACGCGGCGCCGACGAAGCTGCCCGGTTCGCTCATGCTGACAATGGAACTCCCGTCAGCCATCGGCGTCGAGGTCGTCCCTGCCGGCCGGAAGGCGCGGGCCATGTCCAGCAGGCCGCGCCCATAAACGATGTCGGTGCCGGGATCGCCGGCGTCGCGTGCGGTCGTCAGCAAGATATCCAGAGCCGCACGCGCCGTCAGATTGGGGAAGGCCTGCATCAGCAAAGCGAGCGCGCCGGAGACATGCGGGGCCGAGAAGGATGTGCCGTTGACGCGCCAACACGACGTGCCCTCACACCCTGTGATCACATCCTCGCCCGGCGCTGAAATATACCCGGCCGCCGTATCCCCTGCCCGGTTCGAGAAGCTGGACATCGCATCGGTCGCGCCGTGCGATCCGACCGCGATGACGCTGCCGGCGAACCTGGGGTCGATGGCGTAACGCGCGGGCCAGCCCGGATTGGCGTTTCCGTCATTGCCCGACGAAGCCACGATCACGGCGCCCGAGTTGACCGCGCGCAGCAGCGCCGCCTCGAACGCCGAGCCCAACCGTCCGTCGCCGCCCAACGACATGTTGATGATCTTCACGCCATTGGCGACGGCGTAGTCCAGCGCGCGCACCAGATCCGAACTGCTGAAACAGACGTCCGTATTCTTGTCCGTGCAGTCGGAGATATCGGTGCGGATCGACAGGATAGTCGAGTTATACGCCACGCCGATCGTACCGAACCCGTTGAAGTTCGAGGCGATCACGCCCGACACGCGCGTGCCGTGACTGCTTGACGCCACATAGGGGGTGTTGCGCCCCACAACGACATCGGTCGACGCGCTGGAGATACGCCCGTCCAACTCGGGCAGGGTATTGGCGATGCCGGAGTCGACGACGGCGACGGTGACGCCGGCTCCGGTCGCGCCGGCCTGCCAGGCGGATTGGACCTTCATATTGGCCAAGCCGTAGTTCCGCAGATACTCGCTCGACGTGACCGAGGGAGGCGGAGGCGGTGGAGGCGGTGGTGGGGGCGGAGGTGGGGGAGGCGGCGGGGGTGGCGGGGGCGGAGGAACGGGGGGCGTGATCGTGCCGCCGCCGCCACCGCCTCCACCACCGCCTCCGCACGCTGCGAGAGGCAGAAACAGCAGGCCGATACCCAGGACGATCGCCCCGCGAAGCCGCAATCCGTTCACGCCCTACCCTCCCATACTCGGGCTGCTCCCCGCAGCCTTGGCACCAGTAACGCCCTAATTCTTTAACGCTTTATCGAACGTCGCCAGCAGCTTGGACCAGCCGTCCTTGGCGTCTGCTTCCGAGTAGCTTGCTCGGTAGTCGGCGTGGAAGCCGTGCTGGGCGTCGGGATAGACGACGATCTGGCTGCCGGTCTGGCCGGCGCGGGCCAGGGCTTCGCGCATCCGTTCGACGCTGGCCAATGGGATGCCCTGATCCTTGCCGCCATACAGGCCGAGCACAGGCGCTTTCAGATCGTCAGCGATGTCGACCGGCCAAGGTTGGCCCGATGAGATCTGAACCGGCGTGGCGTCTGCGGCGGGCGCCAAGCGGCCGTACCAGGCCACGCCCGCGCCGATGGCGGCGAAGCGGGCCGCCGCCTGCCACACCACCTTGCCGCCCCAGCAGTAGCCGGTGATGCCGACCTTGCCGTCCTTGGACCACGACTGCTGGCTGGCCCATTCCAGCGTCGCCGACAGGTCGCCCATCACCTGCTCATAGTTCGCCGCCGCGACGATCTGCATGATCCGCTGCATATCCGACAGCGGCGCGGGATCCTCGACCCGGACGAAGAAGGCTGGCGCAATGGCGGCGTATCCCTGCTTGGCCAGACGGCGGCAGATGTCGCGGATATATTCGTGGACGCCGAAGATCTCGGACACCACCACCACGACCGGGAACGGGCCGTCGCCCGCCGGCCGGGCGACATAGGCCGGAAGCTGGAACCCGTCCGGCGCGGCATAGGTCACGGTCTCGGTGGACAGGCCCTCGGCGTCGGTCGTGATGGGCTTGGCTTCCTTGGCCAGGGCCGCGACCGCATAGCCGGAAAAAAGCAAGCCCCCCAAGGCGCCCAGAGTTCGACGGCTCAGTTTCAGGTCGTCGGCGGTCTGGCCTTCGGGGCGGATCAGCACGGTCATGGGACGCTCCAACGCGGGAAAGACGTCAGAGCATCACGGCTGACGGCAGTCGTCCAGTCACGATAAGGCGCGCTACAAAACGGGAAGAAGGGCGCTCAAGCAGTCCGATGCCGCGCGTCGAGCGTTAGCGCCCTTCCTTCCAAGATTAGTGCCTGAAGACCCGCACGCCGGTGAAGGCCATGGCGATGCCTTTCTCGTCGGCGGCGGCGATGACCTCGGCGTCTCGCATCGAGCCGCCGGGCTGGATCACCGCCGTGGCCCCAGCCGCGACGGCTTCCAAGAGGCCGTCGGCGAAGGGGAAGAAGGCTTCGGACGCGCACGCCGAACCCTCGGCCAGCGACTGGGTCAGACCCTTGGCTTCTCCGGCTTCCTGGGCGCGGATGGCAGCGATGCGGGCGCTGTCGCGACGGTTCATCTGGCCGGCGCCGATGCCGGCCGTCTGGCCGTCCTTGGCGTAGACGATGGCGTTGGACTTGACGTGCTTGGCGACGGTGAAGGCAAACAGCATGTCCTGGATCTCGGTCGGAGTCGGCTGGCGCTGGGTGACGATCTTCAGGTCCGACGGCTTGATCAGCGACCGGTCGCGCGACTGGACCAGGAAACCGCCGGCAACCGAGCGGAACACCTCGCCCGGACCGTGGGGGTCGGGCAGGCCGTCAGTGATCAGCAGACGCAGGTTCTTCTTGGCTGCGAAGACGGCCTTGGCCTCGTCGTCGGCGCCGGGGGCGATGACGACCTCGGTGAAGATGCCGGTGATAGCGCGGGCGTCATCGCCGTTCAGCGGGCGGTTGACCGCGATCACGCCGCCGAAGGCCGAGACGGCGTCGCATTCCAAGGCGCGGGCATAGGCTTCGGACAGATCCTTGCCCACAGCCACGCCGCACGGGTTGGCGTGTTTGACGATGACGACGGCCGGCTGTTCGAACTCGGCCACCAGCTCATAGGCGGCGTCGGCGTCGGCGATATTGTTGTACCCCAGTTCCTTGCCCTGGACCTGTTCGGCATAGGCCACGCCCGGACGGCGCTCGCCGGTACGGTAAAAGGCGCCCATCTGATGCGGGTTCTCGCCATAGCGCAGGGTCTGGGCCAAGGCGCCAGCGATCGACTTGCGGGTCGGGGCGGCATCCTCGATCTGGCCAGCGAACCAGCCGGAAACAGCGGCGTCATAGGCGGCGGTGCGCGCGAAGGCGCGGGCGGCCAGGCGCTTGCGCAGCGCTAGATCGGTCAAGCCTTCGGTCTTCAGCGCCTCAAGGATCAGGCCGATGCTTTCGCCGTCGACGGCGACGGCGACATAGCCGTGGTTCTTGGAGCCCGAGCGGATCATGGCCGGGCCGCCGATGTCGATGTTCTCGACCGCCGCCTCGAACGTGCCGCCCGCCGCGACGGTGCTCTCGAACGGATAGAGGTCGATCCAGACGATATCGATGGCGCCGATGCCGTGGTCGGTCATGGCCTGGGCATGGTCGGCGGCGTCACGCACGCCCAAGAGGCCGCCGTGAACGATCGGGTGCAGGGTCTTGACCCGGCCGTCCATCATTTCGGGGAAGCCCGTCAGATCGGCCACGTCCTTGACCGGCAGGCCCAGCTTCTCGATCGCCGCGCGCGTGCCGCCGGTCGAGACCAGTTCGACGCCCAGATCGTGCAGGGTGCGGGCTGCGTCCTCCAGCCCGGCCTTGTCGGACAGAGAGATCAGGGCGCATTGCGGCTTGACCCGGTCTGGGGCGGGCGGAAAGTCGGGAGCGGCGGGCATGGGCGGCGTCCGTGATGGCAGGGGAGGATGGCGCGCCGTCTAGACCCAAACCGCTTCGCCGTCACCCCACGGACGGTTTCAGAGCCTGATCGGCAGAGATCAAATCGCTGCGCGATTATATCGACGCCGTGAATCAGGCTTTCGCGTCAGGTCGGTTCGCCGCTTGCGCCGGCCGGGCTCAGCTTCCAGCGGATCTTGGTCTCGCTGTCGGTGCGAGCCGAGCCGCGCACCACGATCTGCAGCGAACGACGGGTCAGCCCGGCGTCGATATGGACGCTGGGCTCGATGGCCACGTCCGGACCGTCGGTCCTGAACCACCAGCCCCGACCCGAGGCGCCGCGCAGCAGGATCGACCGCCGGTCGCGCGCCAGAGAGGCCTGGACCCCCGGCTCCAGATGGAAGCGGATGGCGTAGGGCGCCGCGATCTGGCGCACCATCTCCTTGCGGCCGGGCGTGGGGAAGAGCTTTTCTTCCGCCCGCAGCTCGTCCAGCCGCTGGTCCAGATAGAGCCGGCGTTGATGGTTCAGGCCGAACAACTCATTCCAGCCGTCGTGTTCCATCTCCAGCCAGACGGCGCCGTCGCCGTCGCGCAGGTCGGTGGTCACATGGATCGGCGGTCCGACCAGGCGCGGGCCCAACAGATCGCCCTTCCAGCCGCCGAGCGGTTCGTTCAGCGATCGTTCGCCCAAGGTCAGGGTCGAATGGGCCGGCGTTAGGCGCAGGGCCTGGCGGTCGGTGGAGGCCGGCGTCCAGCCCGAGCCGGTCACCAGACGATCCTTGCCGCAGGCGATCTCTAGCGCCAGCGGCTGGGCGCAGGCGGCCGCCCCCCAGGCGTCGCGCGCCGGCGGAGCGGTGTCGGCGATGATGGTCAGCAGGGGGCTGGCGATGCGCGTCAGGCCGGCGACCGCACCGGTCGCTGCAGGCGCGTCGTCGCTCCTGGCCGTCGCTTCGTCGTCGTGAGCGCGGGCGGCGGCGACGCGTTCGAAGGTGGAGGGACCGCCGCCCTGGAAGCTGGCCAGACGACCGTCGGGCAAGGTCAGCAGGCGTAGGCCTTCCGTCAGCCGGGTGATGGCGGCCGAGACGCTCTCGGGCGTCGGTTCGGACACTTGCGACAGGGCGTCGTCCAGCGTCAGCAGGTCGAGCAGCAGCTCAAGCCCCGCCTCGGGACTGCGCGAAGCGTGGCCGCCGTCGGCCTGAACCGTGGTCTTAAGGGCGCCGTCCAGCCGCGACAGCGCGTGGCGACGCAAGGTCTGCCCTGGCGCCCCCGCCAGCACGCAGCCGCCGATGGCCGCCGCCGTCAACCGCTCGGCCCGGCTGGCCAGACCGCCGGGCGGACGCAGCAGTTGCCGGGTCTGGCGCGCCAGACTGTCAGCCAGTCTCAGCCGCTCAGCCTCGGTCGCGACGGCGCCCATCCGCCGTGCGCCGCACGCCAGATTGACGACCCGCCGCGCCAGGATTTCCGGCCCCCAGGCGAAGGGCGACCATCGTGCGAAGGCGTCGGCCCAGGCCAGGGTCAGACGCAGCGCCTCGCGCGCGCCACGGTCCCCTTGAGCCATCAGCCCCGGCAGCCAGGCGAAGGCGTGAAGCTCGACCGCAAAGGGCCGCGAGGGGCTGGGCCTGTTCCACGGATCGGACGGCGGCTCGACCTCCATCGAGGCGCCGGCCAGCATGAAACGTCCGGCCAGGACATTGCGCCCCGGCGCCGGATCATGCGGGCGGAAATCGCGCGGCGTGGCGGCGAAAGCGGTCACCTTGCCTCCGCCCAGCGGCGACCCCAGCGTCAGGCCGTAACCGGGCAGGCCGTAAAGCTCGATCCACAGCTGCCGCGTCGCCAACCGTCCGGCGATGGCGGGCCACAGGCCGGGTCCGGCGATCGTGTCGCCCGACCGCACGGGCGTGCGCACCGGCGCGCCAGGCAGGCCGGGAATCTGACCCGAGGCGACGTCCAGCGTCGTTTCCTGGCCCCGCGGGGCGAAGGGGCCGAGCGGGCTCATGCGGAGGCCGGCGCGGCTTTCAGAGCGGCGATATTGGCCGCGTAGTCGCCCTTGAAAACGAATGACCCGGCGACCAGCGCATCGGCGCCGGCGGCGACGCAGGCGGCGGCGTTGGCGGAGGTCACGCCGCCATCCACCTGAAGGTGAGCCGACGAACCGGCGCGGTCGAGAATGGCTCGCGCGCCCGCGATCTTCTTCAGCGAACTGTCGATAAATTTCTGACCGCCAAAGCCCGGATTGACCGACATGATCAGCACCAGATCGACCAGATCGACCACCTCTTCCAAGATCGACAGCGGCGTCGCCGGATTGAACACCACGCCCGCCTTGGCGCCCAGCTGACGAATGCGACCCAAGGTGCGGTGCAGATGCGGCCCGCTCTCAGGATGGACGGTCAGGACATCGGCGCCTGCTTCGCGGAACGCCTCCAGCCAAGGATCGACCGGCGCGACCATCAGGTGCACGTCGAACGGCAAGGTCGTGTGCGGCCGGATCGCCTTCACGATGTCGGGGCCGAGCGTGATGTTCGGCACGAAATGCCCGTCCATCACATCGACGTGGATCCAGTCGGCGCCCGCCGCCTCAAGCGCGCGGACTTCTTCACCCAGCCGCGCGAAATCGCTGGCGAGGATCGACGGGCAGATCAGAGGAGTAACGGCCATGGCCTTCCGGATAAGGCGGGTTGCGGGCGGGAGCAAGGCGCTCCCGCTCAGGACACCCGTTCCAGCCTTGCCGCGAAGAAGCCGTCCAGTCCGCCGTGTTCGGCCCACATGGAGGGCAGGATGCGCAGCCAGCCTTCGGGCGTCAGCGCCTCGGGCGGGGCGCCGACCGCGGCCGGATCGGCGGCGACAGTGCGGAACCCGGGGTTGCGACGCAGGAAGGCGATGATCTGGGTCTCGCCCTCCTCACGCTCCAGCGAGCAGGTGCAATAGACCAGACGGCCGCCCGGCTTCACGCGCTCGGCGGCGGCATCGAGCAGGCGGTGCTGAACGTCCGCCAATTTGGCGACCTCTGCCGGTTTGGTGGCGCGCAGGACTTCGGGATTGCGGCGGAAGGTGCCCGTCGCGGTGCAGGGCGCGTCCAGCAGGACGGCGTCGAAGGTGCGGGCGTCCTCCCAGTCCTCGGCCGGAACGGCGACCACTTCAGCCGTGAGGCCGGTCCGCTCGAGATTCTGCGTCAGGCGTTTCAGACGCGGGGCCGAACGGTCGAGCGCGACGACCGTGGCGCCGGCGGCCGCCAGTTGCAGCGTCTTGCCTCCAGGCGCGGCGCACATGTCGAGCGCCGTCTCGCTGGGCTTCACATCCAGCAGCCGGCCGGGCATGGCGGCGGCCGCGTCCTGGACCCACCAGTCGCCGTCCTCGAAACCGGGCCATCCGGCCACATCGCCGCGACGGCCGGTGCGGACCGTACCGCCGGTCAGCACCTCGCCATCGACAGCGGCAGCCACGGCGGCGGGATCCACGCCCGGCTTCAGGCTGAGATCGGTCGCGGGTTCTTCGCGCGCGGCCAAGGCCAGACCCGCTAGGGCGGCCTCGCCATAGGTCGCCTTCCAGCGCGCCGCGATCCAGTCCGGCAGATTGCTTTCGGCCGTCGTCAGGCCGGGACCTTCGCGCCCAACCCCGCGCAGCACCGCATTGACCAGATTCTTGTAGGGTCGGGTCTTGGGATCGCGCTCGGCCAGTTTCACCGCCGTCGAGACGGCGGCGAAAGCGGGCGTTTCCAGCACCAGAGTCTGGGCCAGGGCGATGCGCATCAGGGTGCGCACGGCCTCGGGCGGAGACTTCTTCAGGCGGCGATCCAGAATCTGGTCGATCTCACCAAGGCGACGCAGGGCCGCCATGGCCACGGCGCGGGCGAAGGCGCGGTCCACCGGCTCCAGCGCGCGTGCGGCGGGCTGAGACAGGGCTTCGTCCAGCCCGTTGCGCTTCTCCAGCGCGGCGTTCAGCAGGATGCCGGCGACGACGCGGGCCTCCACGCCGATGTCGTCCTGCGACGGACCTTGATCGGCCTCGGCCGAGGCCGGGCGCGGGCGGCCCTTGGTGGCCATGCGACGGCCGCGCGCCTGCGAGCTCTGCCCTCCCCGTCCCTCGGTGCTCATACAGCCACCTGTGCGCCCAGCTCGACCACGCGGCCGGGCGGGATGTGGAAGAAGTCCGTCGGATTGGCGGCGTTGCGCATCAGGAAGATGAACAGCTTGTCCTGCCACAGCGGCATGCCCTGACGCGCCGACGGGATCAGAGAACGTCGGCCCAGGAAGAAACTGGTCGACATGATGTCGAACTTCAGCCCCTGTTTGCGGCACAGGCCCAACGCGCGCGGCACGTTCGGCGTCTCCATGAAGCCGTAGGTGACCGTGACCTTCTTGAAGTCGTCGTTGATCGGCTCCATCCGCACCCGGTCGGCCTCCTTGACGCGCGGGCGCTCGGAGGTGCGCACGGTCAGGATGACGTTCTTCTCGTGCAGCACCTTGTTGTGCTTGAGATTGTGCATCAGGGCGACCGGGGCGACATCGGGATCCGAGGTCAGGAAGATGGCCATGCCCGGCGCACGGTGCGGCGGACGGGCCTGAAGCATCTCGATCAGATCGTTCAGCGGCAGGCTGTCCTTGCGCGTCTTGGTCGTCAGAATCTGCGTCCCCCGCACCCAGGTCCACATCACCACGACCAGCAGGGCGCCCAGCACCAGCGGCATCCAGGCCCCGTCCGGAATCTTCAGCAGGTTGGAGGTCAGGAAGACGCTGTCGATGAAGGCGAACGGAATGAGGGTCCCCGCCACCGCCCACATCGGCCACTTCCAGCCCTTTCGGATGACCGAATAGGCCATCAGCGTATTGACCAGCATGGTGCCGGTCACCGCCACGCCATAGGCGGCGGTCAGGTTATGCGAGCTCTGGAACACGACCAGCAGCACCAGCACCCCGATCATCAGGAAGGTGTTGACCGCCGGCACGAAGATCTGACCGGCCTGGGTTTCGGACGTGTTCTTGATGTCGATGCGCGGCAGGAGGCCCAGCTGCACCGCCTGTTGCGTCACCGAGAAGGCGCCGGTGATCACCGCCTGAGAGGCGATGACGGTCGCGGCGGTCGCCAGGATCAGCATCGGCCAATAGGCGAACTGCGGCACCATGTTCCAGAACGGGTTCTCGGACGCGGCCGGATTGTCCAAGATCAGGGCGCCCTGGCCCAGATAGTTCAGCGTCAGGCACGGCAGGACGAAGGCCAGCCAGCCCATGCGGATCGGCGCCTTTCCAAAATGGCCCATGTCGGCATAGAGGGCCTCGGCCCCCGTCACGGCCAGGAAGACGCTGCCCAGGATCACGAAGCCCAGGAAGCCATCGTTGAGCAGAAGCATGACGCCATAGTGGGGCGACAGGGCCCGCAGCACGCTGACGTCGTCGAAGATATGATACAGGCCCAGGGCCCCCAGGCTCAGGAACCAGACGGCGGTGATCGGGCCGAAATATTTGGCCAGGCTGGCCGTGCCGCGTGACTGGACCAGGAACAGAGCGATCAGGATGCCGGCCGAGATCGGCACGATGAAGGAATCCAGCCGCCCGGCCAGACCCGGCGCGTCCTGCAGGCCTTCGACGGCGGACAGGACCGAGATGGCGGGCGTGATGATGCCGTCGCCATAGAATAGGGCCGCGCCGCAAACGCCCAGAATGAAGATCCAGGCGCTGCGCCGACCGACCGCGAACTGGGCCAGGGCCATCAGCGACAGGGTGCCGCCCTCGCCCTTGTTGTCGGCGCGCATCAGGAAGAAGACGTATTTGAACGTCACCACCACCATCAGCGCCCAAAACGCCAACGACACGACGCCGATCACGGCCAGATCGCCCCCGACGCCGGAGCGCGCATGGTCGATCGCCTCACGCAGGGCGTAAAGCGGACTGGTGCCGATGTCGCCGAACACCACGCCGATCGCGCCGATGGTCAGGGCCCAGAAGCCGCCGTGCTTGGCGGCCTGGCCGCCCGGGATGTGGGATTCCGGACCCGTGGCGTGGGTGGGCTTGTCCGGCGTGTTCGACGCGGGCGAGGGAGCGCTCGCGTCGTGGGGAGTGTCCCCGGCCATGCGTATCCTCCGGGTCTCCGACGCGGCGTCGGTCCCTTCAAAGCGGCGAGCCTTTAGGCCCATTCCACGCGGTCTTCAATCGCGCCGCAGCGGATTCGGTTTCGGCGTTCTGCGGCGCGATTTGTGATTCGGCCCCTGAACGCCTATTTTCGCATCAGGAACAGAACCATGTCAGACAGCCAACGCTTCCCCGTCGCCGCCCACGCCCTGGCCTATATGGCCCACAAGGGCGCATTCGGGCCTGCGCAGGCGATGCCCAGCGGCGTGCTGGCGTCCTCGATCCCGACCAATCCCGTCGTGGTGCGCCGCGTGACCGCCCTTCTCGCCAAGGCTGGACTGATCGCCACCCGTCCGGGCGCGACCGGCGGCTCCTGGCTATTGCGGCAGCCTGAGGACATTCGGCTGGATCAGGTGCTGAAGGCGGTGAACGGCTGCGCCCACATCGGTTCGCCCCCCGCCGGCGCCAAGGGTTGTCCGATCAGCGAACATATCCCGCGCCAGGTCGCCAAGGCCCTGACCGCCGCCGACGAGGCCGCGACCGAGGCTTTGTCCAAGGTCACCATCGCCGACCTTCTGGCCGAGAACCCGATCTCGCTAGCGGCCTTTGCGCCGCACAAGTCCTGCCCCGTCGCGGCCTGATCGCGCCGTGAACCGAACCGTTCTGATCACCGGCGCCTCCGCCGGCATCGGCGCGGCCCTGGCCCGGATCTATGTGGCCGAGGGTTGGAATGTGATTCTGACGGCGCGTCGCCAAGCCCCGTTGCAGGCCCTAGCCGACGACCTGACCGCCGCCCACGGCGTGACCGCGACCGTGATCCCCGAAGACCTGTCCGACCCCGCGGCGCCCGAGCGGCTGGTCGCGACCATCGAGGCCCGCGGCCTGACCGTCGACGGCCTGGTCAACAATGCGGGTTTCAGTCGGGTCACCGGCTTTCTGGACACCGACCTGAGCGCCCACCGCGCCATGATCCAGGTCATGCTGACCGCGCCGGTCGAGCTGTCGCGCCTGTTGCTGCCTGGCATGATCCAGCGCGGCTTCGGCCGAGTGCTGAACGTCGCCTCGCTGGCCGGCCAGATCCCCGCGACCGGCGGCGACACCCTGTACGGGCCGATCAAGAGCTTCCTAA
Organism: Brevundimonas vesicularis; assembly: GCF_027886425.1. Classification (NCBI taxonomy): domain Bacteria; kingdom Pseudomonadati; phylum Pseudomonadota; class Alphaproteobacteria; order Caulobacterales; family Caulobacteraceae; genus Brevundimonas; species Brevundimonas vesicularis. Next base: position 489,219 of record NZ_CP115671.1, on the reverse strand, counting down.
TTAAGGCCTCGCAGGGCTTGCATCTGGAGACGCAGGGAACCGGCGTTCACGTGACGGTGCTGAACCCCGGCTACACCCTGACAGAATTCCACGACGTCAACGGTTCGCGCGAGCAGGTCTCCATCGCCTATCCGGCCTGGATGTGGATGGACGCCGCGCGCGTGGCGCGCATCGGCCATGACGCCTGCGAGGCCAACCGTCCCAGCGTCACACCCGGCGTCATGAACAATGTCATGGCCGGACTGGCTCGCTTCCTGCCCGATGGCCTGGCGCTCCGCATGGTGGCGAACCACGCGAAGCGGCTGGACCGGATCTGATCAGATGTGGATGGCGTGCCCGAGGACGCGCAGGCTGGCCTCATGGAAGGCTTCGCCCAGCGTCGGGTGGACGTGAATCGTCCCGGCGATGTCTTCCAGCACTGCGCCCATCTCCAGCATCTGGGCGAAGCTGTTGGAGAGTTCCGACACATGCTGGCCCACCGCCTGGATGCCCAGGATGCGGTGGTCGGTCTTGGACGCGATCACCCGCACGAAGCCGCCGTCCTCGCCCGCCTCGATGGCCAGGGCGCGACCGATAGCGGCGAAGGGGAAGACCGACTGGATCACATCGTCACGGCCCGCGACCTCGTTCGGGCCCAGACCGGCCGAAACGATCTCCGGCTCGGTGAAACAGACGGCGGCGATGGTGACGGGATCGAAGATGCGGTCGTGGCCGGCGATGATTTCGGCGACCACCTCGCCCTGGGCCGAGCCTTTGTGCGCCAGCATGGGTTCGCCGGTCAGGTCGCCGACCGCCCAGACGTTCTTCATGCTGGTGGCGCAGCGCTGGTCGATCTTCACGAACGGGCCAGCCATGGCCACGCCCATGTTCTCCAGACCCCAGCCCTGCGTACGCGGACGCCGGCCAACCGTGACCAGCACCTTGTCGGCATCCAGTTGCAGCGGCTCGCCGTCCTTCGTCGTGATCGACAGCTTACCGTCGCCGAAGCCCCCGGCGCGTGCGCCCAGATGCAGTTCGACCCCGTGCTTCTCCAGCCACTTGGCGACCGGATCGGTCAGAGCCTTGTCGTAGAGCGGCAGGATGCGGTCGGCCATTTCGACGATGGCCACCTCGGCGCCCAGCTTGCGATAGGCGATGCCCAGTTCCAGGCCGATATAGCCGCCGCCGACGACGACCAGCTTCTTGGGGACCTCTGACAGGCTCAGCGCCTCGGTCGAGGAAATGACGTCGCCGCCGAACGGCAGGAAGGGCAGTTCAACCGGCTCGGACCCCGTCGCCAGGATGACGTGTTCGGCAGTGATACGGATGTCGCCTTCGTCGGTCTTCACCACGCAGGTCTTGGCGTCGGCGAACTCGGCCCAGCCCTTGATGACCTTGACCTTGGCCTTCTTCAGCAGGGCCGCGACGCCGGCGTTCAGCTTACGGACGATGCCGTCCTTCCATTCGACCGTCTGCGACAGGTCGATGGCCGGCGCCGCCGCCGTGATGCCCAGCATCCCGCCGCCGGCCGCCTTGGCCACCGTCTCGAACTTGCCCGCCGCATGGATGATGGCCTTGGACGGAATACAGCCGACGTTCAGGCAGGTGCCGCCCAGCCCGTCGCCGCCGTCCACCAGCACGGTGTCGAGGCCCAGCTGGCCGCAGCGAATGCCGGCGACATAGCCGCCGGTGCCCGCCCCGATGATCAGGACTTTGGTTTTCAGGGTCTGGGTCAACGATAGGCCTCAAGGCGGGTGCTGAACTGCGGAGGAACTTGCTGGGGCTCGAAAACACGGACCGCGCCGGTCTGGGTTTCCATGGCCAGTACGACGTCGCCGGGTTTGACGCGCTGAAAATCGACGCAAATCATGCCTTGATAGCCGCCCAACGGACGGGCGGTTTCTGCAGCGGTCAGGGTGTATGTCTCTTGCGGCGCGCCTTGAAGCGTTTCCATTCTGGCGATGGTCGCCTTGGATTGAATGACCTCGATGGTCGGCGTCCGGCTGGGTTCAGCCAAACGCTCCACGGTCGTCACGCGCCCGATGAACAGCGCCGGCCCATCGGTCCGTAGCAGAAACGACCAAGCCGGCGGCGGCTCGGGAACGCAGGCGTTAGCGGACGAGGCGACGACGCCGACGGCTGCTAGCAGGCTGGCGCCGAAGGTCAGCGCTTTGACTTTGATTTGCCGCATCACATTACCCTTCCAATCCCGATGATCCTCTCTCGGCGAGGAAAGAGGATCATCAAGAGCCATGGCGCCGATTTCGAGGTGATAGCCATAGACGCGGGCGGACCTCGCTTTCCCGCTTAGGAAATGGGCATCACCCCATCCACAGCGTCGCCGGGTTCTCCAGAAGCCCCTTGATCCGCTGCACGAACACCGCCGCGTCGTGTCCGTCGACGATGCGGTGATCGAAGCTGGACGACAGGTTCATCATCTTGCGTACGACCATCTGGCCGTCCTTGACCACGACCCGTTCGGCGATCTTGTTGGGACCGACGATGGCGACCTCGGGGTGGTTGATGATCGGGGTATGGACCACCCCGCCCAGCGTGCCCAGCGAGGTGATGGTGATGGTCGAACCCGACAGTTCCTCGCGCTTGGCCGACCCGTCCTTGGCCGCCCCCGACACACGCGCGATTTCCAGCGCCGTATCGTAGGGGTCGCGCGCCTCGGCGTGTCGCACCACCGGCACCATCAGGCCGTTCGGCGTCTGGGCGGCGATGCCCAGATGGACCGGGGCGTGCTGGGTCAGGATGCCGGCTTCGTCGTCATAGGTGGCGTTGATCTGGGGCTGGTCGCGCAGGGCGACCACGATGGCGCGGGCGATAAAGGGCAGGACGTTCAGCTTGGGCTGGTCCTTGGACTTCGTCGCGTTCAGGTGAGCGCGCAGCTCCTCCACCGCCGTCATGTCGATTTCCTCGACATAGGTGATGTGGGGAATGCGGCGCACGCTCTCGGCCATCTTCTCCGCAATCTTGCGGCGCAGGCCGATGATCTTGACCTCGGTCGTCCCTTGCGCCTTCGCATAGGTCGAGCCGCCGCCGGACGGCGCCGATGCGGGTTGCGAACCGCCGCGCGCGATAAAGCCGTCCAGATCCTCGTGCGTGATCCGACCCGCCGGGCCGGAACCGGGCACGAAGGTCAGATCGACGCCCAGATCCCGCGCACGATTGCGCACGGCCGGCGAGGCCGACGGGCGTTCGCCGGGCGCACGTCCGGTCAGGGCGGGAACAGGCTTGCCCCCTCCCCCGCTGCGCGGGTGCTCCCCCGGCGGGGGAGATTTCGGTGCGGGCGCCGCTTTCGATCCTCCCCCATCGGGGGAAGGGGACCGCGAAGCGGTGGAGGGGGCCGAAGCTGAAGCCGGCGTCGAGACATTGCCCCGACCCTCGACGTCGAACGCCACCAGAGGCCCGCCGACCGGCACCGACTTGCCCGCCTCGCCGTATAGGGCGACGACCGTTCCGGCGACCGGCGAGGTGATTTCGACCGTGGCCTTGTCGGTCATGATATCGGCGATGATCTGGTCTTCCTCGACCGCATCCCCGACCTTGACGTGCCAGCCGACCAGCTCGGCCTCGGCTGTGCCTTCACCGACGTCAGGCAGTTTGAAGACATAGTTGCCGGATGTCGGCGCCTCGACAGCGGGGGCTGCCGGCGTCTCAACCTTCGGCGCTTCGGCGACCACGGGCGCGGGGTCCGGTTTGGCGACGGCAGGGGCGGCAGGCGTCGGGGCGTCATCGGCATTGCCCGCCCCCTCGACCTCGAACTCCACCAGAGGACCGCGCACCGGCACCATGGCGCCGGGTTCGCCGTGCAGGGCGACGACCTTGCCGCTGACCGGGGCGGTGATCTCGACCGTGGCCTTGTCGGTCATGACGTCGGCGACGATCTGGTCCTCGGCGACGACATCGCCGACCTTGACGTGCCATCCGACCAGTTCGGCCTCGGCGGTGCCTTCGCCCACGTCGGGCAGTTTGAAGACGAAACGACCCATCCTATCGACCTCCCGTCATGACGCTCTTCAAGGCGTCTGCGACCCGTTGCGGCCCGGGGAAATATTCCCATTCGAAAGCGTGCGGATAGGGCGTGTCCCAACCGGTGACGCGCGCGATCGGCGCCTCCAACGAATAGAAGCAGCGCTCCTGCACCAGGGCCGACAGCTCGCCGCCGAAGCCCGAGGTCTTGGGCGCCTCATGCACGATGACGCAGCGGCCGGTCTTCTTCACCGAGGCCTCGATGGCTTCGATGTCCAGCGGCACAAGCGAGCGCAGGTCGATGACCTCGGCGTCCACGCCCGCGTGCTCCGCCCCGGCCAGGGCGACCCAGACCATGGTCCCATAGGCCAGGATAGTGACGTCGTTTCCTTCGCGCATCACACGCGCCTTGCCGATCGGCTCGACATATTTGCCGGTCGGGACCTGGGCCAATTCTTGCGACTTCCACGGGCTGACCGGCTTCTCGTGCCAGCCGTCGAATGGGCCGTTGTAGAGGCGTTTCGGCTCGAAGAAGACGACCGGATCGTCATCCTCGATGGCGGCGGTCAGCAGGCCCTTGGCGTCATAGGGGTTGGACGGAATGACGACCTTCAGGCCCGCGATATGGGTGAACAGGCTTTCAGGGGACTGGCTGTGGGTCTGACCGCCGAAGATGCCGCCGCCGTAAGGGCTGCGCACCGTGATCGGCGAGGTGAACTGACCGCCCGAGCGGTAGCGCATCTTGGCCGCCTCGGAGACGATCTGATCGTAGGCTGGATAGATGTAGTCGGCGAACTGGATTTCGACGACGGGACGCAGACCATAGGCGCCCATGCCGATGGCGGCCGCGACGATGCCGCATTCCGAGATCGGGGCGTCGAAGCTGCGGGTCAGGCCGTGCTTCTGCTGCAGCTTGTCGGTGACGCGGAAGACGCCGCCGAAATAGCCGGCGTCCTCGCCGAACGACAGGACGTTGGCGTCTTCGGCCATCTTGACGTCGATGGCCGAGTTCAGCGCCTGGATCATGTTCATGGGGACCACGCCCGCGCCCGTCGCTTCCGAGGCGGGGGCGGCGTTCTGGTCGACCATGTCGGGCTCGACGCCGTCGTTGCGATCGGCTTCGGTGAAGGTGGTTTGCTCGCTCATGGTCAGACCCCCACCTCGCGGCGCTGTTCGATCAGGCGCCAGTCTTCGGTCGCATAGACCTCTTCAAACATCGTCTTCACGCTGGGGCGCGACTGGCCCAAGGTGCCGATGGCTTCGGATTCCTTGCCGGCGGCGCGGACCTGTTCGACGGCGTCCTTCAGCGCGGCGGCGTGACGTTCGTCGTCCCATTCGCCGATGACGGTCAGATGCTGGCGCAGACGTTCGATCGGATCGCCCAGCGGCCAGTTCTCATGCTCGTCGCCGGGGCGATAGCGGCTGGGGTCGTCGGAGGTCGAGTGCGGGGCGCCGCGATAGGTGAACAGCTCGATCACCGTCGCCCCCTGGTTCGACCGCGCCCTTTCCTCGGCCCACTGGGTCGCCGCCCAGACCGCCAGGAAGTCGTTGCCGTCCACTCGCAAGGCCGGAAGGCCATAGCCGATGGCCTTTGAGGCGAAGGTGGTCTCAAGCCCGCCGGCGATGCCCTGGAAGGAGCTGATGGCCCACTGGTTGTTGACGACGTTCAGGATGACCGGGGCGCGATAGACGGAGGCGAAGGTCAGGGCGTTGTGGAAATCGCCTTCTGCCGTGGCGCCGTCGCCGATCCAGCTGATGGCGATCTTGTCGTCGCCCTTGTAGGCGCTGGCCATGGCCCAGCCGACGGCCTGCGGGACCTGGGTGCCCAGATTGCCGCTGATCGTAAAGAAGCCGTAGTCCTTGGCCGAATACATGATCGGCAGCTGGCGGCCTTTGATCGGATCTTCGGCGTTCGAATAGATCTGGTTCATCATCGCGACCAGCGGATAGCCGCGCGCGATCAAAAGCCCCTGCTGGCGATAGGTGGGGAAGCCCATATCCTCGCGGCTCAGGATCATGCCCTGGGCGACCGCGATGGCCTCTTCGCCGGTGCACTTCATATAGAAGCTGGTCTTGCCCTGGCGGTGGGCGCGGTGCATCCGGTCATCGAAGGCGCGCGTCAGGATCATGGCCTTCAGCCCCCGGCGCATCGTCTCGGGATCCAGGCGCGGGTTCCACGAACCGACCGCGGCGCCCTCATCGTCCAGCACGCGAATCAGGCGGAAGGCGAGATCGCGCATCTGATAGGGCGTCGATCCGACCTCGGGCCGTTCGACGACACCGGCAGGGTCCATCTGCAGATGGCTGAAGTCCGGCGTATCGCCGGGACGGCCGGACGGCTCCGGCACGCGCAAGGACAGGGGCTGGCTATTCTTTTTGTTCATTTTGTCGTTCATGCGGGCGTCCATATCCGTTCTGGGGTCCGTCCGTGTTTCCTCTGGACGTGTGATAACACGCCGCTTAAGCAGGTGCTCGCTCAATTTGACCTTGCGCAATCCCGATATCGGGTATTTTATTTCGCGATAATCATAATCGGAGAAACGCATTGGCCGACGAACTCGACCCCATCGACGCCCGCATCCTGGATATCCTGCAACAAGACGCCGGGCTGTCGGTCGCAGAGGTCGCCGATCGCGTCGGACTGTCGGCCTCGCCCTGCTGGCGGCGGATCAAGCGGCTGGAAGACTCCGGCCTGATCACCAAGCGCGTCACCCTGCTGAACGCGCAGCTGCTGGGCCTGGACTTCGAGGTCTACGCCATCGTCAAACTGATGCTGCCCTCGGCCGACAATCTCAATGTCTTCGAGGCCGCCGTGGCCAAATGGCCGGAAGTGGTCCAGTGCGCCACCATCACGGGGCGCGAGGACTATGTGCTGCGCATCATCACCTCGGACATGCACGCCTTCGACCTGTTCCTGCGCGAGAAGCTGCTGGCGCTGGGCATCGTCTCGGACTGCGAAAGCCACATCGTCACGCGCGGCGTGAAGAATGTGACCGCACTGCCTCTTGGCATCATCACGCCTCACGTCGGATAACGTCGCTCAGGCGGCGCGGGCCGCTTTGGGAGCCGACACATGATCGAACTGGTGATCGACGCACGCCGCAAGGACCTGGGCGGGTTCGAGGTCGGGCGCGTCCTGCCCTTCCATTCGCGCCGGATGGTCGGGCCCTTCATCTTCCTGGACCAGATGGGACCGGCGGAGTTCGCGCCGGGCGCCACGGCCATCGACGTGCGACCGCATCCGCACATCGGCCTGTCGACCCTGACCTATCTGTTCGAGGGCGAGATCATGCACCACGACAATCTCGGCTACGATCAGGCGATCCGGCCGGGCGAGGTCAACTGGATGACCGCCGGCAAGGGCATCGTCCATTCCGAGCGCACCGATCCGCTGAAGAAGAGCAAGGGCGGGCCGATGCACGGCATGCAGGCCTGGGTCGCCCTGCCCGACGAGGCCGAGGAGATGGACCCGGCCTTCCACCACCTGGGCGAGGACGCGCAGCCGGTTTACGAGAACGGCGGCCTGTTCGCGCGACTGGTGGCCGGTGAGGCTTACGGCGCCAAGGCGGCCGTCCCGGTGTCGTCGCCGCTGTTCTACATCCACTGGGAGCTTCAGCCCGGCGTGCGCACCGCCCCGCCTTCCGGCAAAGGGGCCGGAGGCATGAGCGAGCGCGCGCTCTATGTGGCCAAGGGCTCGATCGAGGTCGGCGACCGCACCTTCCACGAGGGCCAGATGGTTGTGCTGGAGCCGACGGCCGAGCCGACGGTCAAGGCCCTGACCCAGTCGACCGTCATGGTCCTGGGCGGCGAGCCGGTGGGTGAACGGCTGATCTGGTGGAATTTCGTCGCCTCCAGCCAGGCCCGCATCGATCAGGCCAAGGCCGATTGGAAGGCGGGCCGGATGATGCTGCCAAACGCCGACGATCTGGAGTTCATCCCCCTGCCTGACGAACCCGCAAAGGCGCAGGCGGAGCCTGCGCCAGTGACGCCCAAGCCGACCGATCCGGTCTAGCGGGCAGGCAGAAGGTGACGCGACGAGGTCGGATCGCTACATGCGGCCTATGAACTTCGATTTCGACGCCCAGGTCACCGCCGCCCTGTTCGACAACACCGGCGCTGTCTTCGCCCTCGGCGACGGCTCGATCCGGTTCGAAGACCGGACGCGGGTGGAGGCGCACGACGGCGCCGTGCTGTGCGCCTGCGTTCACCCGTCCGGCAACGGGATCGTCACAGGCGGCGATGACGGCAAGGTCGTCTGGACCCGTCGAGACGAGGATCCGGTCGTTCTGGCCACGGCCAAGAACCAGTGGATCGACGCCATCGACGCCTCGCCGGCCTCGGGCCTGATCGCCTTTTCCTTCGGCCGCACCCTGTCGGTGATCGACCCCAAGGAGGTCGGCTTCCGGCGCGACTTCCAGCACGAGCGCACCGTCTCCGGCGTCGCCTTCGAGCCCAAGGGCCGGCGCATCGCCACCTCGACCTATGGCGGGGCGGCGCTGTGGTATGCGCGGATCGAGAAACAGCAGCCCGTGAAACTGGCCTGGGCCGGGTCGCACACCGGCGTCGCCTTTTCGCCCGACGGCGCCTTCGTCGTCACGACCATGCAGGACAATCAGATGCACGGCTGGCGCATCAAGGACGCCAAGAACCTGCGCATGGGCGGCTATCCGGGCAAGGTGCGGTCGATGGCCTTCTTGGCAAATGGTCAGCTGATGGCGACCTCAGGCGCGCAGGGCGCGGTCCTATGGCCCTTCATCGGATCGAACGGACCGATGGGGCGCGAGGCGACCGAGATCGGCTATGACGACACGACCCTGGTCAATCTGGTCTCGGCCCGCGCCGATCAGGGTTTGCTGGCCGCCGGCCTGACCGACGGTCGGGTCTGGGTCGCGCATCCGGCGGCCCAAGGTCTGAATTTCGTCAAGGCTGAGAAGGGGCCGGCCATCGTCGCCCTGTCGCTCAGCCCCGCCGTCGACAAGGTGGCCTGGGCCGACGAAGACGGCGCCGCCGGGGTCTTGATCCTCTGATGGCGACGGGCCGCAAGAGCTGGCGTCGCGTGGTGCTGACCGCGCTTCTGATCCTGGCCCTGATCCCGGTCGCGGGCGTGCTGATCGTCGCCATCGTCCCGCCGCCCCCCACCATCTTGATGTTGCGCCAACTCGCGAGGGGCGACGGCATCGACTATCAGTGGCGCGGACTGAACCAGATCTCGCCCAATCTGGTGAATGCGGCCATCGCCGCCGAGGACGCCCGGTTCTGCAGCCACCACGGCTTCGACATGGAGGCGATCCAGAAGGCCCTGGATCATAACGCCGAGGGCGGGCGCCTGCGCGGCGGATCGACCATTAGTCAGCAGACGGCCAAGAACGTCTTCCTGTGGCCCGGCCGCGACTGGATCCGAAAAGGTCTGGAGGCGGGCTACACCGTCCTGATCGAGGCCGTGTGGTCCAAGCGCCGGATCATGGAGGTCTATCTGAACGTGGTGGAATGGGCGCCTGGCGTCTATGGCGCCCAGGCCGCGTCGCGCCACTGGTTCGGCAAGGATGCCCGCGACCTGAGCCCGCGTGAGGCGGCGCGTCTGGCCGCCATCCTGCCGGCCCCGCGCCGTTACGAGGCCGCCGCGCCCGGCCCCTATGTGCGTCGGCGCGCCGCGCGCGTTCAGGCCGCCATGGGCACGGTGCGCAACGCGGGTCTGAACACCTGCGTCGTCGGCCGCTGAACCGTCACGCTTGACGGGCGACCGGGCCTGACCTCTCCTGCCCGCGCTGTTCAGGAGATCCATCATGAAGCGTCAGATGATGACCGCCGTCGCGGTCTGCGCCCTCGCCTTCGCCGCCGGCTGCGCCAGCACCAGCGAACCCGCCGCCGCAGCCCCGGGCGTCGAACAGACGGCCTCGACGACGCCTGCGCCGGCCGTCAGCGGCATGCGCGGCGACTATCCGATCACCGCCGAGGGCGCGACAGCCTTCATCGCCGACGCCGAAACCAAATGGGCCGAGGTCAGCGAATATGTCGCCCGCATCCAATGGGCGCGCGCCACCAACATCACCTTCGACACGATGTGGCTGGAGTCCAAGGCCAACGCCGAGGCGACCGAGCTTCAGGTCCAGCTGGCCAATCAGGCGGCCAAGTTCAACGACGTCCAGGTCGATCCGGTCGTGCGCCGCAAGCTGAACCTGCTGCGGCTCAGCCTGGTCTTGCCCGCGCCCAATCGTCCCGGCGCAGCCGAGGAATTGGCCCAGATCACGACGCGGCTGGACTCGACCTATTCGACCGGCAAGTTCGATTTCAAGGGCAAGCCGATCACCCTGGACGAAGCCTCGCTGATCCTGGCCGACAGCCGCGATCCCGCCGAGACCAAGGCGCTTTATGAAGGCTGGCGCACCATCTCGCCGGTCATGCGCGACGACTACGCCCGCATGGTCGAGATCGCCAATGAGGGCTCGCGTGAGTTGGGCTTCGCCGACACCGGCGCCCTGTGGCGGTCAGGCTACGACATGCCCGCCGACGATTTCGCCGCCGAGACCGATCGGCTGTGGGCCCAGGTGAAGCCCTTCTACGAGAACCTGCACTGCTATGTGCGCGCCAGGCTGAACGCCAAATACGGCGACGCGGTCCAGCCCGACCACGGCCCGATCCGCGCCGATCTGCTGGGCAATATGTGGTCCCAACAGTGGGGCAACATCTACGACGTCGTCGCCCCGCCCAGCGGCGGCGCCTCCAGCTACGACCTCACCGAACTGCTCAAGGCCGCCGATTACGACGCGACGAAAATGGTCAAGACGGGCGAGCGCTTCTACGTCTCGCTGGGTCTTGATCCGCTGCCTCAGACCTTCTGGGAACGCAGCCAAATCACCCGCCCACGCGACCGCGAAGTCGTCTGTCACGCCTCGGCCTGGGACCTGGACAACGCCGACGACATCCGCATCAAGATGTGCACCAACGTCAACGGCGACGACTTCTACACCGTCCACCACGAGCTGGGTCACAACTACTATCAGCGCGCCTACAAGAACCAGCCGATGCTGTTCCGGAACGGCGCCAACGACGGCTTCCATGAGGCCATCGGCGACTTCGTCGGCCTGTCGGCCCTGACCCCCACCTATCTGAACCAGATCGGCCTGTTGAAGGCCACGCCGGGCGCGGAGGAGGATATTCCCTTCCTGCTCAAGATGGCCTTGGACAAGATCGCCTTCCTGCCGTTCGGCCTGATGGTCGACCGCTGGCGCTGGGACGTCTTCTCGGGCGAGACGGCGCCGGCCGCCTACAATACCGCCTGGACCGCAGATATGCTGCAGTACCAGGGCCTGGTTCCGCCGGGTCCGCGTCCGGCCAACGCCTTCGATCCGGGCGCGAAATACCATGTGCCCGGCAACACGCCCTATACGCGCTACTTCCTGGCGGCGATCTATCAGTTCCAGTTCCAGCGCGCGGCCTGCAAACAGGCCGGCTGGACCGGGCCGCTGCATCGCTGCTCCGTCTATGGCAACAAGGAGGTCGGCGCCCGCTTCAACGCCATGCTGCAGATGGGCCAGTCCCAACCCTGGCAGGAGGCGATGAAGGCCTTCACCGGTGACGACGGCAATGATGCCTCGGCCATCGCCGACTATTTCGCCCCGCTGAACGTCTGGCTCCAGGAACAGAACAGGGGTCACCAGTGCGGATGGAGCGTCGCCTGAGCCGCGGCGGCGTTAACCGTCCCCTTCACAATTCCCTTAACCGCCCGATGGCAGACTGAGCGCTAATCGGGCGGTCCGCGTCCTTTGGGATGGGCATGGTGAAGATTTCCAATCGGATCGGCACAGCGGTGAAGGCTCTGCGCTCGTTCACGTCGCGCCTGTCGTCGGACCGCGGCGGCAATGTCGTGATGATCTTCGCCCTGGTGATGCCGGCGCTGATCATGCTGACCCTGGGCGGCATCGACATCAACCGCGTGACGACGGCGAAGGCCCGCGTTCAGGACGCGCTGGACGCGGCCGCCCTGGCCGCAGCGCGCTCGTCCTACACCGATCCGAAAGACCTGAAGACCGTCGCCCTGGTGGCGCTGAGAGCCAATCTGCGCAACGCGTCCGTGGAGCCGTTCGCCGACGACGCCGTCAAGATCGAGTTGACGAAAGACCAGGTCGTCATCGCCGACATCCAGGTCCAGGTGAAGACCCTGATCGCCAATGTGGTCCTGCCGCCCTACGGTAAGATTCTGGACGACACCCTGCCCGTGAGCGTCCACTCCGAGGTGAATAGATCGTCCAAGGATATCGAGGTTTCGCTGGTGCTCGACATCACCGGCTCGATGGCCAGCAACAATCGGATCGGTGATCTGAAGAACGCCGCAAACCAGCTGATCAAACTGGTCGTTCAGCCGGCCGCGAAACAGACGCCCTACTATTCCCGCATGGCGATTGTGCCCTATTCGATCGGCGTAAATCTAGGTGCTCGCGCTGACGCCGCACGCGGCGCCTCGATCGGATCGACCAGCATCAGCGGCGCCGCATGGGCGGCGGCGGCGGCCAAGTCGATCTCTGGCATCACGCGCGCTTCGCCGGGCGTCGTGACCGCCAACGGCCACGGGCTATCGACCGACGACTACGTCTGGATCAGCGGCGTCGGCGGCATGACCCAGATCAACAACCGCGCCTACAAGGTCGTGCGGATCGACGCCAATCGGGTGTCCCTGCAATATCAGTCGGGCACGAACTGGTATGCGCTGAACACCACTAGCGGCAATGGATACAGCAGCTACAGCTCGGGCGGTCAGATCCGCAAATGCATGCGCTCCGACTGCTTCGTGACCATCTCCTCCACAAATCACGGCTTGTCGAAAGGCGACACGCTTCAGATCGCTGACGTTAAGGGCATGACGGCGCTTAACACGACGAATGATGAAGGCCTTTACGAAGTCCAAGAGAAAATCTCGAACGACGCCTTTGTAATCCCTGTCGGTGGCGCCGCGTTCGCTGATTATTCTGGTGGCGGCTCCGTTCAGTGTGGGCGCGATGGATGCGCCATACGCGTCTTCCGCGACGCTCAGTACAATCGCTTGACCGCCTTTAGTAACACCAGCTGCGTCAGCGAGCGTACGGGTTCACAAGCCTACACCGACGCGGCTCCGAGCACAGCCACGGTGGGTCGCAACTATGCCGCGCCACCCCGCACGACGCCCGTAAAATCCGCGGGTAACCCCTGCCCGGCAGCGACGATCCAGCCGTTGACATCCAATATCAGCACCTTGACCAGCCTAGTAAATGGGCTGTCTGTGACGGGCTCGACATCGGGGCAGATTGGTCTCGCCTGGGGTTGGTATACGGTATCCAACCAGTTCAATGGGCTGTGGTCATCGAACCCCGCAGCGGCCTATGCACCGACCAAGGTTCTGAAGGCGGTGATCTTGATGACGGACGGGGAATTCAACACGCCCTATTGCGGTGGCGTCATCGCGCGCGATGCGGGCTCAGGGTCCGGCAACCTCTTTGACAAGATTGCCTGCGATGCGACGAATGGCGACCCGTTCGATCAGGCCTCAAAACTGTGCACCAGCATGAAGAACAAGAACGTGATCGTTTACACGGTTGGGTTCTCAATTACCCCAGGCAGCGACGCGGCCAAAATTTTGAGCAGTTGCGCCACTGACAAAGACAAGGCCTTCTTGCCGCAGTCGGGCGCGGACCTGTCCAACGACTTCCAGGCCATCGGACGCGACATCACCCGACTACGGATTTCCCGCTGACGGCCTAGAGCAGGCGGATTTCGCGCAGGCGTTCGGTCAGATAATCCTCGGCCAGGATGGTCTTGCCCGCATAGCGATCGGGATTGTCCGGCGTGATGGCGCTGGGCAGGGTCTCGATCGGGAAGTCCGGGTTGAAGTGCAGGAAGAAGGGCGTCGAATAGCGGGCGAAACCGCGACGCTCGGGCGCCGGGTTGACCACGCGGTGGGTCGTAGACGGCAGGACGTGGTTGGTCAGCCGCTGCAGCATGTCGCCGATATTGACGACCAGGGCGCCGGGCGGCGGCGCGATGTCGAGCCAGCTGCCGTCCTTGTCCTTCAGCTGCAGACCAGCCTCTTCGGCGCCGAGCAGCAGGGTGATGACATTGATGTCTTCGTGCGCCCCGGCGCGCACGCCCGGCGCATCTGCCGGAACCGGCGGGTAATGAAGCATGCGCAGGACGCTGTTACCCATCTCCACCTTGTCCGCGAAGAAGTCGTCGCCCAGCCTCAGGTAGCGGGCGATGGCGCGCAGGATCTTGGCGCCCAAAGCATCCAGGTCCTCGAACATGCCATACAGGTGCTCGCGGAAGCCCTCGACTTCGGTCGGCCAGACGTTGTCGCGCATATAGCGGCGATAGGGGTGGCCTTCGGGCAGTTCCCGACCGACGTGCCAGAACTCCTTCAGATCGACCGTCTTGGCGTCCTTGGCCGCCTCGACCCCGAACGGGGTCAGGCCGCGCGCGCCGCCCGTACCGGGCTGATGGTATTGACGCTTCACCTCTTCCGGCATGGCGAAGAAGGCCTTGGCGTCGTCGATGGCCGCGGTGATGCGCGCCTCATCCAGACCATGGTCGGCGACCACAGCGAAGCCATAGCGGGAGAAGGACGCGCCCAGTGCGTCGCTGAACGCCTGAAAATCGGCGTCGTACTGCGTCATCGAAACCGGCTGAATGGCGCGGTTGGTCGTGTTGTCCGTCTGGGTCACGCTCACGGCGTCGTCCTCGATCTGGGGATGTGCGGCGGTTCCCATACGCCCAATCGACGCCTTTGTCAGGGCCATGGCGAGCGCGGACGTGGCGGGCATTCATACGCCGTACAGATTGGAACCTTCACAGTAAGCGCACGTTTCCGCGCCAGATCGCTCAAAAGAAAGGGACCATTCCATGCGCGCCAAGTTTATCGTCGCCAGCGTTTCCATCGCCGCCCTGCTGGGGGCGGCCGCCTGCACCACCACCGACCCCTATCGTTCGGGTCCGGTTCGCAACAACACCGGGACCGGCGCCATCGCCGGTGCGCTGGGCGGCGCGGTTCTCGGCTATCTGACCAATACCTCGAACGGCGAACAGGGCCGCAAGAATGCTCTGATTGGCGCCGGCATTGGCGCGCTGGGCGGCGCCGCCGTCGGCCAATATATGGATCGTCAGCAACGCGCGATGGAAGCCGAACTTTCCGGCTCCGGTGTCGGCGTGGCGCGTCAGGGCGACTTGCTGGTGCTGCGCATGCCGTCGGACGTGACCTTCGCCACGAACCAGTCGTCCATCGATCCTCGATTCCTGCCGGTGCTGGATGATGTCGCCCGCGTGCTGCAACAGTATGACCAGTCGACCGTGGACGTGATCGGCCACACCGACTCGTCGGGCGGCGACGCGATCAATCAGCCTCTGTCGGAGCGCCGCGCCAGCAGCGTCGCCTCTGAACTGGTTCGCCGTGGCGTTCTAGCCCAACGCCTCTACGTCGCCGGCAACAGTTCGCGTAACCCGGTGGCCTCGAACGCCACCGCCGAAGGCAAGGCTCAGAACCGCCGCGTCGAAATCCTGATTCGGCCGTTCACCGGCTGATCGGCGTCAAAATCAGAATGCTTGAGGGCGGCGTCGCGAGGCGTCGCCCTTTTTCTCTGCGTGGACACAGCATGCAGAAGGTCAGATGGCGCAAAGAAAAACGCCGCCTCCTTACGGAAGCGGCGTTCTGTCTTTCGACAACTTCGAAGGGTGAAGCCGATCCGGACGAACCAGATCGGCTCCTGAAAGTCTTAGAAGTTGATGTCGATGGTCGCGCGGCGGTTGAGCGGTTCGCGCACACCGTCGGCGGTCGGCTTGGCCAGGTTGGTTTCGCCCTTGCCGTCGAGGGCGATCACGCCGCCGTTGACGCCTTGAGCGACCAGCGCGTCCGCGACGGTGCGCGAACGACGGTTGGACAGGCCCAGGTTATAGGCAGCCGAACCCGAGGTGTCGGTGTAGCCGACGATCAGGACGCGCGTCGGTGCGCCCGACTTGGCGTAGTTGGCGGCCTGCGTCACCACCGAGCGGGCTTCCGCGGTCAGGTCCGAGCGATCCCAGTCGAAGTACACCACGAACTGGCGAGCGACCGGCTTCTGAGCGACCGGCGGAGGCGGCGGCGGGGGCGGAGGAGGCGGCGGGGGCGGGGGCGGCGGCGGCGGCGGCGGCGGGACGTCTTCCGCACCGAAGCTGTAGCGCAGACCCAGGGTCACGGTGTGCGACTGGTCGTAGTCGCCGTCCCATTCGCCGAACTGCGTGGCGCCCACGCCCGTGCCGGCCGTCGTCGAGGCGAAGTTTGCGTCGCCCGTCAGGTAGCGGTAGGTCAGGTCGATGTTGGCGCGGTCGCCGATGGCCCAGGCCAGACCCGCGATCGCCTGAGCGGCGAACTTGGTCGAGGTGTCGTCGGCGGCGAAGGTGGCCAGACGGTTGGCGCGCAGAGCGCCGATCGTGTTGGTGTCGACGCGGTTCACACCGGCGCCGAGGCCGACGAACGGACGAACGCCCCAGTATTCGAAGCCGAAGTCATAGATGACGTTGGCCATCAGGGTGGCGGATTCGATGTCGCCTTCGGGCGAGGCGCAATCACCGGTCGCCGGGCTCAGATTGCACAGGCCTTGCGTGCCCGAGACGGCACGCACGGTGCCGATGTCGCCCGAGCGGTAGCCGCCTTCCAGTTCAACGCGCCAGTTCGGGTTGAAGCGATATCCGAGGCGAGCGAACGCCGCCCAGCCGTCGTTCACTTCCCAGTTCCAGTTGGCGCCGGTCGTGGACGATTCAGCGTTGATATCGTCGATCATGTGGTAGCCGGCGTCGATGGCGCCGTACCAGCCATTGGGTTCCGCCGACACAGCACCAGCCGACAGGGCCAGGGCGGCCGCTGCGCTGGAGGCCAGCACGAAAGTCTTCATACGCATAGGGGGGTATCCCTCCGCCTCTGTTATAGTAGGGGGCGGGTCTACCGCCTACGCGGGTCTTACCAGCCTTGCTGTATAAGGTCGAGGCGGAAACGTGACGGTATCGATCAGCAAAGGCGATACCGTGGCCTTGATGATACAGATGAATGTGGCGTCCACGCACAGAATAGTTAATCTCTGGCCGTCGATGCGTCACAATCTCCCGCACCGAGACATTCTAACCTATGCGAGTGTAACGGCTCTATCTTTGGATTGACCATCTGCATTCCGAGCCACTCCGCGATCAGCGCCGGCTTGTCGGCCCCGTCGATCTCGACCGTCAGTTCGTGTTTCAGCAACCAGCGTCCGCCGCCCTTGTCGTCTGCCGATAACAGCTTGAAGCGACCGCGAATGCGTGATCCTGCTGGCACTGGCGCCAGGAACCGCAGCTTGTCGAAGCCGTAGTTCACGCCCATCACGACGCCCTCCAACGGCGCCACCGTGTCATAGCTCATGGCCGACGCGAGGCTGAGCGTCAGGAAGCCGTGCGCGATTGTTCCGCCGAACGGCGTGGCCTTGGCCGCCTCCGGATCGACATGGATGAACTGGTGGTCTTCGGTGCAATCGGCGAAGGCGTCGATACGGGCCTGAGTGACGTCGAACCATTTCGACACCCCGACCTCCTGGCCGATCAACGTTTGAAGTTCGCTGGCCTTGGTCATTGTGCGTTTCCTCAGTTCATTTGATGTGAGGTTGGCCGACCCTTGTCACGAAGGAAAGACCCTCAGCCGCCGAAGCGCCCCTCGATGATCTCGGCGTACAGCGTCGGATCGACGTTGCCGCCCGAAAGGACCATGGCCGTCGTCCGTCCTTTCGTCCCGATCTTTCCGGCAAGCAGGGCCGCGAGCGAGACGGCGCCGCCCGGCTCGAGGACGATCTTGAGATGGCGGAACGCGAACCGCATCGCTTCCGCGACCTCGGCATCCGAGACAGTGATCGCCCCCGCCAGCCGTCGGTTGATCGGCCAGGTCAGCACGCCCGGCATCGGCGACATCAGGGCGTCGCAGATCGAGGGCGCGCCCTGTGGATGACCGACCCGCTCCCCGGCCGCCAGCGATCGCGCGGTGTCGTCGAACGCTTCGGGCTCGACCACGAACACCTTCGTCGCCGGACTGCGTTCGGCCATGACCAGATTGATCCCGGCCATCAGCCCGCCGCCGGACGCCCCGCATAGCAACTGGTCGAAGGGCGCATTCGCCTGATCCAGCATTTCCAGCGCCGTCGTCCCCTGGCCCTCGATGATGAAGGGATCATCGAACGGCGGCACGAGGATCGACCCGCGCTCGGCGGCGATGGCCGCGCCGATGGCCTCGCGGCTTTCAGTCCAGCGGTCGTAGAAGCGCACCTCGCCGCCGAAGCCGATCACGCCCTCGACCTTCACCCTGGGCGAGTCCGACGGCATGACGATGATCGCCGGCGCCCCGACCATGGCGGCGGCAGCGGCCACCCCTTGGGCATGGTTCCCAGACGAGAAGGCGACGACGCCGCGCGCCTTCTCCTCGTCGGTCAGTCGGCTGATGCGGTTGTAAGCGCCGCGAAATTTGAAGGCTCCGGCGCGCTGCAGGCTTTCCGCCTTCATCAGAACCCGCCCGCCGACCACCGCGTTCAGAGCCGGGCTTTCGAGCAGGGGCGTGCGGACGGCGGCCCCGTCGATCTGGCGGGCGGCGTCGAGGACGCCTTCATAGCTGGGCAGGTGCGTCTTCATATGCTCCCCTTACCCAAGACGCAGCCGGGAGAGAACCATGAGCCTGATCCTCGCCATCGACCAGGGCACGACCTCGACCCGCGCCATCGCCTTCGAGGTCGCGCCTCAAGCCGCACGAAGCGCGGTAGGCGAAGAAAGAGGGGACCTGAGGCCCGTCGCGGTCAGCCAGATTGAGTTGGCCCAGCATTTCCCGAAATCCGGATGGGTCGAACATGACGCCGCCGAAATCTGGACCGCGACACTCCAGACCTGTCGAGAGGTGGTGCGCAAGGCCGGCGGCGTCGCCCGCTTCGCCGCCATCGGTATCACCAATCAGCGGGAAACGGCCGTGATCTGGGACGCGGCGACCGGCGAGCCGCTGCATCGCGCCATCGTCTGGCAGGATCGCCGCACCGCCGACGTCACCGCCCGCCTGACCGCCCAGGGCCACGAGCCGAGGGTGCAGACCGCGACCGGCTTGATCCTCGATCCCTATTTCTCGGCGACCAAGTTCGCTTGGCTGCTGGATACTGTGCCTGGATCGCGCGAGCGTGCGACGAAGGGCGAGGTCAAGTTGGGCACGATCGACGCCTGGTTGATCTGGAAGCTGACCGGCGGCCGGGTCCACGCCACCGATGCGACCAATGCTTCCCGCACGTCTCTGATGGACCTGAGGACCGTCGAGTGGCGCGAAGACTTGTGCGCCTTGTTCGACATCCCGCGCGAAGCCCTGCCTGACATCGTCCCTTGCGCGGGTGTGATCGGCGAGAGCGATCCGGCGCTGTTCGGCCAACCTCTGCCCATCGCCGGATCGGCGGGGGACCAGCAGGCGGCCCTTGTCGGGCATGGGGCGCTGAAGGCCGGGAACGCCAAGATCACCTATGGCACCGGCGCCTTTCTGGTCGCCAATGTCGGCGCGGAGCCGGTGGCCTCGACGCGGCGGCTGCTGGGCACGCTGGGATACCGGGCCGACGGCCAGACCGCCTATGCGCTGGAGGGGTCGATTTTCTCGGCCGGCTCGGCGATCCAGTGGCTGAGGGACGGGGTTGGCCTGATCTCGGAGTCGCGTCAGTCGGAGGCGATGGCGCAGACCCTCAGGGACAACGGCGGCGTCTATATGGTTCCGGGCTTCACCGGTCTGGGCGCGCCATGGTGGGAGCCGGAAGCGAGAGGGACCATCGTCGGGCTGACACGGGATTCCGGTCCGGCCCATTTCGTGCGCGCCGCGCTGGAGGCCCTGGCCTATCAGACGCGCGACCTGCTCGACGCCCTGGCCGCCGACGGCGCGCCGCCTCTGAAGACGCTGAAGGTGGACGGCGGCGTCACCGCCAACAGTTTCGCCATGCAGTTCGTCGCCGACATCTGCGAGGTGGAGGTGGAGCGTCCGGCCTTCCAGGAAATGACGGCCCTGGGCGCCGCGCGCCTGGCGGCCCTGGGCGTCGGACTGCTACCCGATCTGGAGGCGCGACCCGCTGAAGCGCCCGCCTGCTGGAAACCGCGCATGAAGGCGGACGAGCGCGAGCGTCTGCTTTCCGGCTGGCGTCGGGCCGTGAAGGCCGCCATCATCGCCGCGCCGGACCGGGCGTAAGATCCGGACGGCTCAAGGAAACGACGAGGACCGCCGCATGACCGACGCCGCCCCGCTGGACGCCCAGAGCGCCTTTTCCGGCACGCGCGAGGTCGATCCGCGTTATCGCCTGGACGAGGCGGCGCTGGACGCCTGGATGCGCACCCACGTCTCGGGATACGCCGGCCCGCTGACGGTGCGCCAGTTCAAGGGCGGCCAGTCGAACCCGACCTATGAACTGGTGACGCCCTCGGCCGCCTATGTGCTGCGGCGCAAACCGCCCGGCGTCCTGTTGCCCAGCGCCCACGCCGTCGACCGCGAGTTTCAGATCATCTCGGCTCTGGCCGAGCAGGGCTTCCCCGTCGCCAAGCCTCATGCCCTATGCCTGGACGAAACCGTCATCGGCTCGATCTTCTATGTGATGGACAAGGTCGAGGGTCGGATCTTCTGGGATTTGAAGCTGCCCGGCCTGACGCCCGTGGAGCGGCGCGCCGTATATGAAGCCCAGACGGACACGCTGGCCCGGCTGCACGCCTTCGATCCGGCCGCCATCGGCCTGGGCGACTACGGCAAGGCCGGAAACTATTTCGCGCGTCAGGTCGGCCGCTGGACCAAACAGTATCATGCGTCGGAGACCGAGCCGGTTCCGGCAATGGACCGGCTGATCGCCTTCCTGCCCAACAGCCTCCCGGCTGAAGGCCCGAGCCGCATCGTCCACGGGGACTTTCGTCTCGACAACATGATCCTCGCGCCGGATCGAGCAGAGGTTCGCGCCGTGCTGGATTGGGAGCTGTCGACCCTGGGCGATCCGATGGCCGACTTCTCCTATCTGCTGATCGCCTGGGCCATTCCGGCTTCGCTGCGCAACGGCCTCGCCGGGGCTGATCTGGAGGCCCTGGGCATCCCGTCCGTGGAGGAGACCGTCGAACACTACGCCGCCGCGACAGGCATGCGGCCCGCCAACCTCGACTGGCTCTACGCGTACAACCTGTTCCGCCTGGCCGCGATCTGCCAGGGCATCGCCGGCCGCGTCCGCGACGGCACGGCCGCCAGCGCCCACGCCAGGACCATGGCGGCCCAGGTCGGTCCGCTCAGCGACGCGGCGTGGGCCTTTGCGAAGCAGGCAGGCGCCTAGTCCCTGACGGCGGCGCCCAGGATGCGCTTGTCCGTCTTGCCTTGCACCAGCACCGCCACGGCCTCGCCGGGGCGGGCGGACGGCAGGGCGTAGAGCATCGGGCGGCCGCGCCATTCGCCCAGGCGCGTCACACCGCGCACGACGTTCATGTGCCGCACGGCCTGGCCGCGGTTCTCGCCCTGGCGGACCTCGACCACCTGAGGGCCGGGCGTATAGGTCACCGCCACCACCTCAGCGCCGCCGACCGGCGCGCGGCCGGAACCGACGCCGACGCCGGCTCCGTTCTCGCGGAATTCGATTTCCGGCGGCCAGGCCTGACGCACCGCCTCCTGATCAATGGCGGTTTCAAGCTCGACGCTGCGGGCGCCTGACACCTGACGTCGGCCGTCGATCACGACCTGGGGCGTCGAGACGCCGCGCTGGCGCAGGGCGGCGCGATAGGCGCGCTGGCGCTGAACGAACTCTGGCCGGGCGAAGGTGTCGGTCCAGCCCAGATAATCCCAGTAGTCGACGCCATAGGTCAGGGCGATGACGCCCGGCTGGGCCGCTGCCTTCTCCACCGCCGCATTCGCCTCGATGCAGCCGCCGCAGCCCTGGGCGGTGAACAGTTCGACGACCACCGGCGGGCCGTTGGCCGTCGCATGGCGCGGCGCGAGCGGCGGACGCCCCGCCGCCGGCTGGGCCGCCGAGGCGACGGCTGCAAGGGCGCCCGCCATGACCGTGCCCGCGATGATCCAGCCCTTGGTGTTCATGCCGTCGTTCTTAGCCCTTGGGCTGCAATGGAGCGCCTCATATTCGCGTGAGGCTCTCTCCGCTTCATTCAATCCATCAGTTGTTGCGACAGATAGACATAGTGGCGGGCCCAGCGACGGGCGTTGGCGACCGGGTCGGCGTCGTTGGAGTGGCCGCCGGCCGTGTCCTCATAATAGAGGTGGTCATAGCCCATATCCCCCAGGCGCGCGGCGAACTTGCGCGCATGGCCGGGGTGGACGCGGTCGTCGCGTGTGTTGGTGGTCAGATAGACGCGCGGATAGGGCTGGCCCGGACGGAGCTGCTGATAGGCGGAATATTTCGCGATCCACGCGGCTTCTTCCGAAATGCGCGGGTCGCCGTATTCGCCTATCCACGACGCCCCGGCCGGCAGTTCGTGATAGCGCAGCATGTCCACCAGCGGGCTCTCGATCACCGCCGCATTGAACAGTTCAGGGTGCTGGGTGATCGACACCGAGGTCAGGACCCCGCCGTTCGACCGCCCATAGATGCCCAGGCGACGCGGGCTGGTGATCCCGCGCTGTTCCAGATCGCGCGCTACGGCGGCGAAGTCGTCAAAGGCCTTCTGACGATCGCCGTCCAAGGCCGCCTGGTGCCAGTCGGGGCCGAACTCGCCGCCGCCGCGGATGTTGGCCTGCACGAAGACGCCGCCCCGCTCAAGCCACAGCTTGCCCATCTCGGGCTTGTAGGCCGGGTTGAGACTGACCTGGAAACCGCCATAGCCAAGCATGACGGTCGGGTTGGACCCGTCCAGCTTCATGTCGCGCGGGCGGGTGACGAAATAGGGGATCTTGGTCCCGTCGGTCGAGGTCGCCTCGAACTGTTCGGTCACGTCGCGCGACGCGTCGAACTTGGCTGGCGCTGACTTCAGCGGGGTCAGGGTCGCGGCGCCCGCATCGGCCAGGCTTAGGGTTGGCGGAACGAGGAAGCCCTGGGTCGAGACGAAGACCTCGCCGCGTGCTTTGGACGAGTCGCCCAGACCGACGGCGAGGTTGTGGGGGACGGTGATGTCAGTCGCGCCCCAGAACGAATACTGTCCCTCAGTCCCCGTCCGCTGAAAGCGAACCAGACGTCCCGCAACATTATCCGAAATGGCGGCGATGAGGGTGTTGTCGAGAACCGCCACACTCTGGAGAGATTGACGGGGATTCGGAACGAAAATCCCGACTGGATCGCGTCCGTCCGTCATCGGCGCCGGTGGAACGTTTGTGGGCGACGGAGCAGCGGATAATGCTCTTAAACCGACGATCAGAAGCGCTCCTGGCTTGTAGTCATGTGCGAGCCAACGCCACTGCTCGTCGTTCGAGAATACAAGCTGATCGCCAACTACGCCGAAGACGCTGACGCGGGCTGGCAGATTGAGCTTCGTCGCCTTGCCGTCGTGACCGAGGCTCCACGTCTCCGACCGGAAGGTGTCCAGCGGGCGGGTTATGATGACGGCGGTCACCTTGCCGTCCTTGTCGCGATAGACGGCCGGGCTGACGCCATAGCCGCCGTCGCCCTGTTCGCCGCGATAGACCTCGGTCGCCTGGGCCAGGGTCTGGCCGCGCTTCAGCGTCTTGACGATGAAGGGATAGCCGGACTCCGTCATGGTTCCGGCGCCGAAGTCGGTGGCGACCAGAAGCGTGTCGCGGTCCAGCCATTCGATGCGGTGCTTGCCCTCAGGCAGGTTGAAACCACCATCCACGAAACGCTTGGTGGTCAGGTCGAACTCGCGCACGACCACCGCGTCCTTGCCGCCGTCGGACAGATTAATCAGGCAGCGCGTGTCGTCCGGCGCCAGGCAAACGGCGCCCTTGAACACCCAGTCCTTGCCCTCGGCCCTGGACAGGGCGTCGATGTCCAGCAGCGTCTCCCACTGCGGCGTCGCGGTGCGGTAGCTGGCCAGCGTCGTGCGACGCCAGACGCCCTTGGGATTGGTCGCGTCCTGCCAGAAGTTGCCGATGCCGTCGCCCAGGAAAGACGGGCTGGGGATGCGGTCGGTGGCGGTCAGGATCGCCTGGGCCTCGGCGCGGAAGGTTTCATACCGCGGGTCGCCGGTCAGGACGGTGAGGGACTTTCGGTTCTCCTCGGCGACGAAGGCCATCGCCTCGGCCCCGTCCACCTGCTCCAGCGCCAGATGATCGTCCGCCGCCGCCACGCCCGCCGGGGTCAGATCGCGGGGGAAGTGGGGCGGAGGGCTGTCGTTGGTGGAGACCACCATTTCGTGGCCGCCGGTCGCGACCGGCGTGCTCGCGCAGGCGGCCATCAGAAGCGCCGGAATGGCGGCGGACAGGATCAGGTGACGCATGGCTTCAAAACTTTCCGCTCATCCCCGCGAAAGCGGGGACCCAGACCTTTGGGCGTTCGGCGTCGCCCGTTAGTACTGAATCTGATCCCAGTCGCCGAACCTTACAAAAGAACTGGGTCCCCGCTTTCGCGGGGATGAGCGGATAATAAGGATTATTCCTGCGCCGGCGTGTCCATCAGGCGGCGCGACAGATAGGTGTATTCCAGCGCCAGGCGACGCGCGGTTTCGCGCAGGTTGGCCCCGGCCGCATGGCCGCCATCGACGTTTTCATAGAAAAGCACCGGATAGCCGAGCTCCTCAAGCCGCGCCGCCGCCTTGCGGGCATGGCCTGGATGGACGCGGTCGTCCTTGGTCGAGGTATGAATGAAGACCTCGGGGTAGGGCTGGCCCGCGCGCAGGTTCTGATACGGCGAATATTGCTGAATCCAGGCGCGCTGCTCGGGGATGTCCGGGTTGCCGTATTCGCCGATCCACGAGGCGCCGGCCAGCAGCTTGTGGAAGCGCAGCATGTCGAACAGCGGCACCTGAATGACCGCGGCGTTGATCAGGTCCGGGCGCTGGGTCAACATCGCGCCCATGAACAGCCCGCCTTGCGAGCCGCCCATGATGCCCAGCTTGGGCTGGCTGGTGATGTCGCGGGCGATCAGGTCCAGGGCCACGGCCTGGAAGTCCTCATGCGCGCGCTGGCGGTTCTGTTGCAGGGCCGCCTCGTGCCAGCGCGGTCCGAACTCGCCGCCGCCGCGCGTGTTGGCGATGACGTAAACGCCGCCCCGCTCCAGCCACAGCTTGCCGACCGTCGCCGAATAGCCGGGCAGCAGCGAGCTTTCGAACCCGCCGTAGCCGTACAGCAGCGTGGGGTTGGAGCCGTCCAGCGGCATGTCCGCCTTATGCACCACGAAATAGGGGATCATTGTCCCGTCGGCCGAACGGGCCTCGTGCTGATCGACCGTCATGCCGGTCGCGTCGAACTTGGCCGGCATCGACTTGACCTGATCGACCGCGCCGGTCGCCGCATCGGCCAGCCACAGGCTGGACGGGTTCAGATAGCCGGTGACGCTGACGAAGACCTTGTCATCCTTCTCCGAGGCGGAGCCGACGCCGACCGAAACGTTCTGCGGCAGGTCCAGCGTCGTGTGCGCCCATTCGCCCCGACCGGGGGTGTAGACCCGCACCGAGCCGCGCACATTGTCATACAGGGCGACGACCAGTCGGTTGCGCGTGACGTTGACGCCCTCGATGGCCTGACGCTCGGTCGGCCGCAGCACCAGCTGGGCCGGGGTCGCCTGATCGGCCAGCCAGGCCTCCAGCGGCCAGGCGATCAGGTCGCCGGTCTTGAAGTCCTGGCCCGACGGCGCGGTCCAGTCCTGTTTCAGCGACACCAGAAGCTGGCCCTGGACCAGGCCGGTGATGTCGGACTTGGCCGGCAGTTGCAGTTGGGTCAGAGCGCCGTCGTCGCCGACGCGCCAGGTCTCGGACGAATAGAAATCCACCGAACGGTTGATCAGGGTCGCCTTCACCACCCCGTCGGCGTCGCGCAGCGTATAGCCGGACACCGAGACGTCGGTCGGCTGGCCGGTGAACAGGGTCTCGGCCTGGTCCGGCGTCTGGCCGCGCGTCATCCGCTTGACCACCATCGGATAGCCGGAATCGGTCAGGGTGCCGGGACCGAAGTCCCGCGAGATCAGCAGGGTGTCCTTGTCGATCCAGGCCGCGCCGCCCTTGGATTCCGGCAGGACGATGCCGCCCTCGACGAACTTGCGCTCGACGCTGTCGAACTCACGCAGCGTCACCGCATCCTTGCCGCCGTTCGACAGGCTGAGCAGGCAGTAGCGTTCCTCGGGCGCCAGGCAGGTCGCGCCCTTGTAAACCCAATTCTGGCCCTCGGCCGCCGCCAGGGCGTCGATGTCCAGGATGGTCTGCCATTCCGGCGTCGCGGTGCGATAGCTGTCCAGCGTCGTGCGACGCCAGATGCCGCGCACGTGCTGAGCGTCCTGCCAGAAGTTGTCGATATGGCCGTCGTGGGTGAAGCCGGGCGAAGGGATGCGGTCCTGGGCCTGGACGATCTCCAGCGCCTGTTGATGCAGCATCTCGTAGCGCGGATCGCCCTGAAGCACGGCGAAGGTGTGGGCGTTCTGGGCCTTGACCCATTCCATCGCCCGCTCGCCCTCGACCTCTTCCAGCCACAGATAGGGGTCGGTCGCGTCGCTGGTGGCGAAACCGCCAGACGCAGGGGCAGGTGAAGCGGCAGGGGTCTGGGCCATGGATACCGAGGTCAGGCTGGTGGAGGCGAGAAGCGTCGCAAGCGCGACGGCGGAAGCACGGATCATGGACAGGTCCCCGAAAACGAAGCCGGCACCTTAACGACGCCTTCCCGTGCGGCAAGCCGTGCGACCTTACCGTTTTGTCACACCGACGGACCTAACGCCTCATCCTTCGTCGGGAATACAGAGCAGCTTGCCGCACGCCTTGCAGTGGACGGCGTCGGGATCGTGGTTCTGCAGGCCGCAGCGGTCGCAGGGGAAATGCACCTTGTGCGGTCGGATCAGGGCCTGGGCCAGGCGCAGGAACAGGGTGATGCCGACCAGCATGACGGCGATGGACAACAAGCGCCCCCACGGCCCCGGCAGGGTGACGTCGCCGAACCCGGTCGTCGTCAGGGTCGCCACCGTGAAATACAGCGCATCCACATAGCCGGAGATGCCGTCGTGCCCCCTGAAGGTCGCATAGACGAAGCCGGTCGCCACGAAGACGAAGGTGATCAGATTGGCCAGGGCGCGAGCGATCCCCTCCACCCGCGTATCATCGAACCGCGCCCCCACGGTGCGCCAGAAGAAGTCCGAGTTCAGCAGGGTCCACAGCCGCAGCATTCGCAGGAAGCCGAGGTTGAACAGCCAGGCCGGAAACAGCAGGGTCGCCAGAACGAACAGGTCGACCCAGACGATCGGACGCTTCAGCCAGTCCTTGATGTTCGCGTAGGCATAGGCCCGCGCGGCCAGATCCAGAGCCAGAATGGCGGCGATGAAATAGTCCAGCGCATAGAAGGCCCAGCCCATGTTCTTCAGGATGGGCGCTGCAAGGAAAAAGCCGATGATCGCCAGGTCGATCACGATGACGGTCAACCGAAACTTCACCGCCGCTGGCTGGCTGCCGTGATACAGATATCGCAGCCGGGCCCGCAGGCGCAGGCCGTCGTCCTTGGGGTCGGTTTCGGTCTGGGACACGCTGGTTTCCGGGACGCTGGGTTCGGCCTATATGGCCTGCATGACCCGTCCTTTCGTCAAGATGAACGGCGCCGGCAATGATTTCGTCGTCGTCAATGCGCTGGAACAGCCGTTCGCTCCGAATGAAGACCAGATTCGTACTCTGGGCGACCGGCAGACGGGCGAGGGGTTCGACCAGCTGATCGCCATCGAACCGTCAGACACGGCCGACGCCTTCATGCGGGTCTGGAACGCCGATGGATCGATGGTGGAGACCTGCGGCAACGCCCTGCGCTGCGTCGGCTGGCTGTTGATGCAGGCGAACGCCTCGGACCGCGTGGTGATCGACACGGCGGGCGGCCCGACCACCGCCACCCGCGCGGGCGATCACCGTGTGACCGTCGACATGGGCAAGCCTCGCTTGGACTGGACCCAGGTGCCGCTGGCCGAGGAGATGGATACGCGCGGGATCGAGCTTCAGGTCGGGCCCATCGACGCCCCGATCCTGCATACGCCCGGCACCGTCTCGATGGGCAATCCGCATGTGGTCTTCTTCACCGACCGCCAGGACGACGGCTTCGTCACCGGATCCGGCTCGCTGGTCGAGCATCACCCGCTGTTCCCGCAAGGGGTCAATGTCGGCTTCGCCAATGTGCTGGACCGAGACCACATCCGCCTGCGGGTCTGGGAGCGTGGGGCCGGACTGACCAAGGCCTGCGGCACCGGCGCCTGCGCCGCCCTGGTCGCCACGGCGCGGAGGGGCCTGACCGACCGCAAGGCCACGGTGGTCGTCGATGGCGGCGAACTGGTCATCGACTGGGATGCGCAGACCGATCATGTCCTGATGACCGGGCCGGTCGAGATCGAGCGGACGGGCGTGCTGGCGATCTGACGAGGTTGACGCTAACGCGCAGGTCAAGCTCGGGGCCGATTGCTCAGGCTTCCTCCGCGTCAAGGGTTGGCGCGGCCCCTCCCAAGCTCTAGGACACGAACGGTTACAGCCACGCCGACGCCCTGGACGACCGATGCCCGATCAGACCGAAAAACAGACCTTCTCCGACGAAGAAGCGCTGGACTTCCACCGCATCCCCACGCCGGGCAAGATTTCCATGGCGCCGACCAAGCCGATGGCGACCCAGCGCGACCTGTCGCTGGCCTATTCGCCGGGCGTGGCCGTGCCGGTCCTGGCCATCGCCGCCGATGCGGACAAGGCCTACGACTACACCTCAAAGGGCAATCTTGTCGCCGTGATCTCGAACGGCACCGCCATCCTGGGTCTGGGCAACCTGGGCCACATGGCCTCCAAGCCGGTGATGGAGGGCAAGTCGGTCCTGTTCAAACGGTTCGCCGACGTCGACAGCTTCGACGTGGAGGTGAAGACGACCGACCCGGACGAGTTCATCACCGTCGTCAAGAACATCGGCGACACCTGGGGCGGCATCAATCTGGAAGACATCAAGTCCCCCGAATGCTTCGTCATCGAAAGCGAGCTTCAGGACCTGCTGGATATCCCCGTCTTCCATGACGACCAGCACGGCACGGCCATCATCTCGACCGCCGGCCTGATCAATGCTGTCCACATCGCCGGCAAGAAGCTGGACGAGATTAAGGTCGTGCTGGCCGGCGCCGGGGCGGCGGGCCTGTCCTCCATCGCCCTGATGAAGGCGGCGGGCGTCAAGGCCGAGAACACCGTGATCTGCGACCGCGACGGCGTCGTCTACAAGGGGCGCGACCACGGCATGGACCAGTGGAAGGCCGCCCACGCGACCGACACGCCCCTGCGCACCCTGGCCGAGGCCATGGTCGGCGCCGACGTGGTGCTGGGCCTGTCCGCCAAGGGCGCGATCACCAAGGAGATGGTGGCGTCGATGGCGCCCAATCCGATCATCTTCGCCATGGCCAACCCGGATCCCGAGATCACGCCCGAAGACGTCAAGTCCGTGCGTTCGGACGCCATCATCGCCACGGGCCGCTCGGACTATGTGAACCAGGTCAACAACGTCCTGGCCTTCCCCTATCTGTTCCGGGGCGCGCTGGACGTGCGCGCGCGCCGCGTGAACCACGAGATGAAGATCGCCTGCGCCCAGGCCCTGGCCGCACTGGCGCGCGAAGACGTGCCGGACGAGGTCGCCGCCGCCTATCGCGGGCGCAAGCTGAAGTTCGGGCCGGACTACATCATCCCGACGCCGTTCGACCCCAGACTGATCTGGTACATCCCGCCCTTCATCGCCCAGGCGGCGATGGACACCGGCGTGGCCCGCGTCCAGATCGAGGATATGGACGCCTATCGCCACGCGCTGCGTTCGCGCGTCGATCCGTCCGCCGCCCTGATGCAGAAGATCAGCTCGGCCGTACGCGGCGGGCCGAACAAGCGCGTCGTCTTCGCCGAGGGCGAGGAACCGGCCGTCATCCGCGCCGCCTGGGGCTTCAAACAGGCCGACCTGGGCACGCCGATCCTGGTCGGACGCGAGGATCTGATCCGTCAGAACGCCGCCGAGGCCGGTCTGAACTTCGACGAGCTGGGCATCGAGATCACCAACGCCCGCGTCTCCGACCACAATGTCGAGGACACCGACTGGCTTTACGAAAAGCTGCAGCGCCGGGGCTATCTGCGCCGAGACGTCCAGCGGATGATCAATCAGGACCGCAACTATTTCGCCGCCACCCTGGTCGCCAAGGGCCGGGCCGACGCCATGGTCGCGGGCGTGACCCGCAACTTCAACATGGCGCTGAAGGAGGTCCAGCGCGTGCTGGACGTGGACGACACCCTGATCGGCCTGTCGATCCTGCTGGCCAAGGGCCGCACCCTGTTCGTCGCCGACACCACCATTCATGAACTGCCCAACGCCGAGGAGTTGGCCGACATCGCGGTCAAGGCGGCCGATACGGTCAGGAAGCTGGGTCGCAATCCGCGCGTGGCCTTCCTGTCCTATTCCACCTTCGGAAACCCGCCCGGCGACCGCGCCGAGAAGGTGCGCGAGGCGATCCGCATCCTGGACAAGAAGGGCGTCGATTTCGAATACGAGGGCGAAATGCCGCCGGAAGTCGCGCTGGATCCCAAGGGGCATTCGGCCTACGCCTTCAACCGCCTGACCAAGCCGGCCAACGTCCTAGTCATGCCCGCCATCCATTCCGCCGCCATCTCGACCAAGCTGGTTCAGGCCCTGGGCGGCGCGACCGTGATCGGACCGTTGCTGGTCGGTCTGGAGAAGCCGGTGCAGATCGTCAGCTTGGGCGCCTCGGTCAGCGAGATCATCACCGCCGCCACCTTCGCCGCCTATGACGCCGGTCCCGCCTTCCAGGGCTCGGGCCTGACCTCGGCGCCGCGCCCCCCCGCGGCCGTGGTCGAGCGTTGAGCGAACCTTCGCCCTTTCCACCCGCCGCCCCGCCGCCCCGGCGGGTGGAGCCGGGCCTCTATCTGGTCGCCACCCCGATCGGGAATCTGCGCGACATGACGCTGAGGGCGCTGGACGTGCTGGCCGCCGCCGATCTGGTGCTGGCCGAGGACACCCGCGTCACCGCCAAACTGCTGAGCGCCTATGGACTGAAGGCCAGGCTGGAACGCTGCGACGACCATGCGTCCGGCCGCGCCGCCGAACAGGCGATCGAACGGCTGCGTGAGGGTCAGGTGGTGGCCCTGGTTTCGGATGCGGGCACGCCTCTGGTCAGCGACCCCGGCTTCGTCGTCGCCCGCGCGGTGATCGCCGAGGGCCTGCCCGTCCATCCGATCCCCGGCGCCTCAAGTCTGTTGGCCGCCCTCTGCATCGCCGGCTTGCCGGCCGACCGGGTGCTGTTCGCCGGCTTCCTGCCGCCCAAGACGGCAGGCCGCACCGCCGCGCTGGAAGGCTTGAAGAGCCAGCGCCAGACGCTGGTCTTCTTCGAAAGCGGGCCGCGCCTGAAGGACAGTTTGACCGACATGGCCGCCGTGCTGGGTCCGCGCCCCGCCGCCGTCGCCCGCGAGCTGACCAAACTCTATGAAGAGTGCGTGCGCGGGACGCTGAACGACTTGGCCGTCGATCCTCGCCTGGACAGTCCCAAGGGCGAGATCGTCGTGGTGGTCGGCCCCGGCGAAGAAATCCAGGCGACCGAAGCCGACGCGGACGCCGCCCTGATCGACGCGCTCCGGACCCTGTCCACCGGCGACGCTGCCTCCGAGGTGGCCAAGGCCCTGGGGCTGAACCGAAAGACCCTGTATCGCCGGGCGCTGGAGCTGAAGGGCAAGTGAAGCGCCTGTCTCGCCCCGCGCCGGTCCGTCGCCCCAAGGCGGCGTGGCGTCAGGCGAAGGGCGGGGCGGCGTTCAAGTCCGGTCACGCCGCCGAATGGATCGCGGCCTTCTGGCTCATCCTGCGCGGCTATCGCGTGCTGGGGTTCCGTCTGAAGAGCCGGGCCGGCGAGATCGATCTGCTGGTCTGTCGCGGTCGGGTGTTGGCGGTCGTCGAGGTCAAACGCCGCGCGACGATGGAGGCGGCCCTCCTGGCGCTGAAGCCGGTCCAATACGATCGACTGATCGCGGCGGGCGAGGCGATCCGGCGCAATCGGCCAGGCCTGCAACGTCTGGAATTGAGAATTGATATGGTGGCGCTGGCTCCTTGGCGCGTTCCACGTCATCTTCGCGGCGTCGAAAGGCGCTGACGAGGGGATCGCATGACGCGCGAGGAGGCCGAGGCCGTCCTGACCGCCGCCGGTCAGGCCGAAGACGACGCCTTCCCCCTGCTGGAGGCGGCGATCGCCTGCGCCATCCATGACCATCCGTTGCGTGATCCCGAGCCTGTACGCGCGCTGGCCCGCAACGCCTGCGAGCGGCTGAAGGAGCGGATCGGCGGCGAAGGCCCTGACGAGGCCCTGGCCGAAACCCTGTGCGCCGACCTGCGGCTGAACGGCGACCTGATCCATTACGACCATCCCGACAACACCGACATCATCGCGGTCGCCGAGCGGCGGCGCGGCCTGTCCGCCGTGCTGGCGGTCTTCTATCTGCACGCGGCGCGCGCGGCCGGCATCACGGCGGCCGGCGTCGATTTTCCCGGCCATTTCATGGTTCGCGTCGAGACGCCCGAAGGTCCCGTCGCCCTGGACCCATTCAGCCAGGGGCGGCTGATCCTGCCCAGCGAACTGACCCGGCGCGCGCTTCGCGCCGGTCTGATGCCGCACGTCGCGGATCGGCTGGATCTTCTGATGGCGCCGGTGACCGATCGTCAGTCGCTGATCCGGCTGCAGAATGTGCTGTTCAGCCGCGCTATTCGAGGTCGGGACTATGAAGGCGCCGAGCGGTCGGCCCTGCGGCGCGCCCTGCTGGATCCCGAGGACCACCGACCGTGGCTCGACGTCGCCTCGGCGCGCGAAAAACAGGGCGCTCTGGCCGGCTCGTTGCAAGCCTTGGCGCACGCCCAGGGTCTGGACGGCGTCGAAGAGGCGCGGCGGTTCACGACCTTCGAACGCGTGCGGATGCAGTTGAACTAGACGACGGCCTCGCCACGCAGCAGGCGAGGCAAGTCGCCTGTCGCGCCGCCCGCCTCCTGCATGAAGGCGCGGCGCAGAGGGCCGATGCGGTTGACCGCCGCCATGCCCAAATCGCGCGCCAGACGCACCGGCGCGATGTCGTTCGAGAACAGGCGTACGAAGGCGTCGAAACCCGCCGCCAGGGCCGCATTGTCAAACCGGCGCCATCGCGCATAGCGCTCCAGAACGGTTTCCGACCCGATGTCCTCGCCCAGGCGCGCGGCCTCGGCCAGCACCTCGGCCAGAGCCGCCGCATCCTTCAGCCCCATGTTCAGACCCTGACCGGCGACGGGGTGAACACCGTGCGCCGCATCCCCGATCAGGGCGATGCGCGGCGCGATCAGTTTTTCCGCCAGGCTGAGCGACAGCGGATAGACGAAGCGCGGACCCTCGACCGTCGCGCCATCAAGAAACTCCCCAAACCGCCGCATCAGATGGGCGTGGAAGGCGTCGTCCGAGGCGTCGCGCAGCGCCTCGCCCCGTCGCGTCGTCTCGGTCCAGACTAGGCTGGCGCGCTGATCCGTCAGAGGCAGTATGGCGAAGGGGCCGCTGGGTAGGAAATATTCGTGCGCGACATTGCCGTGGTCGCGACCCAGCCGCACCGTCGCAACCACGCCGCTCTGGCCATAGCCCCAGCCGACGGTCTCGATCCCGGCCGCGCGGCGCACGGCCGAGCCTCGCCCCTCGGCGCCGACGACCAGGGGCGCGATCAGGGTCGATCCATCGGCCAGAGTCACGGTCGCCTTGCCCGCATCCGTCTCGACGCTGGCGACAGAAGCTGGGGCTCGCACCGCGATCCCCGCGCGCGTCACCGCCTCGGCCAGGGCCGCGCGGATGCGGCGGTTCTCGACCATATAGCCCAGCGGCTCGCCGCCGGTGCGGCCGCCGATCTCATCGGCGTCGAAGCGCAGGAAGGCGGGCGAGGCGGACCGACTGGCCGCGCCCGGCCGACGCCCGTCCGTCACCAGAATATGATCCATCCGACAGGCGTGGGGACGCAGGGTTTCGCCCAAGCCCAGCGCGTCCAGCATGCGGAAGGTCGAAAAGGCCACGGCGGTCGAACGGCCGTCGAAGGTCGGCGCCAACTGGGCGCTGAACGGCTGCGGATCGACCATCACGACCTTCAACCCGCCTTGCGCCGCCGCCAGGGCGAAGGCCGCCCCGGTCAGCCCCGCGCCGGCGATGACGATGTCGTAGCGTTCGGTATCAGCCATGGAAGGCTTGTCGCGCCGTCGCGGCCAAAGGTCCAGAGGACGGTTTGTCCATCGCCAAGGCCAAGCTGGTAAACAGCCCCTTAACCCTGTGGGTGCGACAAAGGCGGCTGAACGTCAGCCGCAGGAAGGTTCGATCCTTCATGTCCACCGCCCTCGTCATCGGCCGCCAGGCCTGGATCAGCGCCCGCATCCTGTGGGACGCGCCCTTCGTGGTGCGGTTCAGGGGCGTCTTGCAGGCCCTGCTGGCGACCCTGCTGCTGGTCGCCCTGGTGTCGTGGAATCCGGCGGACGCCAGTCTGAACGCCGCCTCCAGCCTGCCGACGACCAACTGGCTGGGGGCGAACGGCGCCCTGTTCGCCGACCTGTTCATGCAATCGCTGGGTCTCGCAGCCTGGCCCGCCGCCCTGCTGCTGGTCGCCTTCGGCCTGGCGCGCGCGGTCGGCGATGCGATCCAGCAAAGGCTCAAGCCCACGCCGTTGAAAGCTCTGGCCGCGACCGGCGGGGTGCTGCTGCTGTCCAGCGCGCTCGCCGCCCTGGCCGCGCCCGCCGCCTGGCCGCTCGCCGCCGGTCTGGGCGGTCTGTGGGGCGATGCGGTGACAGGCCTGGCGGCGCGCGGTCTCGGCGCCCTGCATATCCCCGGCGGCCGCATCATTGCAGGCCTCGTCTTCCTGGTCGCTGGGCTGTGGCTGGTCGGTTTCGCCATCGGCCTGCGCGCCATGGATTTTCTGGACGCCCTGCACTGGGGCAAGTCGCTGCGCGCACCCGCGCCGCCTCAGCCGAAGCCCCAGGCCGCCCGCGAAAAGGCGCCTGCCAAGGCCCGAGCGCCCCGCGCCGCGCCACTGGAAGAGCCTCCGCTGGCCCCGATCTATGCAGAAGAGCCGCCTCAGACCGCCTATGATGACCTGCCGCCTTGGGAGGACGACGCCGTCCAGCCCGCGCCCCGCCCCTCGGCCGCCCGCCCGGTCGAGCCGCGCGTCGCCGCGGTCAAGGCGCCCAAGGCCCGCAAGGACGACGTGGACCAGCAGGCCTTCGACTTCGTGCGGCCGGAAGGCGATTTCGATCTGCCGCCGCTCGGCATCCTGACCAAGCCGGCCCAGCGCGTCGGCTCGGTGGACGAGGACTCGCTGAAACAGAACGCCAAGATGCTGGAAGGCGTGCTGCAGGAGTTCGGCGTGCGCGGCGTGATCGACCAGATCCGCCCCGGCCCTGTCGTGACGCTCTACGAACTGGTGCCCGCGCCGGGCGTGAAGCACGGCCGGGTGGTCGCCCTGGCCGACGATATCGCCCGGTCGATGTCCGCCCGCGCCTGTCGTATTTCCGTGGTCCAGGGCCGCAACGCCATTGGCATCGAACTGCCCAACGCCAAGCGCGAGACCGTGTATCTGCGCGACCTTCTGGCTAGCGCCGAATACGACAAGAAGGGTCACCTGCTGCCCCTGGCGCTTGGTGAGACCATCGGCGGAGAACCCTATGTCGCCGACCTGGCGCGGATGCCTCACCTCTTGATCGCGGGCACCACGGGCTCGGGCAAATCGGTCGGGGTCAATGCCATGATCCTGTCGATCCTGTATCGCCACAGCCCGGCCGAATGCCGCTTCATCATGATCGACCCCAAGATGCTGGAGCTGTCGGTCTATGACGGCATCCCGCACTTGCTTGCGCCGGTCGTGACCGATCCGAAGAAGGCCGTCGTCGCCCTGAAGTGGACGGTGCGCGAGATGGAGGATCGCTATCGCCGCATGTCCAAGCTGGGGGTGCGCAACATCGCCAGCTACAACGAGCGCGCCCGAGAGGCCCAGGCCAAGGGCGAGCATTTCGAACGCACGGTCCAGACCGGCTTCGACGACCACGGCCGCCCGGTCTATGAGTCCGAGAAGATCCGCCCCGAACCCCTGCCCTTCCTGGTCGTGGTCATGGACGAGATGGCCGACCTGATGTTGGTCGCCGGCAAGGACGTCGAGGGCGCGGTTCAGCGTCTGGCCCAGATGGCCCGCGCCGCCGGCATTCACCTGATCATGGCGACCCAGCGCCCGTCGGTGGACGTCATCACCGGCACCATCAAGGCCAACTTCCCGACCCGGATCTCCTTCCAGGTCACGTCCAAGATCGACAGCCGCACCATCCTGGGCGAGCAGGGCGGCGAGCAGCTGCTGGGCCAGGGCGACATGCTCTACATGGCCGGCGGCGGGCGGATCACCCGCCTGCACGGCCCGTTCGTCGACGACAAGGAAGTCGAGGACGTCTGCAAACACCTGAAGGCGCAGGCCGAGCCCGACTATCTGGATCTGATCACCGACGAGCCGGACGGCGACGGCGACAACGGCTATGACGAAGGCGGCGGCGGAGGCTCGGGCGACGACCTGTACGATCGCGCCGTCGCCGTGGTCACCCGCGACCGCAAGGCCTCGACCAGCTACGTCCAGCGCCGACTGCAGATCGGCTACAACCGCGCCGCCTCCCTGATCGAGCGAATGGAGCAGGAAGGCGTGGTCAGCCCCGCCAACCACGCGGGCAAGCGCGACGTCCTGGCCGGCCCGCCGCCGATGGTGTGACGAAAATCGAGGAACGGCTGCGGCTCGGAGCCGTTGTCTGACCCGCTATCGCGTCCAAGCTTCAGCATTTCGATGAACAGGGCTTCATCGCAGCGCCGGAATATGGTCAGGCTCGCGTCATTCCAACGCCAAGCCGACCGGGCAAGACGGCAGGATCGACAACCATCCCGAACGGGAGACGAACTTCATGACCTCGCGCGCCAAGACCGTGGCTATGGCCACATCCGACCTGCACCGCCGCAGCCTGCTGCTGGGCGCCGGCCTGACGACCGGCCTGATCGCGCTGGGCGCCTTCGACGCCGCCCACGCCCAGTCCAACCTGTCGGCTGAGGATCGCGCCGTGGTGCAACAGGCGCAGGGCTATCTGCAGGCCCTGACCTCGGCGCAAGGAACCTTCACCGAAACGGGTCCGAACGGCCAGACGCGCCAAGGCCGCTTCTATCTGCAGCGTCCGGGCAAGATGCGGTTCGAATACACCAACCCGGCCGGTCTGCTGGTGGTGTCGGACGGCTATAATGTCAAACGCTACGATCCGCGCCTGAACAGCTTCCAGCAGGTGCCGCTGGGTCGCACCCCGCTGTCTACCTTCCTGGCGCGTAATGTGCGGCTGGACCAGGGCGTGCGCATCGAGCGCGTGAACCGGATGGCTTCGGGCGCCTTCGCCATCACGGCGCGGGATTCCAACCGCCCGAACGACGGTCAGGTCGTGCTGGCCTTCGCCGGCAATCCGATGCGTCTGCAAGAGTGGACCATCACCGATCCGCAGGGCGCCCGCACCCGGACCCAGTTGACCGCGCTGCGGCCCGCGTCTGGCCTGTCTGCGCGCCTGTTCCAGCTCAGCGATCCGACCCGTCGTCCCGGCCGCAACTAAGGGCGTTCAGTCTAGGGTGTTCTGGGGGCGGGTGACCATTCCTCAACCCCTGTTTCGCTAGACTGGCCGCATGAGCGCGACCGCCCCGCCATCCGGCGTCCCATCGCTGAAATGGATCGCGGCGGTCGGCGCGGGCGCCTTTGCTCTGTTCCTGCTAGGCGCACTGGTGGTCGAACCCGCACTGAACCGCCTGATCGCGCCGATCGACGCGCCTGTCGGACCTCGTGTGTATGGACAGGTCGAGGTCGGGGAAGTCATGCTGTCCGGGCGCTACGTCGCGGCCAAGTCTGACATGGTGCTTGACGTGGACGGCGGCGCGCTGAGCACGACCGCGGGCGGCCGGCTGAACTCGGCGCCCCATCGGCTGGTTCAAGCGGATCAGCAGGCCAGCGTCTCAAAAAGTTTCACCGACGCCATGGTCGTACCGCCGATGGCCCAGATCGAGGTGCGGCGTGTCACGGCTGACGACGACACGCGGCTGTGCGCCGGTCATCCCGTCGGATGGCTGGCCTTGGCCGTGCGGCGCGACGGTTTCGTCCTGATGCCGGTGCGACAGGGGCCGCCGCCGGGGGCCCTACTGGCCGACGACCGCCTGTGCGCCGTCTTGGACCTCAGCCGATGATCCGTGGTCTGGTGCTGGCGGCCTTGGCCGGACTAGTCGCCGCGCTTCTGACCTGGACCCGGCCGGGCGCGACGGATGGGACGGCGACAGACCCTGTCGTCATTCAGGTGCTCGACAACGGCTTTCACACCGATATCGCCGTGCCGCGCGCCGCGCTGGAACGCCGCGGCGGTCCTCTTGCGCTTGCAGTCCAATCCTTGGCGCCCGGCGACTGGATTTTGATCGGCTGGGGCGATGCGAAATTCTACGTCGATCAGCGGCCGATTTCGGATCGGCTGCCCGACGGGGCGCGCGCCTTTCTGCATCCCGGCAATCGATCGGTGCTGATGCTGGCCCCTCGACACGACGATCCGCGCCTGACCTATGGCGAAGACAGCGCCGCCCTGACCCTGAGCCGCGCCCGCTTCGAGCGTCTGGCCGCGCGGGTCGAGGCCTCGCTTGATCTGTCGAACGGCCGGCCGCACATCGCAGCCCTGCGTCCCGGCGACGACGCGCGCTTCTTCGCCAGCCGCGAGACCTTCTCCATACTGCACCTGTGCAATCACTGGACGGCCAGTGTCCTGAACGCCGGCGGCGTGGCGATCCGTCCAGTTCCGGCCATCACCTCGGGCGAGGTGATGCGCTCGGTTCGGGCCGCCGAACGGGCGCGAAAACTGGACAGACCCCCGCTGCGGGACTAGACCGCCCGACTTTCGCCTATCCGGCCGGGTCCGATCCCCAGCGGGCGGACAAGAAGGAGAGGCCGATGGCCCACAAGCAACACACCCGCAACGCCTCCGGCCCCGCCGGACCTAGCCAGCGCCAGCTGCGCGCCGGCGAGCTGATCCGTCACGCCCTGGTCGACATCCTGCGCGAGGAGGATATCCGCGACGAGGCCCTGGCCGGGGTGTCCATCACCGTGACCGAAGTGCGCCTGTCGCCGGACCTGAAACACGCCACCTGTTTCGTCGAGCCTCTGGGCGCCGGGGTCGAGGCCGCGCCGACCAATGGCCATGAGAGCGAGATCATCAAGGCGCTGAACGTCCACGCCAAGTTCGTGCGCGGCCAGCTGGGCCGCCGCCTGGACATGAAGTTCACGCCCGATCTGAAGTTCCGCCACGACGAAAGCTTCGACGCCGCCAGCCACATCGACCGCCTGTTCGACGACCCCCGCGTCCGCGCCGACCTGGAGCGCCGCGACGACGAGGGCGATCAGTGATCCTCCGGCCTCAAGTAGCGCGAAGCGCGGTAGGCCAAGCATAATGGCTCGCAAGAAGAAGGGCGACATCGTCGACGGTTGGGTCTGCCTGGACAAGCCGTTCGAGATGGGATCGACCGAGGCCGTCAGCCGCATCCGTCGCCTGTTCAACGCCCAGAAGGCCGGTCACGCCGGAACGCTCGACCCGCTGGCCAGTGGCATCCTGCCCATCGCGCTGGGCGAGGCGACCAAGACCGTGCCGATGATGATGGAGGCGCAGAAGGTCTATCGCTTCACCATCAACTGGGGCGTCTCGACCGACAGCGTGGACCGCGAGGGCGAGATCATCGCCCGCTCCGACGTGCGACCAACGGTCGATCAGGTGAAGGCCGCCCTGCCCGCCTTCGTCGGCGAGATCGACCAGACGCCGCCCCGCTTTTCCGCGATCAAGGTGGACGGCGCCCGCGCCTATGACCTGGCCCGCGACGGCGTGGAGTTCGAGCTTCAGGCCCGCCGGGTGACGATCCATTCGGCCGAGGTGACGGATGCGCCGGACGCCGACCACGTGGAACTGACCATCCGCACAGGTAAGGGCGTCTATGTCCGCTCGCTGGCCCGCGACCTGGCCGCCGCCCTCGGCGCCGAGGGTCATGTCAGCGCCCTAAGACGCGAGCGCGTCGGGCCGTTCAGCACCCAAAACGCCGTCACTCTGGATTCTCTGGAGGAAATGGTGCATAGGGGCGCCGCCTCGGAAGGCTTGCTTGCCGTCGCGACCGCTCTGGACGACATCCCGGAACTGGCCGTGAACGAACAGGACGCCTTCTCGCTTCGGCAGGGACGCCCGATCGTTCTGCTCCCCCGTCAGGTGGAAACCCTAAAGGATCGTCTTACCGGCGGTTCGCGCACGGTTTCAGCCTTTCAGGGCCAGACCCTCGTCGCGCTGTGTCAGTTGCGGGCCGGCCGGCTAGAACCCGACCGCGTTTTCAATCTTTCCTGATCGCCTGATCAGGAGACTCCAACCCGGCCTCAAGTAGCGCGAAAGCGCGGTAGGCCACCAAGGGAGAACTACGATGTCGGTTACTGCTGAACGCAAGCACGAGATCATCGCCGATAACGCCCGCTCCGCCGGCGACACCGGCTCGGCCGAGGTTCAGGTCGCGATCCTGTCGGAACGCATCGCCAACCTCACCGAACACTTCAAGACCCACAAGAAGGACAACCACTCGCGTCGTGGCCTTCTGAAGATGGTGTCGCAACGTCGCCGCCTGCTCGACCACCTGAACAAG
Source organism: Brevundimonas vesicularis (assembly GCF_027886425.1). Lineage (NCBI taxonomy): Bacteria > Pseudomonadati > Pseudomonadota > Alphaproteobacteria > Caulobacterales > Caulobacteraceae > Brevundimonas > Brevundimonas vesicularis. The sequence continues at coordinate 448,462 of NZ_CP115671.1, read as the reverse complement.
GTCGACGCCGGTCGCTACCAGGCGCTCATCTCCAAACTGGGCCTGCGCCGCTAAGGCGTCGGAACAGTGTAGAATACGCTTTCGAGGCGCGGGCGGTCACGTCCGCGCCTCGTTGTGTAACTAGACACGACCTGTGCGCCGCAGGACTTACCGGCGCAGCTGCGAGGGCCATGACGGTCCTCTCCCGGTCGTCGCGATGGCGCGGCGGCCTCTGGATCGAAGGACTGAACGCCGACGCATCCGCCCCATGATGGGACCCCGCACGGAATACGCCGTCCGGGATACGAAAGACAAAATATGTTCGACATCAAACGCAAGACGATCGACTGGGCCGGCCGCCCGCTGACCCTGGAAACGGGCCGCATCGCCCGCCAGGCCGACGGCGCCGTGCTGGCGACCTACGGCGAGACCGTGGTTCTGGCCACCGTCGTCTATGGCCGCGCGCCCAAGCCCGGCCTGGATTTCTTCCCCCTGACGGTCAACTACCAGGAAAAGACCTTCGCCGCCGGCAAGATCCCGGGCGGCTACTTCAAGCGTGAAGGCCGTCCGTCCGAGAAGGAAACCCTGGTTTCCCGCCTGATCGACCGTCCGATCCGCCCGCTGTTCGTCAAGGGCTTCAAGAACGAGACCCAGGTCGTCGTGACCGTGCTGCAGCACGACATGGAAAACGACCCCGACGTTCTGGGCATGGTCGCCGCCTCGGCCGCCCTGACCATCTCGGGCGTCCCCTTCATGGGCCCCATCGGCGCCGCGCGCGTCGGCCTGATCGACGGCGAACTGGTGCTGAACCCCGCCATCGACCTGATCCCGTCCTCGGACCTCGACCTGGTGGTCGCCGGTACGCAAGACGCCCTGATGATGGTCGAATCCGAAGCCAAGGAGCTGTCGGAAGAAAAGATGCTCGAGGCCCTGATGTTCGCGCATGCGGGCATGCAGCCGGTGATCGACGCCATCATCGAACTGGCTGAACACGCCGCCAAGGAGCCCTTCGACTTCCAGGCCGAAGACCACTCCGACGTCGTCGCCTCGATCAAGTCGCTGGTCGGCGAAGACATCAAGAGCGCCTACACCCACGCCGGCAAATACGAGCGCCGTTCGGGCGTCGACGCGGCCAAGAAAGCCGCCGCCGCCAAGCTGGTGAAGACCGACGAGAACCCTGACGGCGTCGACGGTTCCAAGTTCTCGGCCGCCTTCAAGGAGTGCGAAGCCGAAGTCCTGCGTCGCGACATCATCGAGAACGCGCACCGCGTCGACGGCCGCGCCCTCGACAAGGTCCGCGCCATCGTGTCGGAAGTCGGCGTCCTGCCGCGCACCCACGGTTCGGCCCTGTTCACGCGTGGGGAAACCCAGGCCCTGGTCGTCGCCACCTTGGGGACCGGCGAGGACGAGCAGTACATCGACAGCCTGCAGGGCACCTACAAAGAGAACTTCCTGCTGCACTACAACTTCCCCCCCTATTCGGTGGGTGAAGCGGGCCGTATGGGTTCGCCCGGCCGTCGCGAAATCGGTCACGGCAAGCTGGCCTGGCGCGCGATCCGTCCGATGCTGCCGACCAAGGAAGACTTCCCCTACACCATCCGCCTGGTCTCCGAGATCACCGAGTCGAACGGCTCGTCCTCGATGGCCACGGTCTGCGGTTCGTCGCTGGCCCTGATGGACGCCGGCGTGCCGCTGGTCCGTCCGGTCTCGGGCATCGCCATGGGCCTGATCCTGGAGCCGTCGGGCGAGTTCGCCATCCTGTCGGACATCCTGGGTGACGAAGACCACCTGGGCGACATGGACTTCAAGGTCGCCGGCACATCGGAAGGCATCACCAGCCTTCAGATGGACATCAAGGTCGCCGGCATCACCAAGGAGATCATGAAGCAGGCTCTGACGCAGGCTTCGGCCGGTCGCCTTCACATCTTGGACGAGATGTCCAAGGCTATGGATGCGCCGCGCGCCGAACTGGGTGAACACGCGCCCAAGATCGAAACGGTCAAGATCCCCGTCGACAAGATCCGTGAAGTCATCGGTTCGGGCGGCAAGGTCATCCGCGAGATCGTCGAAAAGACCGGCGCCAAGATCGACATCGGCGATGACGGCACCATCAAGGTCGCCGCCAACGACCAGGAGAAGATCGACGCCGCCAAGGCCTGGATCCAGTCCATCGCCTCGGAGCCGGAAGTCGGAACCATCTACTCCGGCAAGGTCGTCAAGGTCGTCGATTTCGGCGCCTTCGTGAACTTCTTCGGCGCCAAGGACGGCCTGGTCCACGTGTCCCAGATCGCACTGGAACGCGTCGCCAACCCGGCAGACGTCCTGTCGGAAGGCCAAGAGGTCAAGGTCAAGTTCCTGGGCTTCGACGATCGCGGCAAGACCAAGCTGTCGATGAAGGTCGTCGATCAGGCCACAGGTGAAGACCTGACGGCCAAGATTAACGCCGAGCGCGCCGAGCGCGGCGAAGAGCCCCTGTCGGAAGACACCGGCGGTCGTCCGAAACGTGACGGCGGGGATCGCGGTGGCGATCGCGGACGTCGTCGTCGCGACTAAGCGATCTCGCATCCAAGACTGATGAGGCCCGGCGGAGCGATCCGCCGGGCCTTTTTCTTTGGGGCCGCACAACGGCTGTCCGCGATTTCACTTGCCGCTTCGGCCCATGCGGTTTCCATTGCCGCATCCAAGTTTCGAGGGGCCGTTCCATGTTCGATCGTCGTCGTCTTCTTCAGTCCGCCGCCTTGGGCGCCGGTCTCGTCGCCGTGGGCGGACCCGCCTTCGCGCGTCAGGCCGGGGCATCGCAGGGCGACGCCGCCGCCCAACTCAAAACCTTCATGGACGCCACGTTCGAGCAGACGCTGGATAAGAGCCCCGAGGTCGTCACCATGTTCGGCCTGGACAAGGGCGACCGCGCCGCCGCCAAGTCCAAACTGACCGTTCCGACACGCGCCGAGGAAGACGACCAGCGCGCCTTCACGCGTCGCCAACGCGCCGAACTGTCCCGCATCGACCGCTCTAAACTCGATGCCCGCAACGCCAACTACTACGACAGCCTGACCCAGAATCTGGACGGGGTGATCGCCACCTACGACATCCCCTACGGCCAAGGCGGCTGGCCCAATCCGTACCGCGTCAGCCAGCAGGGCGGCGCCTATCAGTCCACGCCTGACTTCCTGGCCAACCAGCACACCATCGAGACGGCCGCCGACGCCGACGCCTATGTCGCCCGCGTCAACGCCTTCGCGGACGTGCTGCTGGCCGAGACGGATCGATTGAAGGAAGACTATGCGCTGGGCGTCATCCCGCCCGACTTCATCCTGGCCAAGGCGATCCGCCAGCAGGACGGCGTCCTGGCGACCCCCGCGGCGACCTCGCCCCTGACCCAGTCGGTCGTGGATCGGGCCCGCGCCAAGGGCCTAACCGGCGACTGGGGCGCCCAGGTCGAACGGCTTGTGACCGAGCGGGTCTATCCGGCCCTGGCCGCCCAGAACGCCGTGCTGAAGGCAGCCCAACCGAACGCCGTGCACGAGGCCTCGGTGCGCCGCCTGCCGCAGGGCGAGCAGTATTACGCCAATAGCCTACGCTACATCACCACGACCCGGCTGACCGCCGACGAGATCCACAGCACCGGCGTGGAACAGATGGCCGATCTGACGGCGCGCGCCGATGTGTTGCTGAAGGCGCAAGGCCTGACGCAGGGTTCGGTCGCCGAGCGGATCAAGGCCCTGGGGGACGATCCCAAATACGTCTACGCCAACACCGACGCCGGCAAGGCCGAGCTGATCGCCAAGCTGAACGCCCAGATGGCCGACATGCAGGCCCGCCTGCCCAACGCCTTCGGCCGCCTGCCCAAGGCCAAGGTCGAGATCAAGCGGGTGCCGCCCGAGATCGAGGCCGGCGCGCCGATGGGCTATTACAACTCGCCCAGCCTGGATGGGACGCGGCCCGGCATATACTGGATCAATCTGAAGGACACGGCGGAATGGCCGTCCTGGACCCTGCCGACCCTGACCTATCACGAGGCGACGCCGGGCCACCATCTGCAGATCAGCTTGCAGCAGGAGAGCGAGTCGGCGCCGCTGCTGATGAACCTGCTGGGCTTCTCGTCCTACGTCGAGGGCTGGGGGCTGTACGCCGAACAGCTGGCCGACGAGCTGGGCGCCTATGAGAACGATCCGGTGGGTCAGATCGGCTACCTGCAATCGCTGATGTTCCGCGCCGCGCGCCTGGTGGTCGACACCGGCATCCATTCCAAGGGCTGGAGCCGCGAACAGGGCATCCGCTACATGATGGAGGCCTATGGCGATCAGGAAGGCGCGGCGACGTCCGAGGTCGAACGCTACTGCGGCTGGCCGGGCCAAGCCTGCGCCTACAAGGTCGGTCACAACGAATGGGTCCGCCTTCGCGAAAAGGCCAAGACGACCCTGGGACCCAGGTTCGACATCAAGGGCTTCCACGACACGGCGCTCGCCGCCGGCGGCGTGCCCCTGTCGGTGCTGGAGCGGATCGTCGACGGCTGGGTCGCGACCCAGGCCTGAGCACGGCGGCCGCGCCGGGCCGGCGAAGAGGATCGGGACACGTCGGCGCGACGCGTCCGCCCTTTGAGAGTTGCCGCATGATCGATCGTCGCCGACTTCTGCTGACCGCCGCCGCCACGGCTGCGGTCGCCCCCGCCGCAGCGCAGGCCCAGACCCAGACGACCGCCGCCGATGCGGACGGACGCCTTAACAGCCTGCTGGACGGCTGGTTCGAAGCAGACATCGACGAAAATCCGGAGGGTGCGACCAACCTTGGCCTGGACCGCGGCGCGCGGGCGGGGCTTTCTGCAAAACTCAGCGAAGCCGGACCGGCCGCCATCCGCAAGGATCGTCAGAAGGCTGTGAGCCGCTGGGCGCAGTTGGACGCCTTCGACCAGAGCGGCCTGTCGCCCGCCGGGGCGCTGAACTACGCCATCGCGGCCTTCGGAGCCGAGACGGCCGCGCAGACGGCGCGCTTCGACTATGGGGCGGGACCGGGGCGGCCGACGCCCTATGTCGTGACCCAGCTGTCGGGCGCCTATTTCAGCACGCCCGACTTCCTCGACAACCAGCACCGGATCGAGGACGCGGCGGGCGCCGACGCCTTCCTGTCGCGGCTGGAGGCTTTCTCTGGCGTGCTGGACGGCGAGACGGCCAAAATCCAGGAGGACGCAGGTCTGGGCGTCATTCCGCCGGACTTCATCATCGACCGGATGCTGCCGCAGATTCGCACCCTGCACGACACGCCCGCCGCCGATCTCGCCATGCTGAAGTCTTTGGCGCGCAAGACCGCCGGGCTGAACCTGACCGGCTATGACGCCCGCGCCGCCGCTATCGTCAACCAGAAGGTCAAGCCGGCCCTGGCCGCCCAGATCGAAGCTTTGGAGGCCCTGCGCCCACGCGCCACCCACGAAGCCGGGGTCTGGCGCTTGCCGGACGGCGAGGCCTTCTACGCCGCCGGGCTGAAGGCCAATACGACCACAACTTTGACGGCCAAGGAAATTCACGCGCTGGGTCGCGAACAGGTCGCCGAGATTAGCGCCGAGATCGACGCCATCCTGAAGGCGCAGGGCTATACGCGCGGCACGGTCGGCGAACGCATCCAGGCTCTGAACAAGGAACCGGCCCAACTGTTCGCCAATACCGATGCGGGCAAGGCCGAACTGCTGGCCTGGCTGAACACGCTGGTCGCCGATCTTGAGCCGAAGCTGCCGCAGGTGTTCGGCCGCCTGCCCAAATCCCACGTCGAGATTCGGCGCGTGCCGGTCTCGATCCAGTCGGGCGCGCCGGGCGGTTACTATCAGGGACCGCCGCTGGATGGATCGCGGCCGGGCGCCTACTACATCAACCTGCGCGACACCGGAAACTGGCCGCGCTTCGCCTTGCCGACCCTGACCTATCATGAGGCGTCGCCGGGGCATCATCTTCAGGTCGCGCTGCAGCGCGAGTCCGGCGAACTGCCGCAATGGCGAAGGGCGGGGGGCTTCTCGGCCTATAATGAAGGCTGGGCCCTGTATGCCGAAGCGGTGGCGGCTGACGATCTGGATGTCTATGCCGATAATCCATTGGGTCGGGTCGGCTTCCTGATGTCCTATCTGTTCCGCGCCGTGCGATTGGTTGTGGACACGGGCCTGCATTCCGAGCGCTGGAGCCGTGAACAGGCGGTTGACTATATGGCGGCCTCGGGCGCCAAGCCGTTGGATGCGTCCAACAGCGAGATCAACCGATACTGCGTCTGGCCCGGCCAGGCCTGCGCGTACAAGGTCGGCCACACTGTCATCGCGCGCCTGCGCAAAGAGGCCGAAGGCCAGCCCGGCTTCGATCTGCGCGCCTTCCATGACAAGGTGTTGGAGAACGGATCGTTGCCCCTGGCCGTCCTCGAACGCGTGGTCCGAGAACAGGCCTAATCGGCGACGGTCAGGCCGTCGGCCTGGCGCAGGCGGTTGTGGATGTCGGTGGCGGCGACGGCGGCTTCGGCGGTCGCGACGGCGATCTGGTTGAGGCCGCGCACGACGTCGCCGGCGGCATACAGGCCCGGCACGCTGGTGGCCTGGTGCAGATCAACCTCCAACCGGCCGTCGTCGGCCAGACGCGCGCCCAGCCCTCGGGCCAGTTCGGCGTTCGGCGAGGTTCCGAGCGCCGAATAGACCAGGTCGAACGCGCGGCTCTGGCCGGCGTAGCTCAGGGCCGTCACGCGATCGTTCTCGATGTCGATCGCATCTAGCGGCGCCAGGATCAATTCGACGCCCAACCGTTCCAGTTCGTCACGCCGGCTGAGCGCGTCGGGCGCGCCGATGTGGATCAGGGTCACACGGTCGGAATAGGTGCGCATGAAGGCGGCCTCGCGCGCGCCCTTGTCGCTTTGGCCGATGATGGCGACGGCCTTGTCGATCGCCTCATAGCCGTCGCAGATGGGACAGATGCGGACCAGCGCCTTTTGCACCGCCGCTTCGACGCCGGGCAGATCCGGATGGTGATCGACGACCCCGGTCGCCAACAGGACGGCGCGGGCGCGGATGGTGCGGCCATCCATCTCAGCGACGAAGCCGTCGCCGTCGTGGCTCAGGCGCTGGACGCGACCCGGTTCGACGACCGCGCCATATTCCTCGGCCTGTTCGCGCATCCGCTTCAGGATGTCGGCGCCGGTGATGCCGGCCGGAAAGCCCGGCATATTGTGGCTGAGCGGGATCCAGCAGGCGCGGGGCGCGCCGCCATCCACCACCAGGGTCCGCCGACGAAAGCGCCCCAGATAGGTCGCCGCCGTCAGGCCGGCCGGGCCCGCGCCGATGATCATAACCTCCGGATCGGTCACCGCGTGCGCCAAGTGACAGGCCAAAGGTCGGACGGCACGCCGGCGCATTCGCCCATGATGCTTTCCTGCGTCAGGGTGAAGCCCTGTCCCGTCCAGGCCCAGGTCTGCGCCGCCCCGCAATCGCCAATGCCCCGCGCCTTGGCGAAGGCCGACAGGGTGCGGGTCTCGGGATCATAGGCGCCGTTGACGGTCGCGTTGTCCGGCATGACGGGATCGGAGCCCGGACCTTCCGATCCGGCGAGGATTGCGGGCCGGGGGTCGCGACCGCCCGGTCCTGTCAGATACCAGTTGTGGGTGACATTATAGGCGCCCGATCCGCAGGGCACGGCCCACAGCTCGGTGCGAGCGTCCAGCCGGGCGGACATGACCATGTCGCTGACGGCCGGCATGGCCGACTCCTTGAGGCAGTCGCCAACCTCGGTGCGAGCGCGCAGCGCGGCTGGCAGGCGCTGGCTTTGATCGCCGAAACCGGCCTGATCGACGGCCGGAGCGGGGGTGACGGTCGGCAGCGGCGGCGCGACCGGAACGAGGGCGACCGGGCGGTCGCCGCGTCGGATCAGGGCGGTGGGCGTATCCAGACGTCCCTGCTTCTCGTCGATCCACAACAGGGCGGCGGCGGCGCCGTGCAGCGAGACCTCCTGGGTGGAGGCGCCGCGAATGATCATGACCTTGCCCTGGGCCAGGGCGTCGAGGGCGGCGCGAGCGCCTTCGCGGATATCGCCGATCGGCGCCTCGACGTTGCCCGCGTCGCTGAGCACGGCCGGATAGGCGCGGCCGTCGATCGTCAGGCTGAGCGGCTCAGCAGCCTTGGCGTCGCCGTCGGGCCAATAGCCGAAGAGGATTTGAGGCTGGGCGCTCGGACCGGGCGCCAAGCTGATGCGGACCCAGCCGGCGGCGAACTCTGGCGCGAAGCCGAAGGCCCAGCAGGTCCCGTCGTTGCCGCAGGTGGCGCTCCAGTCCCGGAAGGTCTTGGTTTCAGGGCGGATCTTAAGCACCGGCGCGGCGGCGAGCGCAGCCACGTCGGCGGCCTTAGTCGCGGCAGGCGCCTTGTCCGCATCCCTGTCGCCGCAACCGGCGACGACGAGCGCCGACACGGCGAGGGCGGACAGGCCTGGGGCTGATCGGGCGACGCCGCGCCACAGGCCGTTCGGGGTCATGCCTTCTTCAACTCCGACGGCTTGTGCGCCGCACGTGCGCCGGTCTTGGCGCTTTCGACGATATACTCCGGATTATCCTTGGAGGCCGCAACCTTGTGGCCCTTGATCTTGGTTTCCGAGGTGACCTTCTTGACCACCTTGCCGGTCGTTGTGCCCTGGCTGTGGTCCCACTTCACCTTGTCGCCAGCCTTGAACGTCTTTTCTGACATGACGATGACTCCTGCTGTGTCGCTTCCTGTTCAGCGATCAGCCTGCGCATCAGTTCCGCATCGACCACGGGCGGCGCCTCGCAGAAGGTGATGATCCAACGATCCACCAGCTGGCGCTCTTCCTCCGTCATCCTGCCGTCCGTCATTGTTGCCAAGCCAAAGAGAAGTCCGCACCCGCCAAAGGGTTCAGGATGGATCTGCGTTATTCCGGGCGACGACGACGGGCGGCGGGGTTTGCGCGGGCGCGCGGCCTCGCTATACCGCCGCCACGACATTCCCTTCCCCACAGTCACAGGCGGACCGCACGCATGGCCAAGATCAAGGTCGAAAACCCCATCGTCGACATCGACGGCGACGAAATGACCCGCATCATCTGGCAGATGATCAAGGACAAGCTGGTCTTCCCGTTCCTGGATCTCGAGCTGGACTACTACGACCTGGGCATGGAGCACCGCGACGCCACCGACGACCAGGTGACGATCGACGCGGCCCACGCGATCCAGAAGCACGGCGTCGGCGTGAAGTGCGCCACCATCACCCCGGACGAAGCCCGCGTGCAGGAGTTCGGCCTGAAGAAGATGTGGAAGTCGCCGAACGGCACCATCCGCAACATCCTGGGCGGCGTGGTCTTCCGCGAGCCGATCATCTGCTCGAACGTGCCGCGCCTGGTTCCGGGCTGGACCCAGCCGATCGTCGTCGGCCGTCACGCCTTCGGCGACCAGTACAAGGCCACCGACTTCCTGATGCCCGGTCCCGGCACCCTGACGATCAAGTTCGTCGGCGAGGACGGCGAAGTGATCGAGCACGAGGTCTACAAGGCCCCGGGCGCCGGCGTGGCCATGGCCATGTACAACCAGGACGCCTCGATCCGCGAGTTCGCCCACGCCAGCTTCGCCTATGGCCTGCAGCGCAACTACCCGGTCTATCTGTCGACCAAGAACACGATCCTGAAAGCCTATGACGGCCGCTTCAAGGACCTGTTCCAGGAAGTGTTCGACGAGCACTACGCCGCCGAGTTCAAGGCGCGCGGCCTGACCTATGAGCACCGCCTGATCGACGACATGGTCGCGGCAGCAATGAAGTGGTCGGGCGGTTTCGTCTGGGCGTGCAAGAACTACGACGGCGACGTGCAGTCCGACGTCGTGGCGCAGGGCTTCGGCTCGCTGGGCCTGATGACCTCGGTCCTGATGACGCCGGATGGCAAGGTGCTGGAGACGGAAGCCGCCCACGGCACCGTGACCCGCCACTATCGCCAGCATCAGAAGGGCGAGGCCACCTCGACCAACTCGATCGCCTCGATCTTCGCCTGGACGCGCGGCTTCAAGCACCGCGCCAAGCTGGACGGCAACGCCGCCCTGGACCAGTTCGCCGACACGCTGGAAAAGGTGGTTGTGGACACCGTCGAGGCCGGCTTCATGACCAAGGACCTGGCGCTGCTGGTCGGCGACCAACAGGGCTGGCTGACCACCGAAGGCTTCCTCGACAAGGTCGCCGAGAACCTGAAGACCGCCCTGCCGGACGTGGGCTAAGGATAAGGGGGAGCCGGAAACGTCGCGAGGCGTCCGGCCCCCTCCACCGCTTCGCGGTCCCCCTCCCCCGATGGGGGAAGAGACGTTCTCAAGCAGCGCGAAGCGCGGTAGGACAAAGAAGACGTCCTCAAGCAGCCCGAAGGGCGGTAGGACAAGAACAATGAGCCCCGTCGGATCGCTCCGGCGGGGCTTTTCGTTGTGTGATCGGCCGGGGCGTGCATGATCGGCGGTAATGAGGATGCGTTCTTGAAGCGGTTGTTCGGAAACCTGGTGCTGGCGGCGGTGGTCGTGGCGGTGCTGTCCTTCTTCGCGGCGCCCGCAGTAGCCTTCTTCGCCATTCGGTCAGCGGCTGAGGCGAACGACGTGGCGGGGCTGGCGCGGCTGATCGACTTCAACGCCGTGCGCCAGTCGTTGCGGCCGCAGCTGGCGGGACGGCCCGAGGCAATGGCGCCTGCGCCGTCCTTCCTGGAAGACCCCATCGGCGCCTTCCGGCGTCAGATCCAGCAGAACCCGATCCTGCGCCAGCCGGACGTGGACGCCTATCTGACGCCCGCCGCCCTCAACGCTCTGCTGAAGGGCGAGGGCCGATACGCCAGCCAGCGCACGTCGGCGGGCGTGGCACCGGCCTCGGAGCGCAGCCGCAAGCCCTGGCCCAGCCCCGCCTACTGGAGCGTCAACCGGGCGCGCATGGGGGTGACGGATCAGGGCGGGTCGCGCACCCTGTTCACGTTCGAGCGGCGCGGGCCGTTCGAGTGGAAGCTGGTTCACATCGGCCTGCCCGACGGGACGGCCCCGGCCGTCACCGTCACCCCGCGATAAACCCGGCAACCGACGCCGCCCGGCCTGCGTTGGCGTTCCAAGGAGACGACATGAGCCGCAAGATCATCACCGCAGCCCTGATCGCCGTCGTCATCGGCGTGGTCGTCGCCCTGTTCGTCTCGCCCTTCATCGCCGCCCAGGCGCTGGTGCGGGCCGCGCGGACCGGGGATGCGGCCGGGCTGGAGCGGCAGGTGGACTTCCCGGCGTTCCGGACCAGCCTGAAGAGCGAGCTGAACGCGCGCGCGGCCCTGGAAATCCGCAACCGGACCAAGGGCGACACCGGCCTGGCGGCGCTGGGGATGCTGCTGGCCCCGTCGCTGGTCGAAGGCGCAGTCGACAACTTCGTCACGCCGCAAGGCATCGCCGCCATGGTCCGCTCAGGCGAGACGCCCGAGCCGGAACGGCCCGTGCCGGCCGACGACACGCCGGCCGTGGACAAGGACAAGATCCGCCAGTCCTGGGCCTATCGCGGGCTCAACACCTTCGCCGTCACCCTAACGCGCGACGATCGGCCGGACGATGCGCTGGTGCTGATCCTGGAACGCCGGACGCCGTTTACCTGGAAGCTGGCCGGGGTCGATCTGACGCCCGACCCGATGGGTTGAGACGGTCGGGGACAAAAACACCGTCTAAAGTGTCTAATTCGTCTGATTGGACGGCGGGCGCCGATCAAAAAGTGGGTGCAATTGGTGCGCTTTGCCTTGGGGGCGCGGCCTCCTCTGTGGTGAGCGCAGAGTATAGGCCGTCTCTGCGGCATGCTCAGGAAGCGGACGCTGCGGCCGGCTAAGCCGCTGAGTTGCAAGGCTGTCAGGTTCGAAAGTGCGATGGATTGCCCTTTCCCATTGGAAGAGGGCTTGAGCGCACGAGCGCGCATCGATCGTTCTTTCGCGAAAGGGTAAGGGTCGGGCGGTGCGACTTGGCCACCAGCCGACCCTCATCCGGCCCTACGGGCCACCTTCTCCCGACGGGAGAAGGTCATCGTATTTTTACGCCAGCGCCGCACGGACCGCCGCCAGGCCTTCCTCGGCCTTTGACCCATCGGGGGCGCCGCCTTGGGCGAAGTCGGGTTTGCCGCCGGCGCCCTGGCCGCCCATGGCGATGACGGCGGCGCGGGCCAGGTCGGCGGCGTTGACGCGGTCGGTCAGGTCGGAGGTCACGGCGACGGTGACCGCGGCCTTGCCCTCGGTGACGCCGATCAGGGCGACGACGCCGGTTCCGACCTGTTTTCTGAAGTCTTCGGCGACGCCGCGCAGACCCTTGCCGTCCACGCCGTCCAGCACGCGGGCCATCAGCTTGACGCCGTTGATCTCCTCAGGCGCGGACGACGCGCCCGAGCCGCCGCCCAGGGCGAGCTGCTTCTTCAACTCGGCGACCTGTTTCTCCAGCGACTTCACCGAGGCGGTCAGGCTGTCGACGCGGGCGGGGACGTCGGCGGTCTGGACCTTGAAGCTCTGGGCCAGCGAACGGGCGACGCCGGCCTGGGCCAGCAGATACTGACGCGCGGCCTCGCCGGTCAGGGCCTCGATGCGGCGCACGCCGGCTGCGACGCCGGTTTCCTGAACGATCTTGAACAGGGCGATGTCGCCGGTGCGGGCGACGTGGGTGCCGCCGCACAGTTCGACCGAATAGGGGGCGTTGTCGCTGACCAGCGAGCGCCCCAGCGTCAGGACGCGGACCTCGTCGCCGTACTTCTCGCCGAACAGGGCGATGGCGCCGGCTTCGATGGCCTCCTGCGGGGCCATCAGCTTGGTTTCCGCCGGGACGTTCTGGCGGATGACGGCGTTGACCTCGGTCTCGATGGCGGACAGTTCGGCCTCGGTGAGCGGGGCGCCGTGGCTGAAGTCAAAACGGGCGCGCTCGGCGTCGACCAGCTGACCCTTCTGGGCGACTGCGGGGCCGAGCACATTCTTCAGCGCCGTATGCAGCAGGTGGGCGGCGGAGTGGTTGGCGCGGCTGGTGCGGCGCTTTTCAGCGTCCACCAACTGGGCCGCGCGGGTTCCGATCTCCAGCTTGCCGGCCGTAACCTGGGCCACCAGGACATGCAGGTCGCCGGCGTGTTTACGCACATCGATGACCTCGGCCTCGCCACCCGGCCACTCCAGGGTTCCGTGATCGCCGGCCTGGCCGCCGCTTTCGGCATAGAAGGGCGTGGTGTCGAACAACACTTCGACGATGTCGCCGGCCTCGGCCGTCTCGACCGGCGCGCCGGCGTTCATCAGGGCCAGGACCTCGCCCGAGCCTTCGATATTGTCATAGCCGGTGAAGACGGTCGGCCCCATCCGGTCGCGGATCGCCAGCCATTCGTTGGTGTTGGCGGTCTGGCCCGAGCCCTTCCAGTTTTCGCGCGAACGCTGGCGCTGTTCGGCCATGGCGGCCTCGAAGCCGTCGACGTTGACCGAGAAGCCGCGACGACGCGCCTCATCCTGGGTCAGGTCCAGCGGGAAGCCGTAGGTGTCGGACAGGGTGAAGGCCGTCTGGCCGTCCAGCATGTCGCCGGGACGGAAGCCCTGAACCGCCGTGTCGAACAGGGCCATGCCGCGGCCGAGCGTGGTGCGGAAGCGGACCTCTTCCTGCTTCAGCGTGTCTTCGATGAAGGGCTGGGCGCGGGCCAGTTCGGGATAGGCGTCGCCCATCTGGGCGACCAGGGTCGGGACCAGACGGTGCATCAGGGGATCGGCTGCGCCCAGCAGGTGGGCGTGGCGCATGGCGCGGCGCATGATGCGGCGCAGCACATAGCCCCGGCCTTCGTTCGACGGCGTGACGCCGTCCGCGATCAGGAAGGACGACGAGCGAAGGTGGTCGGCGATGACGCGGTGGCTGGCGGCCTGATCGCCGTCCGATTTGGTCGAGGTGGCGTCTTCGGACGCGGCGATCAGCGTCTTGAACAGGTCGGTTTCGAAAACCGAATGCACGCCCTGGAGCACGGTGGTCATCCGCTCCAGACCCATGCCGGTGTCCACGCTGGGCTTGGGAAGGTTGCGAACGATCTGATCGTTCTCCTTCTCATACTGCATGAAGACGTTGTTCCAGATCTCGACGTAGCGGTCGCCGTCCTCGTCCGGCGAGCCGGGAGGGCCGCCGGCGATCTTGTCGCCGTGGTCCCAGAAGATTTCGGTGCAGGGCCCGCAGGGACCGCTGTCGCCCATGGCCCAGAAGTTGTCCGAGCCGGCGATGCGGATGATCTTGTCGTCGGAGAAGCCGGTGACCTTCTTCCAGATCGCGGCGGCCTCGTCGTCATCGATATAGACGGTGACCAGCAGGCGTTTGGGGTCGAGGTCGAAGTCCTGGGTGACCAGGTTCCACGCCTTCTCTATGGCGTGTTCCTTGAAGTAGTCGCCGAACGAGAAGTTGCCCAGCATCTCGAAGAAGGTCAGGTGGCGGGCGGTATAGCCGACGTTGTCCAGATCGTTGTGCTTGCCCCCGGCGCGGACGCATTTCTGCGAGCTGGTCGCGCGCGGATAGGGCGGCTTGGCGGCTCCGGTGAAATAGTCCTTGAACGGCACCATGCCCGCATTGACGAAGAGCAGCGACGGATCGTTCTGCGGCACCAGCGGGGCCGAATGGACCTTGGCGTGGCCGTCCGCCGCGAAATAGTCGAGGTAGGTGGCGCGGATCTCGTTCAGGCTGGGCATATGCGGTCTTCGGCTCGGGCGGTCGCTAGGAACCGGCGTCATATAGGGTTTTGGCGGGGAGCGCATCATCTGCGCGGGGAGAGGCGCGCGCCCCAGAGAAGACGATGTCTCCTCCCCGCTTTGCGGGGAGGGGGACCGCTGAGCGGTGGAGGGGTTGCGCCGCCTCACGTCCCTTGATCGGTGACGCTCCGAAGAGCCCCTTCTTCACGGCGCTGAAGAAGCGCCGCGCCATCTCCCCGCAAAGCAGGGAGGAGACGAAAGCGCCCGCTTCACACCCTCGGGGGCGGACCGAACTTGCCGGACTGGTAATCCTGGATTGCCTGGATGATCTCGTCGCGGGTGTTCATGACGAAGGGGCCGTGGCTGAAGACCGGCTCGCCGATGGGATCGGCATGGCCTAGCAGCACCACGGCGTCGGTGGTCGCCGTGATCCGGACCGCATCGCCGTCGGACAGGGCGGCGAGGTTCCATTGCGGGACGGGGGTTCCGGCGACGGCGATCTCGCCCTTGACGCCATAGAGGAAGACGTTGCGGCCACGGGCGACGGGCGTCTCGAACGTCGCACCGGCGGGCAGGCGCACGACGGCCAGATGGATGTCGATCAGGGACTGGATCGGCGCCTTGACGCCCAGCCAGTCGCCGGAGACCGGCTCGACCGTGACGCCGGCCTCGGTCGTGAAGGTCGGGATGTCGGACTTTGGCAGGCCGATATAGTCCGGCTTGGTCATCTTCAGCCGTGACGGCAGGTTGACCCACAGCTGCAGGATCTCCATCGGCCCGCCGCCGCGCTTGAAGGCGGCCGGGGACAGTTCGGCGTGGATCAGGCCCGACCCGGCGGTCATCCACTGGATGCCGCCCGCCTTGATGATGCTCTCGCCGCCGCCGGAATCGTTGTGGGCCAGCTCGCCGTCCAGGATGAAGGTGACGGTCTCGAAACCCCGATGCGGGTGCGGGCCGAACGGCAGGCCGGCGTTGCCCGGCGCATAGGTCTGGGGCCCGTGGTGGTTCAGGAACAGGAAGGGATCGACCTGGTCCAGGCCGGGGCCGGGTACCGGACGCCGGGTGGTCAGGTCGCCGATGTCGTCGCGATGGGCGGGGTGCAGGCGAAGGACGGAACGGGGCTGGGTCATTCGCTACATATAGGGTGGCGGATCGCCGGTGGCGAGATCAGCCTGGACGGGTCGCCGTGACAGGACGGGCGCGGCCGTCCTGAACCCATTCTCCGGCCCAGCCTTTCGCCGCCGCATGCAGACGCAGTTCGCCCTCCGACATAGGGATGACGACGACCTCGCCCTGGGTCGAGACCGGGCCGGCGAAGCCCATTTGGTCGATCCCGGCCGGCGCATCCAGACGTCGCCAGGCGCCTTCGACCCGACGGCCCTCGCCCCGGTCGGTCAGGGACAGCGACAGCAAGGGTCTTCCGTCCGGCTGGGCGATGCGCCAGCGGCCGTCCAGCGGGCCCATTGCGGCTTCGGCGTCGATCGCGGCCTGGGCCACGCCCTGGTCGTAGGTGGTCTGGCTGTCGGAGGGGCTGAACTCATAGTCGCCGGCGTAGTCGTCGACCGCGACCGGAGCCGTCAGGGGGCGGCGATGCAGGTCGGTCGCGGCGTCCCCCTCGGCCGTTTCGCGCCCGAAACGGGACGGCGGCTGATAGGGGCGAACGGCCGGCGCGCGATAGGTCTCAGGCGTCGCTTCCAGAAGACCGGTCGTCTGAATGGCGGGCTCCAGGGCGACGGCGGAAGTCAAGGCGAGCAGCAACATGAGCCCACCCTGCCAAATCGCCGGGCGCGTCGCCTAGCCGTCGAACGGACGCGGAACGCAAACGTGATCCGTCGTGATGAAACCGACGTAAACCGCACAATCCGTCGATCTGGGGGTCTGTGCGTTGACACCGGCCCCACAGGGTCACAAAAGCCTTCGCAACCGCACACGGCGATTGAATTCATTCGCTTTTGAGAACCATTCGCATGAACCAGCCCAACCCGACGCCGGGTGGCGCCTCAAGCGACCGGACGGGTCGCTTCGTCACTCAACCGAACGGACACATCGCGCCGCTGTCGCCCCACATGGGCGTGTGGCGCTGGCACGTCACCATGACGGCCTCCATCCTGTTCCGCGCGACGATCATCGCCGCCACGGTCGGCGTGCTGTTCGTCCTGGCCTGGCTGGGCGCGCTGGCGTTCGGGCCCGAGGCGTTCCAAAGCGCGCTCGATCTGGCCGGATCGCCGCTGGGCCTGCTGGTCTTCTTCGGTCTGACGGTCGTGCTATTCTCCTTCATCCTGAACGGCGCGCGCCACACCTATAACGACACCGGCAACGGGCTGACGGTGAAGTCGGCGACCGCCCTGTCGAACATCGCCGTGTGGGGACCGATCCCGCTGGCCGTGCTGTTCTGGGTCGTGCTGTTCGCCACGGGGAGGGTTTCGCTGTGAGCGGCGCCGCAAAGTTCAAGAACAACGTCAAGGTCTCCGAGCGTCACGGCGCCGGCGAATGGCTGATCGAGCGCATCCTGCTGGTGGCCCTGCTGCCGCTGGGCCTGTGGGTCGCCTCGACCGGCTTCACCCTGGCGGGCGCCGGCTATGACGCGGCGATGGCGTGGTTCGCCAATCCGCTGAACGCCGTCCTGATGGCGATCACCGCGGTGATCTTCTTCGGCTACGTCAGCCTGGCCTGGAAAGTCATTCTGGAAGACTACGTGCCCAACGTCGGAACGCGCGGCCTTCTGGTCCTGCTGCTGAACGTCGTCTTCCTGGTGCTGGCCGCCGCCAGCGTCTTCTTCATCGTGCGGCTGGCGCTGGGTTCGGCGCCGCTGCCCGCTGGTTTCGGAGCCTGATTACCTGATGGCCGCTTACGAACTGATCGATCACGAATACGACGTCGTCGTCGTCGGCGCCGGGGGCTCGGGCCTTCGCGCCGCGCTCGGCGCCGCCCAGCAGGGGCTGAAGGTCGCCTGCGTGACCAAGGTCTTCCCCACCCGCTCGCACACCGTCGCGGCCCAGGGCGGCATCTCCGCCTCGCTCGGCAACATGGGCGAGGACAGCTGGCAATGGCACATGTACGACACCGTCAAGGGGTCGGACTGGCTGGGTGACCAGGACTCGATCGAATATCTGGTCCGTAACGCGCCCAAGGCCGTCTATGAGCTGGAACACTGGGGCGTGCCCTTCAGCCGCACCGAAGAAGGCAAGATCTATCAGCGCGCCTTCGGCGGCATGACCCGCAACTTCGGCGAGGGCCCGGTGCAGCGCACCTGCGCGGCCGCCGACCGCACCGGCCACGCCATCCTGCACACCCTGTACGGCCAGTCGGTGCGCCGCGAAGTGAAGTTCTTCGTCGAATATTTCGCGCTGGACCTGATCATGCAGGACGGCGCCTGCACCGGCGTGACGGCGCTGCAGCTCGACAACGGTCAGCTTCACCAGTTCCGCGCCAAGATGGTGGTTCTGGCGACCGGCGGATACGGCCGCGCCTATTTCAGCGCCACTTCGGCCCACACCTGCACCGGCGACGGCAATGCGATGGTGCTGCGCGCCGGCCTGCCGCTGCAGGACATGGAGTTCGTACAGTTCCACCCGACCGGCATCTATGGCGCCGGCTGCCTGATCACCGAGGGCGCGCGCGGCGAGGGCGGTTATCTAACCAACTCGGAAGGCGAGCGCTTCATGGAGCGCTATGCGCCGACCGTGAAGGACCTGGCCCCGCGCGACATGGTTTCGCGCTCCATGACCATCGAAATCCGCGAGGGTCGCGGCGTGGGTCCGAACAAGGACCACATCTTCCTGCATCTGGATCACCTGGATCCGAAGATCCTGCACCAGCGCCTGCCGGGCATCTCGGAGTCTGCCAAAATCTTCGCCGGCGTGGATGTGACCAAGGAGCCGATCCCGGTCCTGCCGACCGTGCACTACAATATGGGCGGCATCCCCACGAACTATCACGGCGAAGTCCTGACGCTGCGCGACGGCAACCCCGACAGCGTGGTTCCGGGCCTGATGGCCGTGGGTGAGGCGGCCTGCGTTTCGGTGCACGGCGCCAACCGCCTGGGCTCCAACTCCCTGACCGACCTGGTGGTGTTCGGCCGCGCCGTCGGCCTGCGCTGCGGTGAAGTCGTCGACAAGGCCTCGGCCGTGCCGTCGGCCTCCAAGAGCCAGACCGACCAGCACCTGGCCCGCTTGGATCGCTTCCGCTACGCCGACGGCTCGACCCCGACCGCCGAGCTGCGTCTGTCTATGCAGCGCGCGATGCAGGCCGATGCGGCGGTGTTCCGCACCGGCGAGACCCTGCAGCAGGGCACCGACAAGCTGCGCGCCATCGAGGCGGCCGGCGCCGACATCAAGACCACCGATCGCGGCCTGATCTGGAATACGGACCTGGTTGAGACGCTGGAGTACGACAACCTGATCGCCCAGGCGATGGTGACGATCGAGGGTGGTCTGAACCGCACGGAATCGCGCGGCGCCCACGCCCGCGAGGACTATCCTGATCGCGACGACGTCAACTGGATGAAGCACACCCTGGCGTGGAAGCGTCCGGGCGAGCAGGTCCAGATCGATTATCGTCCGGTCCACAACTACACCATGTCCGACGACATCGCGTATATCGAACCGAAGGCGCGGGTTTACTAAGATGGTCCAGCTTACTCTCCCCAGAGGCTCCAAGCCGACGACCGGCAAGGTCCACAAGGCCGCGCCGGGCTCCAAGGACGTGAAGACCTACAAGGTCTATCGCTACGATCCGGAGACCGACGCCGATCCGCGCTGGGACACCTATGAGGTGCCGACCGGCGACCACGGCCCGATGCTGCTGGACGCCCTGATCCACATCAAGAACACCATCGATCCGACCCTGTCGTTCCGGCGCTCGTGCCGCGAGGGCATCTGCGGCTCGTGCTCGATGAACATCGACGGGCGCAACGCCCTGGCCTGCACCAAGGGCTGGGACGAATGCGCGTCCAACAACATCACCATCTCCCCCCTGCCCCACCAGCCGGTGGTCAAGGACCTGGTGACGGACCTGAGCCTGTTCTACGCCCAGTACGACTCGATCCAGCCGTATCTTCAATCGGACGAGCCGGACCCTGAAAAGGAGCGTCTGCAGACCCCGGCCGAGCGCGAGAAGCTGGACGGCCTGTACGAGTGCATCCTGTGCGCCTGCTGCTCGACGTCCTGCCCCAGCTACTGGTGGAACCAGGAAGAATACCTCGGCCCGGCGGCGCTGTTGCAATCCTATCGCTGGATTTCCGACAGCCGCGACGACGCGACCCAGAAGCGTCTGGACGACCTGGAAGACCCGTTCAAACTGTATCGTTGCCACACGATCATGAACTGCGCCCAGGTCTGCCCCAAGGGTCTGAACCCGGCCAAGGCCATTGCCGAGACCAAGAAGCTGATGGTCGCGCCGAGCCGCAAGAAGGCGGCCTGAGTATCCGGCGCCGGGGGCCTTGCCTCCGGCGCCGCCTCGTTTAAGAGCGGCGCATGGCCAGCATCACCTATATCGAGCATGACGGAACCGAGCACGTCGTCGACGTGAAGCCTGGACTGAGCGTCATGGAAGGCGCGATCCGCAACAATGTGCCGGGCATCGACGCGGACTGCGGCGGGGCCTGCGCCTGCGCCACCTGCCATGTCTATGTCGACGAAGCCTGGCGAGAGGCGACGGGCAAGCCGTCGGCGATGGAAGAGTCGATGCTGGACTTCGCCGAAGAGGTCGAGCCGAACAGCCGCCTGTCTTGCCAGATCCGGGTGTCGGACGCCCTGAACGGCCTGATCGTACGGTTGCCGGAAAACCAGCACTGAAATGATCGACGCGCGGCTGATCGACCAGATCGGCCGATGGATCGACCAGCGCACCGAAGCGATGGGCGAGGACGGTCCGCCGGTCCTGGGGATCGCGGGATCGCAAGGTTCGGGAAAATCGACCCTGGCCAAAGCCGTCGCCGAGCGGTTCGGCGGGGCGAGCCTGTCGCTGGACGACGTCTATCTGACGAAGGCGGAGCGGGCGGCGATGGCGGCGCGGGTGCATCCGTTGTCCGCCACGCGCGGGCCGCCGGGGACGCATGACCTGGGGCTTCTGAACCGTCTGCTGGATCGGTTGCAGAGTGCGGGGCCGGACGATCTGACGCCTCTGCCGCGTTTCGACAAGTTGGCCGACGACCGGGCGGCCGAGGCGGACTGGCCTGTCGTGAAAGGTCGGCCGCGGGTCATCGTGCTGGAGGGATGGTGCTTGGGCGCGACGCCGCAGGCCGAGGCGGATCTGGTTGCGCCGACCAACATCCTGGAGGGCCGGCAGGACGTCGGGGCCGAATGGCGCAGGGCGGTCAATGATGCGCTGGGTCAGCCCTATGCCCGCCTGCGCGGGCGGCTGGACGCCCTGATCTTTCTCAAGGCGCCGGGGTTCGATGTCGTGCTGGACTGGCGCTGCGAGCAGGAGGCGGGATTGATGGGGCAGGACGCCGTATCGCCCGAGCGACGCGCGGCCCTGGCGGTCTTCATCCAGCATTATGAGCGCCTGAGCCGGCATATGATGACGGGCGGCGTGAAGGCCGACATGATCGTCGCTCTGGACCGGAATCGCGGGGTTCGCAGCCTTGAAGGCGGGCTTGGCGCCTGAGCCGCATCTGTGCGTTATCGGACCATGAGCCTGTTTGGATCCAAGCCCGCCGTCGAGCCCGACCGCCGCATGGGAGCGCGCCGACCCGCAAACGCGCGCGGCGTCATCTGCGCGCCCGGCCTGGAGACGGCGTGTCTGATCGTCGATCTGTCGGACGCGGGGATGAAGCTGCGGCTGGACAGAGGCGGGGCCTTGCCGCGCGAGGTCGTGGTGGTCGATGTGGCTGCGGGCGTCGCCTATCCCGCCACCGTCGTCTGGCAGCGCGGGCAGGAGGCCGGGCTGAGGCAGACCGGGGCCAAGTCGCTGAGAGGCCTGGCGCCGGCGAGGCTGATGCCCGCGCGCGACGCCTGGCTGAGGGCCGGCGGGCGCTGATCGGCCGGGCTAGTCCGCCGTGTCGGCGGGCATGGAGCCGGCGTTGATGGCGATGCGGCCCACCAGCCCCTTGACGATCAGGTCCAGCGCCGATCCCTCACGATAGTCGGCGGCGGCGACGAAGTTCACCCGGTCCTCCGAGATCAGGGAATAGACCTTCTTCTGGTCCCGCTCGTTCGAGCGCGGGTCATAGACGGCGATCGAGAAGCCGCCCTTGGTGTGCATCATCTTCATGGTCGGCACGTCGGTGTCGCCGTCGCCGATGAAGATCATCCGGTCGAAAGGCACGGCGCGCTCGTCGTCGGGGATGAAGTGGTTGATGCGTTCGTGCTCCCAGTGGTTCTTCACGCCCTTGTTGATGCGGAACAGATACTGGGTCTTGGTGGTGTAGTTGACGCCGACCGCCGGCCAGGCGGCCTCGCCCCTGTCGTCATAGACATAGTGGGAGGCGAAGACGTGGGTCAGGGCGGGGCGGATCGGCGTGCCGTCGATCATCTCCTCCAGCCCGGCGGAGATGATGTAATGCTCGATCTCCAGCCCGTATTTGGCGCCGAAGGCGTTCATCCGGTCGAACCAGCTGAGATCCTTCAGCCCCTCGAACAGAGCCACCGCCTCGCCGTGCTGGCGCAGGGTCTCGCGCGTCACCGGGGCGCCGTTCTGACGCGCGTGGTGCAGCATCAGCTGCATGTACATCAGGATGCCGTCGCCGTCGGCGTCCTTGGTCAGGCGCTCGGCTTCTTCCCAGAAGGCGCCGATGCCCATGCCGACAGAGGGGATGAAGGACACCTCCTGCATATTGCCGCGCGCCAGGGTGCCGTCGAAATCATAGATCAGGGCGGTCTTCAGCAGCGGGGTCTTGGGTTCGGCCGTATCGGACATGGGGCGAGATCCTCAGTGGAAGCCCGCCCTCTATATCAGCCCGCCGCGCCCGTCGATTGGCGCCGCTGCCCGAAGGTGGGCGCCGCCGCCTTCTGCTCGGCCCAGTAGTCGGCGCCCGTCGTCGGCTTGAACATGGTGCGCGGCGACCCGTTGCGGGCCACCACGGCGAAGGTGTTGGTCGAGGCCTGATAGATCAGGGTGTCGCCATTGGGCCGTTTGACGGTCTCGGCGTCGCGCGGAGGCTTGGTCGTGAAAGCCGTGACCTTCGTCAGATAATCCTCGGCTGAGCGCGCGCCGAAGTCTGCGCCGTTTCGGTCGTAGAGACGGGCGATCTTGGCGTCGACGGTTTCGCGCCGATTGGCGGTCAGGACGGGTTTGACCTCCTCGGTCGTCGTTGTGGAGACCGAAACACCCACTGGCCCGGCCGAGGCGATGGGCGTGGGCGTGGTTCTTTCCCGCGTCTCGACCGCCGAACTGTTGTCGCAGCCAGCAAGCGCCAGCAGACCGCACAGGACCAGCGCGGCCCCTCCCCTTGTCAGCGTTCTCATTCTTCCCTCCAGATACCCGCTGGGCGCGACGAAAGCACAACTTTATTGTTCGTGCAATGTTCTCGTCTCGACGGCGTCACGCGCGGCGGCTAGACCGTGGGCATGGACACTCGCCCCCTTTCGAACCGCAAGATTCTGCTGATCGTGGGCGGCGGCATCGCGGCCTATAAGGCGCTGGAGCTGGTGCGGCTGATCGCCAAGGCGGGCGGGCAGACGCGGGTCATCCTGACGGAATCCGGAGCCGAGTTCGTCACGCCCCTGTCGCTGGCGGCGCTGAGCGGCCATCCGGTGCGGTCGGGCCTGTTCCACCCCGACGACGAGACCAGCATGGGCCATATCGAGCTGTCGCGCTGGGCCGATCTGGTGGTGGTGGCGCCGGCGACGGCGGGGCTGATCGCAAAGGCGGCGAATGGTTTGGCCGACGACCTGGCCTCGACGACCCTGATCGCGACGGACAAGCGGGTGCTGTTGGCGCCGGCGATGAATGTGCGGATGTGGGAGCATCCGGCGGTCCAGGCCAATATGGAGCGGTTGAAGGCCTTTCCGGGCTTTCACGGCGTGGCGGTGGTGGGGCCGGATGACGGAGAGATGGCCTGCGGCGAATACGGGCCGGGGCGCATGGCGGAACCGGCGGCGATCCTGGAGACCATCGAAGGTCTGCTGGCGGGCGCGGCCGGGCGACCGCTGGCCGGGCGTCAGGCCGTGGTCACGGCCGGGCCGACGTTCGAACCGATCGATCCGGTGCGGGGCCTGACCAATCGCTCCAGCGGCAAACAGGGCTACGCCATCGCCGCCGCCCTGGCCGAACTGGGGGCCGAGGTGACGTTGGTGTCGGGGCCGACGGCGCTGGCGGCGCCGACCGGCGTGACGCGGATCGATGTGGAGAGCGCGCTTGAGATGCAGGCAGCGACGCAGAGCGCCCTTCCCGCCGACATCGCCGTGCTGTCGGCCGCCGTCGCCGACTGGCGCGTGGACACCATCGCCGGCGGCAAGATCAAGAAGGGACCCGGCGGCCCGCCGACCCTGGCCCTGATCGAGAACCCCGACATCCTGGCCGGCGTCGCCGCGCCTGGTCCGAACCGCCCGGCCCTGGTCATCGGCTTCGCCGCCGAGACGACGGATCTGGAAGCCAATGCGCGCGCCAAGCTGTCGCGAAAGGGCTGCGACTGGATCCTGGGCAACGACGTGTCCGACGACGTGTTCGGATCGGACGGCAACGCCGTACTGCTGGTCACCGCCGATCGGACCGAGACCTGGCCGCGCCAGTCCAAGACCGCCATCGCCCGGGCTGTCGCCGCCCGCATCGCCGATCATTTCAAGGCCCCCGAATGACTGAGACCCCGATCCAGATCCTGCGCCTGCCGCATTCCGAAGGTCTGCCCTTGCCCGCCTATGAGACGGCCGGTTCGGCGGGCATGGACCTGCGCGCCGCCGTGCCCGAGGATCAGCCGATGACCCTGGCCCCGGGTCAGCGGATGCTGGTGCCCACGGGGCTGAAGATCGCCCTGCCGCTGGGGTATGAGGCCCAGGTGCGGGCGCGCTCTGGCCTCGCTTTGAAACACGGCATCATCTGCCCGAATGCGCCGGGCACGATCGACAGCGACTATCGCGGCGAGTGCGGCGTGATCCTGGCCAACATCGGCGCCGAGCCCTTCGTCATCCGCCGCGGCGAACGCATCGCCCAGCTGGTGATCGCCCGGCATGAGCGGGCGGACTGGATCGAGGTCGAGATGCTGGACGAGACCGCGCGCGGAACGGGCGGGTTCGGATCGACGGGGCGGTAGTTAAGC
This sequence comes from Brevundimonas vesicularis, assembly GCF_027886425.1. Classification (NCBI taxonomy): domain Bacteria; kingdom Pseudomonadati; phylum Pseudomonadota; class Alphaproteobacteria; order Caulobacterales; family Caulobacteraceae; genus Brevundimonas; species Brevundimonas vesicularis. The sequence continues at coordinate 423,613 of NZ_CP115671.1, read as the reverse complement.
CGTCTCTTCGACATCAATCGGACCATGACCAGTCCACGTAATCCAGCGGTTTTCGGAACTGATCCAAGTGTGTCGTATAGCCGAAGGGTAGTCCCCAGCGGCGCGTGAAATTAGGGTGACTATATCGGCCAAATCCACTCGAATCAGCCCACGACGCTGTTCTTGGTCAGACGTGACCCAAAACCCCCCGTAGTGTCCGTCGTCACCTAAGTCTTCAAGAAAAACGGTGCTGTGGATCAACAGATTCAAAACACGGCGCCAAGCCATCGTGCTGGAAACAGTGTTTTCCATGTCGAAGTATCTGTCAGGCCAATGGCGTATTTTTGAAAACCCCTTCTTGAGGGCTGGAGCAATTTTCACAGAAACTGCTGCTGAGAGCGTCGCCGACGAAAGTTTATGGTCATCGCTCAGTTTTCGAAGAGAATAGGCTGATAAAAACAGCTTCTTCTCGATCAAAAACGATCGACGTGCGCTTGGTGGCTTAATCGCCCACCTTGAAATCAGACCCGCATCGCGGATTAGGGAGGCCTTCCAAGGGGAGCTCTCAAAAATCATGATTACTTCAGCGGATGGGCGAAGCTTTCGTGTCTAGTCCCGAGCATTCAATTATACCAACGGCGCGGTCGGCTGGATGAGGCTGGCCTTGCGGCGGATGTGTTCGCGCCAGGCGGTGTAGAGGCCGCTGCTGGCGATCAGGGCGGCGCCGGCCAGGGTGGTGAGGGTGGGCGTCGCGGCCATCAGCCACCAGCCGAAGACGATGGCGCCGACGATCTGGAGATAGTCGAAGGGCGCGACCACGGCGACCGGGGCCTTTTGCAGCGAGGCGGTCATGAACAGCTGGGCCAAGCCGCCGGCGATGCCCGATCCGATCAGCAGGCCGAAGGTGCCGAGCGCGTGCCAATGGCCGACGAAGGGCAGCAGGATCGCCCCCACGACCGAACAGGCCACGAAGAACCAGAAGACGATGGCGGCGACGTGTTCGGTGTCGCGCAGCTGGCGCAGGGTGATGGTCACGCCGGCCGTCAGCACCGCCCCGATCAGGGCGAAGGCCACGCCCGCCAGCGGCAGGACCGAATGGCCGACGCCCGGTCGCATGACCACGATCACGCCGATGAAACCGACCGCAACGGCGGCCCAGCGGCGCGGGCCGACCGCCTCCTTCAGCACGAAGAAGGACAGGATGGTGGCGAAGATCGGGGCAGTGAAGCTGAGGGTCGTCGCGTCGGCGAGGGGCAGCAGCGTCAGCGTCTGGAACAGGCACAGGATGGCCGCGACGCCCAGGGCGCTGCGTCCCAGATGGGCCAGGGGGCGGCGCGTCGACAGGGCCGAGAGGCCGCCCGGCTGGGTCAGCACCCAGGCCAGCACCACCGGCAGGCCGAAGAAGGCGCGGTAGAATAGCATTTCCGGCGCCGCGACACCGTCCTGCGACGCCAGCTTCAACGTCGCCGTCATGATCGAAAAACAGCCGGCGGCGGCGATGCGCAGAAGAATGCCGTGGACGACGTCCTCGCCCGCAGCTTTCGATGGATCAGGCGAAGGCCGCGCGGCGGCGACCATGTCGCGCGCTTAGGCCTGGCCGGTTTCGACCGGCTGCTGGGCGATCTGCTGCTGGCGCGCGATGTAGATGGCGGCGAAGTCGATCGGGTCCAGCTGGAACGGGGGATAGAAGCCGCCATCGGCCGTTGCGCCCGAGATGATCTCGCGCGCGAACGGGAACAGATAGCGCGGGCATTCGATCAGCAGCAGCGGCTCGATGTCCTGCTCCTGGACATTGGCCAGCTGGAACAGGCCGCCATAGACCAGTTCGACGTGGAAGACGGGCTGGTTTTCGTGGGTCGCCTTGATCGACAGCTTCAGATCCAGTTCGAACAAGCCGTCGGGGCGGCCCTGGGCGGCCATTTCGACGCCCAGGTCGATTGCGGGCTTGCCGTCGATGCGCAGGGATTCAGGGGCGCGCGGGTTCTCGAACGAGAAGTCGCGGACGTATTGCGCCAGGATGCGGAAGCCGGGACCGGCGGGCTGGCCCTGCTGGGCGTCGCCTTGTTGCGGCTGTTCGGCGGGAGGAGCGGCGTCGGTCATGAAACGGTCTTTGGCGCAGTTTGGGGCCGATGAGGCCGGAATGAGGCGCCGCGACTACCATGCCGGGACGCTTGGCCGCAACGTCGCGCGCGCGATTGGGGGCGCGCTTCGCCTTGCCTCACCCTATATGAGCCCGTAATCACGCCAGACTAAGTGTTTGGCGCACCCGTCGTTCGCTACAGGAATCTCCCCTTGAACATGCCGGTTCAGTTCCAGGTCGTCATCTTCGCCTTCATCGCAGCCTTTGTGCTGTTCCAGCTCTACAATGTGCTGGGCAAGCGGGTGGGCCGTCAGCCGCAGGAAGACGCCAAGATCGCGCCGCCCGGCCCGGCCCAGGCCGAGACGCCCAAGATCGCGGCGATCGACCCGGCGACCCTGGCCTCGATCGCCAGCCTGAAGGCGCGCGATCCGGCGTTCGACCCCGCCCGTTTCTTGGACGGCGCGCGCCAGGCCTATGAGACCATCGTTCGCGGCTACGCCGCCGGCGACCGGGCCGCGCTGAAGCCGTTGCTGAAGCCGAACGTCTTCGCCTCGTTCGAGGCCGGCATCGCAGCGCGCGAGACGCGTGGCGAGACCGAGACCGTCGAGTTCCTGTATCCGCCCCGGGCCGATCTGGAAGGCGCGGTCGCCGAGGGCGACAAGGCCGTGGCCAAGGTGCGCTTCCTGGCCGAACTGCGCAGTCGGGTGACCAAGGCCTCGGGCGAAACGGCGGACGCGACAACGGGCGAGCCGCTGGTGGAGGAACGCCGCACGGCCGAACACTGGACGTTCGAACGCACCCTAGGCGCGGCGGACCCGAACTGGGTCCTGGCGCGCGTCGAGCCGGCCAACGCCTGATGGCGGTTCGCGGCCGGTCGGGCGCGCTGGCGACGCTGACGGCCGCCCTGGCTGTCGCCGCCTGTTCGACCGGGCCGATGACGCCGACGGGCGCGACGGGGACGACAGGGCTGCAGACAGGGCCGATCCCCTATACGCCATCGCCCAATCCGACCCCGCTTCCCGCGCCGTCCGACGCCCTGAGCCCCGCCGTGCTGCCGGGCTGGAGCCAGGAGGACCATCTGGCCGCCTTCCGGGCCTATGTGGACGGGTGCGGCGCGGCGCGTGACGAGGCCGCCCGCCGGGTCTGCGGACGCGCCAAGGCCATGGCGACGACAATGACGATCACGCCGTCGCAGGCGCGCGCCTTCTTCGAGGCCAGCTTCAGCGCGATCCCGGCCCAGACGCCGGACGGGCGACCGGGCCTGCTGACCTCCTATTTCGCGCCCGAATATCCAGCGCGGCGACGGCCGGACGCCGAGTTCTCGGCCCCCGTCCTGCCCAAGCCCGCCAATCCACGCGCGGCCGGCGACCGCGCCTATATCGAATCCGCCGCACGACCCGAGCAGGCCTTGGCCTGGATGCGGGCCGAGGACCTGTTCTTTCTGCAGATCCAGGGGTCGGGCTATCTGACGTTCGAGGACGGCACGCGCGGCCGCGCCGCCTATGCCGCCGACAACGGCAAGCCGTTCGTGGGCATCGCCCGACCGATGGCGCAGCAGGGATTGTTGCCGCAGAACGGCACCTCCGGCGATGCGATCCGGGACTGGTTGGCCAGCCATAGGGGCTATGAGGCGCAGGCGGTCATGGCGCTGAACCCACGCTACATCTTCTTCCGGCTGGACCCGGACGATGACGGCCACCCGGCGGGGGCGGCGGGCGTGCCCCTGACCGAGCGGCGGGCCATCGCGGTCGATCCGGCGCACTGGCGCTATGGCGAACTGGTCTGGCTGGAGGCCGACGGAGGCAATCTGCGCGGCGCCACGGCCAGCTATCGCGGTCTGGCCATGGCGCTGGACACGGGATCGGCCATTCGCGGACCGGTGCGCGCCGACCTCTATATGGGTCGCGGCGACCGCGCGGGGGCCGAGGCCGGGACCGTGCGCCACCCCTTGCGGATGTGGCGCCTGGTCCCGAAGGGTTAAGCGACGGTCAGGGTCACCGCGATATTGCCCCGCGTGGCGTGCGAATAGGGGCAGACGGTATCCGCCTCGGCGACCAGGGCTTCGGCCTCGGCGCGATCCACGCCCGGCAGGCTGACCTCCAGCGCCACCTCCAGGCCGAAGCCCTTGTCGCTGCGCGGACCGATGCCGACCGTGGCGTTGACGGCGGCGTCGGCAGGCACCTTAGCGTGACCGCCCTGAGAGGCGACGAACTTCATGGCGCCGAGGAAGCAGGCGGCATAGCCAGCCGCGAACAGCTGTTCGGGGTTGTTGCCGACGCCGGCGCCGCCCAGCTCCTTGGGCGTGCCCAGGGCGACATCCAGAGCGCCGTCGGTGGTGGCGGCGCGGCCGTCGCGGCCGCCCGTGGCGACGGCGGTGGTGCGGTACAGGGTGTTGATGGACATGGGGATCAGCTCCGGGAGATCATAAATATCGTGCGCGATTTAGTCGCGTGGAGTCATTTAGTGAGCAGAGCTGGAGGCGTCAAGCTTGCGATTGTATCGCGTGCGATTATTATCAGCCTATGACCTCACCCGCCCCCTCCCCCGCCGCCATGGCCGTCGATGACATGCTGTGTTTCGCCGCCTATTCGGCGAACCTGGCGTTCAACCGGTTCTACAAGCCGCTCCTGGACCGGATGGGCCTGACCTATCCGCAGTTCCTGGCCATGGCCCTGCTCTGGCGTGAGGACGAACAGACGGTCGGCCGGCTGGGCGAGCAGCTGTTTCTGGAATCCAATACCCTGACCCCTCTGATCAAACGGCTGGAGGCGGCCGGGCTGGTGACGCGGGCGCGCGACAGGGCGGATGAGCGGGTGGTGCGCGTCAGCCTGACCGACGCAGGACGGGCGTTGGCTGTCGAGGCCGCCTGCCTGCCGCAATCGGTACTGGACGCCACCGAAATGACGCCCGCAGCCATGACCGACCTGCGCCAAGGCCTGGGGGCGCTGCGCGACAAGCTGCGGGCCGCCCAGCCGCCGGCCGAGGGCTAGGCCAGGTCTTCGATCTCGTCTTCGGTCAGTTCGCCGGGGACGATGGTGACGGGCAGTTTTCGGCCGCCGATCTGCGCGCCCTGTTTGATGATGGCCGAGACCAGCGGGCCGGGGCCGCGCGAGCTGGTTCCGGCGGCCAGCACCAGGATCTTGATGTCAGGGTCGGCGGCGACGACCTTCTTGATCGCGGCCTGGGCTTCGCCCTTTTCGATCAGGAAGACCGGCGCGGCGCCGGAGCGAGTCTGCGCCTCCTCGCCCAGGCGGTTGAGCAGGATTTCCGCCTCCTGGCGCTGCTGGCGTTCGATTTCCTCGCGAACGCCCGACCAGTGGGCGTCGCTGTCGGTCGGCAGGACGCGCAGCATGACCACGCGCCCGCCCGTCGATTTCGCCCGGCGCGAGGCGAACCGCAGGGCGGCCTCGAACTCCGGACTGTCGTCGACGACGACGAGGAACTTTCTCGGCATTGCGGCCTCCCCAGCCTGGTCAGCGGCTGAAGAGGCCGTGTGACGACGGCTTCGTCAAGCGAAGACGCACGGCTCAGCCATTCACCGCCGCCGTCGCCAGATCGCGGATCGTCGCGTTGGCGATCGTCAGTTTGGCGAAGGTCCAGCCCGAGCCGGACTGTTCGATCTCATCCACCGAAGCGCGCACGCCCTCGACCGTCGCCTGTTTGGAGCCGATCCAGGCGTCCACGGCGGCCTCCGCCGCGTCCTCGCTGACGCCGACCGACGGATCGGAGGCGCGGGCGACGGCGCGGGTCAGGGCCGCCTGCTCGTTCATCAGATCCTCGATCAGACGACGGACGGCGAGACGATCGAAATGATCAGCAGACGGAATGGAGCCGGCGGCGGCGCGCAGACGGTCGAAATCGAAGGCGGCGCCGACCTGGTGATACAGGCGCGCCATGGCTGCGACCGGCCAGTTCGCCTCCTGCGCCAGATCCCCGATGTCGGAGGCGGCGACGAGGGGGCGCATGATGGCGATGCTGCGGGTCAGATCCTCAGGCGCGCCGTGGTCGGCGAAGCGTTTGACGCGCGCATCCAGACGCCCCTGTTCGAAGCGCGACAGGACCGGCGCGCCCTCGGCCTGCAAGGCGTCGGCGATCGGACGATAGCGGTCGATCAAGGCCTGAACCGACAGACCGCCCTTGGCGCGGCGGGCCAACCAGAAGGTCTGACGACGCAGGACGACGGCGATTTCCTGATAGAGGGCGATCTGGGCCTCGGCCGAGATTTTCAGGTCCAGGGCCGACACGGCGTCCCAGGCCTCGTCCAGGCGGAAGACGCGGCGCGCCGCCTCGAAGGCGATGATCAGGGCGGTGGTGTCGCATTCCGCCGAGCCGCGCAGGCGGTCGGGGAAGGTCGGGCCGCACATGTTGACGACTTCGTTGGCCATGACCGTGGCGATGATCTCGCGCCGCAGACGGTGGCTCTTCATCTCCGGTTCGAACCGGGCCAGGGCCTCGGGGAAGTAGCGGACCAGTATCTGTTCGAAGAAGGGATCCTCGGGCGCCTGGGAGGCGACGATGTCGTCCGACAGCTCCAGCTTGGCGTAGGCCATCAGGACGGCCAGTTCGGGCCGGGCCAGCGGAATGCCCGCCGTCATCAGCTCCTTGACGCGGGCGTCGTTGGGCAGGCCCTCGACCTTGCGGTCGAGCTTTCCGCGCGCCGACAGGCTCTGCATGAACCGCTGCTGGGCGTCCAGGGCGCCGACGCCTTCGGCCTGTTGCAGGGTCAGGGCCAGGGTCTGGTCGTAGTTGTGAGCCAGCACCTTCAGGCCGACCTCGTCGGTCATGGAGGCCAGAAGCAGCGTGCGCTCCTCGGCCGGCAGGACGCCGTTGGTCACGGCCGAGCCGACCAGGATCTTGATGTTGACCTCGTGGTCGGAGGTGTCGACCCCGGCGGAGTTGTCGATGGCGTCGGTGTTGATGCGGCCGCCGGCCTGGCCGAAGGCGATGCGTCCCGCCTGGGTGAAGCCGAGGTTTGCGCCCTCGCCCACCACCTTGACCCGCAGTTCGTCGGCGTTGATGCGCAGGGCGTCGGTGCCCTTGTCCCCGACCTGGGCGTCGGTTTCGGCCGCCGATTTCACATAGGTGCCGATGCCGCCCAGATAGAGCAGCTCGACCGGCGCCTTCAGGATGGCGCGGATCAGGCTGACCGGGTCCAGTTCGTCCTCGGCGATGTCCAGGGCCGCCTTGATCTGGGGCGTCAGCTGGATCGACTTGGCCGAGCGCGAGAAGACGCCGCCGCCTTCGGAGATCAGGGCCTTGTCGTAGTCCTGCCAGGACGAGCGCGGCAGGTCGAACAGACGCTTGCGCTCGGTCCAGCTGGTCACATGATCCGGGTTCGGATCAATGAAGATGTCGCGGTGATCGAAGGCGGCGACCAGGCGCGTCGCCTTTGACAGAAGCGCGCCGTTGCCGAAGACGTCGCCGGACATGTCGCCGACGCCGACCATGGTGAAGGGCTGCGTCTGGATGTCCTTGCCCATTTCGCGGAAGTGGCGCTTGACCGCCTCCCACGCGCCGCGCGCGGTGATGCCCATGGCCTTGTGGTCATAGCCGATGGAGCCGCCCGAGGCGAAGGCGTCGCCCAGCCAGAAGCCGTAGGAGGCCGAGACGCCGTTGGCGATGTCGGAGAAGGTCGCCGTGCCCTTGTCGGCGGCCACGACCAGATAGGGGTCGTCGCCCTCCCAGGCGATGACATTGGCCGGATGGGTCACCGAACCGTCGGCGGCGATGTTGTCGGTAATATCCAGAAGGCCGGACAGGAAGGTGCGATAGGCGCGGATGGCCTCGCCCTGGATGGCCTCGCGGTCCGTCGTGCGGGGCAGTTGCTTGGGATAGAAGCCGCCCTTGGAGCCGACCGGCACGATGACCGCGTTCTTCACTTGCTGCGCCTTGACCAGGCCCAGGACCTCGGTGCGGAAGTCGTCGCGACGGTCCGACCAGCGCAGACCGCCGCGCGCGACGGGACCAAAGCGCAGGTGCACGCCCTCGACGTGCGGCGCCCAGACGAAGATTTCGCGATAGGGTTTGGGCAGCGGCAGGTCGTCCAGCTCGCGCGAGGCGATCTTGATCGAGATGTGCGGCTTGGGTTGACCGTCGGCGTCCAGCTGGAAATAGTTGGTGCGCTTGATCGCGCCGATCAGGGCGGCGATGCGGCGCAGGGCCCGGTCGTGATCGAGGCTCTTCACGTCCTGCAGCAGAGTGACGATCTTGGCGTCCAGCTCGGCGACAGCCGGCGCACGGTCGTCAGCCCAGCCCCCTTCGGGCGCGAACTTGGCCTTGAACAGCGACAGCAGGGCGCGCGCCACGTCGGGATATTCGCGCAGCGCCTCTTCCTGCACCGTTTGGGAGGGGTCCAGGCCCGTCTGCTGGCGATAGTGGGCCAGGGTGCGGATCAGGGCGGCGTCGCGCCATTCCACGCCCAGTTCGATCACCAGGCGGTTGAAGCCGTCGCTTTCATTGCGGCCGGTCCAGACCGCGGCGAAGGCGTCCTCGAACGGGCCTTTCACGTCATCGAAGACCAGCGCCTCGCCGCGCGGATCCTCCATCAGGAACTCGTGGACGTGGATCTCCTCCTCGCCCAGCGGGCGGATCGGATAGCCGTATTCCTCCAGCGTCTTCAGACCCATATCGGCCAGGATCGGCAGGACGTCGGACAGGGGAACGGCGGGGCCGCGACGATAGAGCTTGAAGCGGAACTGCAGGCGGCTGTCGTCCGGCGTGCGGAAGGCGCGCACGGCGACGGCCTTGCCTTCGCCCGGCAGACCGGTCTCGTTCAGCCGGTTCACATACTGCAGGTCGGTCGAGGCCTCGTCGGCGTCATAGCGATCGCGATAGGCGGCGCCGAAAGCCTTGGCCCACTGGGCGCTCAGCGGACCGACGGCGACTTCCTCGACGCCCGAGCGGCGCAGGGCGCCTTCGAAACGATCGACCCAGCCGCGACCGGCCTCGGCGACGTCGGCTTCCAGCTGGGCGGCGTCCGGGATCGGGTGGGCGCCGGGCTCGACGCCGATGATGTAGTGGATGCGCACCAAGGGCGCGTCGGACAGCTCCGGATACCAGGCCGAGATGCGGCCGCCCCAGGCGCGGGCGATGATCTGGCCGATGCGTTCGCGCACGGCGGAATCGAACTTCTCGCGCGGGATGAAGCACAGGACCGAGACGAAGCGGTCGAACGGATCCTGGCGCGAGAACAGACGGATGCGCGGCCGGTCGTAGAGGTGAAGGATGCCAAGGGCGATGGACAGCAGCTCGTCCTCGCTGACCTGGAACAGCTCGTCGCGCGGATAATTCTCAAGGATGTTCTTGAGGCGTTTCTCATTGTGGCTGCCGGGCGCCTTGTCGGCGCGGGCCAGGGCGTTGGCCACCTTGCGACGCAGCAGAGGCACTTCGGTCGTCAGCTGGTCGTAGGCTTCCGACGTGAACAGGCCGACGAAACGGGTCTCGCCCGTCGCCTTGCCGTCCGGGCCGTAACGCTTGACCCCGACATAGTCCATGTAGGCGCGGCGGTGGACGCGCGAGCGGGCGTTGGCCTTGGCCACCGTCACCGGTTCGCTGAGGTCCAGTTGGCGGCGCATCTGGCGCGTCAGGACGGCAGGTTCCGACGCGCGACGCAGCACGGTGCGCTCGGGATCTGCCAGAATGCCCAGGCCGTCGGTGGACAGGCCCAGCGGCGCCTCGGCCTCATAGTCGCCGTCGGCGTTCAGCGGATAGTCGTAGTCGCGCGCGCCCAGGAAGACGAAATGGTCGCTCTTCAGCCATTTCAGGAAGGCGATGTTCTCGGCCAGGACGGCGGGATCGACCGGGGGCGGGGTCTCTTCCAGTCGCTGTACGGCCTGGCGCATCAGAGACGTCATGGCGTCATGATCGGCGACGGCGGCGTGCACATCCGACAGGCTCTGGGCCAGGCCTTCGCCCAGGGCGTCGCGACGCTCCTGAGGCACGCTGTCGATGACCAGCATGATGATCGATAGGCGGCGGCCGTCCAGCTCGACCACCGGGTGGAACAGGGCGCGCACGGACACGGCGGCCTCGGCCAGGGCGCCCATGACGCTGTCGACCAGGAAGGGAGCGTCGGACTGGACGATGCGCACCAGATCGTAATCCAGCACCTTGTCAGACGCGCCGTGCAACGGGCCGACCGTGATGGCGGGAGCGGCCGCGTCGGTCGGATAGGACTTGGCGGCGGTCCAGGAGGCGGCGAGCAGGGCGGCCAGATCCTCGCCGCTCAGCTCAGGCGTCTCATCGGCGGAATAGTCTTCGTGCGCCTGGGTCAGATACGTCTGTTCGACTGCGCCGGGCCCGGTCCCCACGATCTTGGCGAAGGCCGCCTCCAGCGCGGCCTTGGTGATCGGCTGAACGGGTTGGCGCAGATCGTGGGCGGTCATGGACGAGCAGTCTCGAACGACGCGGCAGGGCCGCAAGGGATGCGGCGCGACGGGGCGCCACCCCCGCTGACTAGGCCAGGTCCGGTCGCTCGGGAAGCCCCCGGAGACCGTTCATTGTAATGATCAGTGATCAGGTTGGAATTATTGTGCAGCGCCACAAAGCAGAAAGCCGCCGGACTGGGGGAGTCCGGCGGCCTGCGCGAGCGGCGCCTCGAGGGGAGGGGAGGGCGCCGGCTTCGCTTCGCTGCGGTTCGGAGGGGGAGTGTCCCGCAGCGTCGAAATCGGAAATGGGAAGCCGCCTGCGCCGTTCAAGAGCGGATCGGGCGGAATCTTTCGCGACATTTTGGCGCCCCGGATGGTCGATCCGAAGGCCGCGACAACGGATTCCGATGCTATGCGTTAGGAGGGGTCAACGGTGAAGCTGGAGCACCCGATTACATGCGTCGCTTTTTGATGGGTTCGATCGTGGCGGCCGTGGTCGGCCTGCTGCTCGCCGGCGCCGGATACTGGGCCTATTGGAACTTCTATTCGCGGTTCCAGCCGGTCACGATCAGCCGCAATCAGGCCGAGGTGCAGCAACTGCTGGACGAGGCGTCCTGGGTGTCGGACGGCAGCGGGGGACAGGCCCTTTATATCGTCACCTATCGCGACAGCGCCTCGGCCCTGCGTTACGCGCGCGACGAGGCGCCCAAGCTGAAGGCGGCGGGGATCGAGACGCGCTACATCCTGTTCGCCCGCCCCGATCTGGAAGGCGCGGCGCAATCGACGGCGGCGGAGCGGGCGACTGTCGCGGAGCTGTGGCTGACGCGCGACTGGCCGCTGTATCAACGCTGGATGGCGACGCCGGCCAACAGCTGGACCGCCGCCGGCGTGCCGCAGGCGGACGGCAATCTGGCGCGCACCGCCGTGGTGGAGGCCGGCCGTCGCTTCAACGAACGGCTGAGCCAGCTGCTCAAGGAGTCCGGCGTCGACATCAGCTATCCGCTGATCCTTTGGCGTGACAAGCAGGGCTTCCTGAAGGCCTGCGGCTGCTCGGACCGACAGGCCTGGGCCTTCATCCGCGACGATGTCGGCGCGCCCGACCGGTTGGGCCAGTCCGACACGGGATTAATCGCGCCCGAAGAAGCGGCGCCGGCGCAGGACGCTCGCCCCTCGGCCATGCCCTATCCGGACCTGCCGGTGATCCCTCCGGTCAATGCGCCGACGGGCGGCACCACGCCGACGCCGCCCTCGCCTCAAGTGCGACCGGCGAGCCCGCCCGCATCGAACCAACCGAGGACGCCGCCGCGCACGGCCCCGGCGCCCAGCAAGCAGGACGACACGACCTTCTACTGATCAGAGGGATCGGCAGGCCGCGATCAGGCGGTCGACGTCCTCGGCGTCCTGATACAGGCCGAAGCCGAAGCGGATGACGTCCTCGCGCACATCGGTGACGATGTTCGCTACCCGCAAACCCGCGCACCAGGCCTGGGCGTCGGGATGACGCAGGGCGAGGAAACGGGCGCGCGACGCGTCGCTCTCGAGCGGATTGAGGATTTCGGCCTGCGACAACACCCCGGCCTGTCCAGATTGAACGGCCTGCTGGAACCTGGTCGCGAGATCGCGCGCATGGGCGGCAATGGCGGCGGTCTTAAGCCCCTGCTGATCCAGCATTCGGCGCACGGCGTTGAAGCGATACAGCGGGGTGCAGTCGAAGGTGGCGCCCCAGAAGCGACCGCCGTCGCTGCGGTATTGGACGCCGCCGGGAGGCCCCGACAGGTCGCCGAACTCCGCGAACCAGCCGGTGACGACAGGACGCGGGCAGAAGCCGGGCGGGGCGTGCAGAAAGCAGACGCCCTCGCCCGACATGGCGTATTTGTAGCCGCCGGAGACATAGAAGACCCGGTCCGCCACCGCCGACAGGTCGGTCGGGGTCGCCATGAAGCCGTGATAGCCGTCGATCAGCACCCAAGGCCCTTCGGGTCTCGCCAGGGCGGCAAGCTCCTCGATCCGGTCGAACAGGCCCCCGGTGCGGAAGAACACCTGGCTGACCACGATCCAGTCGTAACCGCCCCTGGACGCCTCGGCGATGAAGCGGTCGGCGAAGGTGTCGAACGGCGCCAGCGGAATGCGCGTGACCACCGCCGCCCCGACCTCTTCCCACCGCTCGGCCTGACGACGGAAGGAGTGAAATTCGCCGTCGGTCGCCAGAATGCGGACCGGCTTGGTCTCCACGCCCGAAAACAGGCGCAGCAGGAAGTCGTGGGTGTTGGACGAAAAGACGATGCTGTCGGGCGAGGGCAGTGCCAGCTCGGCCGCGACATGGGCCTGGGCCTCGGGGATCACCTGACCGAAGACGAGATCCCACTTGTGGTCGGCATGCAAGTTGGCGTCAAGCCAGGTCTGCTGCTGCGCCTCGAAACTGGCGTCGGGCCACAGGTGATGGCTGTGCGCGGCGAAATGCAGCCGACCGGGCGCCGCTGACAGGGCGCGGGAGAAGAGGGACTTGTAGGTCATCCCTCTTCTTTAGGACATCTCACCCAGCGCTCAAGCAGCGAGCCGCCGCGCGGCGAGCGATAGCGCTGCGGGTAGCGCGCCTCTTAAACGAGAGCCCCGTGACAGTGTTTGAACTTGCGGCCCGAGCCGCAGGGGCAGGGGGAGTTGCGGCCGGTCATTTCCCAGCCGGGCGGCAGGGCCTCGACGGGCAGTTTCGAGCGGTCGTCGCCGATCAACGTGCCTTCGGGGTTCTGCGCCGATGGATCGGCCATCTCGTTCTCACCGGTGCCGGGGTTCAGGTGGATTTCCTGGAACTCGGGCAGTTCGGGCGGCGCCTGGAAGCGGAACTCGACCGTCATCAGCCAGCGGGTGACGTTGTGGCGCAGGTCGTAGAGCAGGTTCTCGAACAGCGAGAAGGCTTCGGTCTTGTATTCGTTTAGCGGGTCGCGCTGGCCATAGCCGCGCAGGCCGATGACGCCGCGCAGATGGTCCAGATGGACCAGGTGCTCGCGCCACTGCATGTCGATCATCTGCAGCATGAACTGCTTTTCCAGACCGCGCGTCTGGTCGGCGCCGATCTGTTCCAGGCGTTCGGCGGCGCGGGCGTCGGCGGCGGCCAGCAGCCGCTCCTCGATCTCCTCGTTCGACACGCCTTCCTCGGCTGCCCAGTCGTGCAGCGGCAGCTCCAGCCCCAGGGTCGAGCGGACCTTTTCGTCCAGGCCGTCGATGTCCCACTGTTCGGCATAGGCCTTGGGCGGCATGTAGCGTTCGACCAGGTCGGACACGACGTCGCGGCGGAAGTCGCCGACCAGTTCGGACAGATCCTCGGAGTCCATGAACTCCTGACGCTGTTCGAACACGGCCTTGCGCTGGTCGTTCACGACGTCGTCGTATTTCAGCAGGTTCTTGCGGATGTCGTAGTTGCGGGTCTCGACGCGCTTCTGGGCGGTCTCGATGGCGCGGTTCAGCCAGGGATGGGTGATGGCCTCGCCCTCCGCCACGCCGAAGGTCTTCATGATCGAGTCGAGGCGGTCGCCGGCGAAAATGCGCAGCAGGTCGTCCTCGCAGGACAGATAGAATTTCGAGGTGCCGGGGTCGCCCTGACGGCCGGTGCGGCCGCGCAGCTGGTTGTCGATGCGGCGGCTTTCGTGGCGCTCGGTGCCCAAGACGAACAGGCCGCCCGCCTCCAGCGCGATCTTCTTCTGGACGGCGATCTCGGCCTTGAACTCGGCCTCCTTGGCCGCTTCCATTTCCGGCGTGACCTCGACGGCCATGTTGCGCTGTTCCAGCAGCCACTTCTGCATCTTCATCTCGAGGTTGCCCCCGAGCTGAATGTCGGTGCCGCGGCCGGCCATGTTGGTGGCGATAGTCACCACGCCCGGCAGGCCGGCGTCGGCGACGATATAGGCTTCTTGCTCGTGCTGGCGCGCGTTCAGGACGCTGTGCGGAATGCCACGCAGCTTGGTCTCGTAGGTGATGTCATAGGCGGCGTCGCCGATCTTCTCGGCTTCCTTGGCCTTGCCCGCATATTCCGGCTTCAGCGTGCGCGAGGTCTCGACCTTGTATTCGAAGCGGCTCAGCAGGTCCGACAGCTGTTCCGAACGCTCGATCGATACGGTGCCGACCAGGATCGGCTGGCCGGCGAGGTGGCATTCGGCGATCTGGCGCGCGATGGCCTGGTTCTTCTCGGCGTGGGTCCGATAGACCTCGTCGTCATAGTCCTTTCGCTGGATCGGCCGGTTGGTCGGCACTTCCAGCACGTCCATCTTGTAGATGTCGCCGAATTCCTGGGCCTCGGTCGCAGCCGTGCCGGTCATGCCCGACAGCTTTTCGTACAGGCGGAAGTAGTTCTGGATCGTCACCGAGGCCAGGGTCTGGTTCTCGGGCTGGATCTTGACGTCTTCCTTGGCCTCGATAGCCTGGTGCAGGCCTTCGGACAGGCGGCGTCCGGTCATCATGCGGCCGGTGAACTCGTCGATCAGGACGATCTCGCCGCCCTTGATGATATAGTCCTTGTCACGCTGATACAGGGTGTTGGCCCGCAGGGCCTGGTTGGCGTGGTGAACCAGGCTGATGTTGGCGGCGTCGTACAGGCCGGTGGTGTCGGCGGCGAAGTGACCGCCGGCCTCCAGGGCCTCTTCCATCCGCTCGGAGCCCAGCTCGGTCAGCAGGACCTGCTTCTGCTTCTCGTCGAGCTCGAAGGTGTCCTTGTCCTTGATCAGATCTTTAATCAGGCCGTCGAGGATTTTGTAGAGATCCGAACGGTCCTCGGTCGGGCCTGAGATGATCAGAGGCGTGCGCGCCTCGTCGATCAGGATGGAGTCGACCTCGTCGACGATGGCGAAGTTGTGCGGACGCTGCACCATCTCGCGCCGGTCATAGACCAGGTTGTCGCGCAGATAGTCGAAGCCGAACTCGTTGTTGGTGCCGTAGGTGACGTCGGCGTTGTAGGCCTGCTGGCGCTGGCCCTGGCTGAGGCCGTTGACGATGACGCCGACCTCAAGACCGAGGAAGCGATAGACCTTGCCCATCGTCTCGGCGTCGCGGCGGGCCAGGTAGTCGTTGACGGTGATGACGTGCACGCCCTTGCCGGGCAGAGCGTTCAGATAGACCGGCGCCACGGCGACCAGGGTCTTGCCTTCACCGGTCCGCATTTCGGCGATGCCGCCTTCATGCAGGATCATGCCGCCGGCCAGCTGAACGTCGTACTGACGCTGGCCCAGCACGCGCTTGGAGGCTTCGCGCACGACCGCGAAGGCTTCGGGCAGGATCTTGTCCAGGGTCTCGCCGTTCGCCAGCCGATCGCGGAAGGCGTCGGTCATCATCCGCAGTTCGTCATCGGACAGGGCGGCGAACTTGGGCTCCAGCGCATTGATGCGCTGGGCGTGGTCCTGGAAGGCCTTGACCTTGCGGTCGTTGGAAGAGCCGAAAAGTTTCTTGGCGAAGCCGAGCATATTGGATCCGGTAAGCGGTCGAGCGTCTGCGAGCTGAGCGGCTCTGAAATCCCGTGAGGGGCGGCGATACGGACGCCGTGAGAGAGGCCCTGACCGACCGCAGCCCCGGAGCGCCGCATCAGGCGCGCGCGAAGGGCCGCGCAGACGATCAAAACCCCTCGACTTGGGCGCAGGCGGGACTTAAGCACCGGCCTAACCCCTGTCAACGCGAGGGGCTTTCGGCCGCCTTCGACGGAGCGCCCCCTTGACCCCCTTCCGGCGATCTTCACGCATTCTGACGGCGGCCTTGCTGACGGCGGCGCTTTCGACCGCCGCCTGTTCGCGCGGCGGCGACAACCGGCCGCCCGAACAGGGGGACCAGGCCGTGGCCACGGTCCAGGACGAGACCATCTGGGCCTCGGACGTGAAGCGCGAGGCGGTGGCCCAAGGTTTGATCGGCGAGGACGAGGCGCTGGATACGACGTCGGATCTCTTCCGCCGGGTGCTCGACGAGGTGATCGACCAAAAGCTGTTGGCCGGAGAGGCGCAGCGGCGGCGGCTGGACTCCTCGCCCCTGGCGCAGCGGCGTCTGGAAGCGACGCGCGAACGCATCCTGGGCGACATGCTGGTCGAGAGCGTGGTCAACAAGGCCGTCTCGGACCAGGCGGTGCAGACCCTTTATAATGAGCAGCTGCGGCTGGCGAAGACCTCGGAAGAGATCCGCGTGCGGCTGATCCTGTCGCGCACCAAGCCCGAGGCGGACGCCGTGATCGGCATTCTGGGCCAGGGCGCCGGCTTCGAAGCGGTCGCGGCGGAGCGGTCGATCGACGAGGCGACGCGGTTTTCCGGCGGTGATCTGGGCTACTCGACGCTGGACGTGATGCCCCAAGCCTATGCCGACGCCCTGCGCGACAAGCCGGCCGGTGCGACCGTCGGGCCCTTCCAGACCGAGGGCGGCTGGGCCGTTCTGAGGGTTGAGGACCGGCGCAAGGAAAACCCGCCGACGCTGGAACAGGCCCGACCGCAGATCGTGCGCTATCTGACCTATGAGGGCGTGCGACAGTTGCTGGAACAATTGCGTGGCAAGGCCAAGGTCGATGTCCGCCTGCCCGCGCAGACGCCGCCCGCATCGCCTGCTCCTTCCGCTCCTCCGGGCGCCTGACATGACCAAGCCTCCCTCCACGACCGGCCAGAAGATCGAGCATGCGTTCGAAAAGGCGCTGGATCCGTTCGCCACGGCATTGAAGCGCGCCACCCGCACGCCGGGATCGGATGCCGCGCCGGCCGCCGCGCCTGCGCCGGCCGCCGCCGGCAAGCCCGGCTTGGCCATCTCGCCCCTGGCCGTGCCGTTCCCGACCATTCCGCCGATCGGCGGAGTCGAGATCGCGACCGCGCGCGCCGGCTTCTACAAGCATGAGCGCGACGATCTGGTGGTGTTCCGGTTCGCGCGCGGGACCAGCTGCGCCGGGGTCTTCACCCGCCACAAGATCGGGTCGGCGCCCGTCGATTGGTGCAAGAAGCATCTGGCCGGGGCCGACGGCGGCAAGGATGTGCGCGCCCTGGTGATCAACGCCGGCTGCGCCAACGCCTTCACCGGCAAGGCCGGCGCCGACGCGGCGCGGCGCACGGCCTCGGAGGTCGCCAAACGGTTCGGCTGTCGCCAGCGTGACGTCATGCTGGCCTCGACCGGCGTGATCGGGGTGGTGCTGGACGACAAGAAGATCGTCGCCAAACTGCCCGAGATCGAGAACGGACTGGAGGCGGACGCCTGGGCCCGGGCGGGTCGCGGCATCATGACCACCGACACCTTCCCCAAGGGCTCCTACGCCGAGGCGGAGATCGAGGGCTACAAGGTCCGGATCGCCGGCATCGCCAAGGGATCGGGCATGATCGCGCCGGACATGGCGACCATGCTGGCCTTCATCGTCACCGATGCGGACATCCATCCGAACGTGCTGCAGGCGCTGCTGGGCCTGCATGTCCGCACCACCTTCAACAGCGTGACGGTGGACGGCGACACCTCGACCAACGACACGGCCCTGCTGTTCGCCACCGGGACGTCCGGCGCGCCGCGCATCGGGCGGGTCGGCGATCGCCGGCTGAAGAGCTTCTCGGCCGCCCTGGACAAAGTCATGCTGGACCTGGCGCACCAGCTGGTGCGTGACGGCGAAGGCGCGACCAAGTTCGTCAAGGTGACGGTGGACGGCGCCGCTAGCCCGGCCTCGGCCCGCAAGCTGGCCAAGTCGATCGCCGACAGTCCGCTGGTCAAGACCGCCATCGCCGGTCAGGACGCCAACTGGGGCCGGGTCGTCATGGCGGTGGGCAAGACCGAGGAACCGGTCGATCGCGACCGCTTGGCCATCAAGTTCGGCCCTCATCAGGCCGCCGTCGACGGCGCCCCGTCCCCAACCTACGACGAGGCCAAGATGACCGCCTATATGAAGAACCCCGAAATCGACATCACCGTCGACGTGGGTTCGGGCCGGGCGTCGGCGACCGTGTGGACCTGCGATCTGACTAAGGGCTACATCGAGATCAACGGCGACTATCGCTCGTGACCGCTGCGTCGCTTCCCACCGTCCTGGTCGTCGCCGTCGCCCTGATCGATGTGGATGGGCGGGTGCTGATCGCGAAGCGTCCCGAAGGCAAGAAGCTGGCCGGTCTGTGGGAGTTTCCGGGCGGCAAGGTCGAGCCCGGAGAGCGGCCTGAACAGGCCCTGATCCGCGAGCTGAAGGAAGAGCTGGGCATCGACGTCAGCGAAAACTGTCTGTCGCCGTTCGTTTTCGCCAGTCACGCTTACGATTCGTTTCACCTGTTGATGCCATTGTATCTGTGCCGACGGTGGGACGGCGTGGTCACGGCGCGTGAACACGACGGCCTGGCCTGGGTGAAGCCGAGCAAACTTTCGGACTATCCCATGCCGCCGGCGGACGAACCTCTGGTCGCCTGGTTGCGCGACCTGCTCTGACCACCGCCGACCAGGGAGGCCGGCCATGCGACGTCTTATCGGCCGGTTCCTGCGCAATGAGAGCGGGGCCACAGCCATCGAATACGGGCTGCTCTGCGCCCTGATCTTCCTGGCGATCGTGACTTCGATCAGCGCCTTGGCGAACAGCCAGAACGGCGGCCTGGCCGCGACGGTGAACAAGCTGAGCGCCGCCATACAGGCCGCGATCAGCTAGTCCGGCTCTTCGCCCGTCATTTCCTTGACGCCCAGGGCATCGGCCAGCCGCGTCTTGGCCGAGCCGGGCGGCAGGGGCTTCTGCTGGCTGTCGTGGGGTTTCCAGCCGGCCAGATGGATGATCTCGAACGTCGCCGGTATGCGGCCGTCGTCGAGACCGTGTCGCTCGGCATAGAGGGCGGCGGCGCGCGTCACGATACGGCGGCTCAACGGCCGAACAGGTCCGTGCAGGACATTGGTCTCGCCCATGGCGCGCAGGTCGCGGATCAGGGCGAACAGGTCGGGGTAGCGGACGGTGAAGCGGTCCACGTCCGACACCGGCAGGGCGAACCCGGCGCGCTGCAGCAGGGCCGCCCCGTCATAGCCGTCAGCGAAGGGCGAAACGCGCGCCTGGGCGCCGCCGCGCTCTTCCAGTTCGACCTCGGTCAGGACGGCGCGTAGCTCTTTCAGCGTGCCCGCGCCGAACAGCGTGCCGATGAACAGGCCGTCCGGTTTCAACGCGCGCCGGATCTGGGCCAGGGCGCCCGGCAGATCATTGGCCCAGTGAAGGGTCAAAAGGGAGACGATCAGATCGGTTGAGGCGTCGGCCAGCGGCAGCGCGTCCGCCCCCGGCGCCGCACGCTGGGCCAGGGAGACTGGCGTCTGGACGGGACCGACGCGGCCGGCGGCGTCGCTGGACCGAACCGCCGCATCGAACACGCCTGGATGAGCGGACAGATCGACCGCAACGGGAAAATCGCGCAGTATGGCTTCCAGGCTCTCGGCGGCGTTGGCGGCGGCGCGGGCGTGCAGGAAGTCGGCTTGTGGGAACCGGGCGGCGGACCGCGCCAGCCGCGCCCGACGTCGAACGGCGTCGAAGATGCGCGGGGGGCCTTCGGAAGGGGATTGGGGGGCGGTCATGGACGCACAGGATGGGGGCTGGCGGCGCGCCTGGGAAGGGGCGGGCCGTCACTTGCGTGGAGCGGGGCGGGGACTGGCCGACCTGATCCTGCCGCCGATGGCGCATGACAGCCGAGAGGCGACGGCTGCGGCCGGCCTGACGCCCGACGCCTGGAGCCGGATCAAATTTCTGGAAGCGCCGGTCTGCGACGGCTGCGGGGCGGCCTTCGACTTTGACGGCGGCGCCTTCGCCGAGGATCGCTGCGCCGCCTGTATCGCCAAGCCCTATGCGTTCGAGAGAGCGCGCGCGGCTTGCCTGTATGACGAGGCGTCGCGCGGTCTGATCCTGAGGTTCAAGCACGGGGACCAGCAGCAGTTCGCGCCCCTGTTCGCGCGCTGGATCGGGCGGGCCGCCGCCGACCTGGTCGAAGACGCGGACGTGATCCTGCCCGTGCCGCTGCATCGGTTCCGCCTGTTGTCGCGGCGGTTCAATCAGGCGGCCGAAATCGCCCGGCCGCTGGCCCGGCACGCCGGCCGCGACTATTTGCCCGACGCGCTGGTCCGCACGAGCCACACGACCAGCCAGGGGGGCAAGAGCCGGCGCGGGCGGCGGCTGAACGTCAAGAAGGCCTTCGCTGTGACCGAGGTTGGCCGGCGTCGGATCCGGGGAAGACGCATCCTTCTGATCGACGATGTGTTGACCACGGGCGCGACCGGAGAGGCCTGCGCGCGCGCCCTGATCGACGCCGGAGCGCGCGCCGTGGATCTCGCCGTCATCGCGCGGGTGCGAAACGCCCGTGAACTGACTATGTGAAGAGCGCCCTATCGCTCGCCGCGCGACGGCTCGCTGCGTGAGGGCGCTGGATTTTATGCTGGAGATCTGAACTTGGCCGACGTCGTCATCTATACCAAGCCTGGCTGCCCCTACTGCTTCAGCGCCATGTCGCTGCTGAAGAAGAAGGGCGTGGACTATACCGAGATCGTCGCGTCCAACGATCCCGACAAGAAGGCCGAGATGGTCGAGAAGTCAGGCGGCCGCATGACCTTCCCGCAGATCTTCATCGACGGCCAGCACGTCGGCGGTTCCGACGACATCCACGCGCTGGATCGCGACGGCAAGCTGGACGGACTTCTGGCCGCCTGATCCATGAGCAGCGGGCTCGACATCGCCCTGATCCAGACGCGCACGCCGGCGACGGCGCGAGCGGCGCTGGCCCATGTCGAGCCTCTGATCCGCGAGGCGGCGTCGGGCGGGGCGAAGTTCGTCCTGACGCCCGAAGGGACTAATGTCCTGGAGCAACGCCGCGACCGGCGTGATGCGGCGATCACGACTGAGGACGAGGACGTCGTCGTTCTGGGTCTGCGTCGTCTGGCGGCGGAACTGGGCGTCTGGCTGCTGATCGGTTCGGCCATCGTCCGGTCAGGCCAGGCGGGAGACCGCCGCGCCGCCAATCGATCGCTGCTGATCGATGCGTCGGGCGGGATCATGGCCCGATACGACAAGCTGCATGTCTTCGACGTGAACCTGCCCAATGGCGAGACCTATCGCGAAAGCGCGACGGTGCGGCCCGGCGACGGGGCGGCGGTGGCCGACACGCCCTGGGGTCGGCTGGGCCTGACCATCTGCTACGACATCCGCTTTCCCCACCTGTATCGCCAGCTGGCCAAGGCCGGGGCGTCGATGATCGCCGTCCCGGCCGCCTTCACCGCCCCGACAGGCGAGGCGCATTGGGAGACCCTGCTACGCGCCCGCGCCATCGAGACGGGGGCGTTCGTCCTGGCTCCGGCGCAGGGCGGACGGCACGAGGACGGTCGCCGCACCTGGGGGCGATCCACCGTCGTCGGCCCGTGGGGCGAGATCATCGCCAAGGCGGATCACGACGAGCCTTGCATCGTGCGTGCGAAACTGGACATGGAGGCCGTGGCCAGGGCGCGCGCCGCCGTGCCCAGCCTGACCCACGATCGCGATTTCCTGCCCGCTATTTGACGCCCCATGATCCGCTACGCCCTGAAATGCGACCAGGCCCACGCCTTCGAAGCCTGGTTCGGCTCCTCGACCGACTATGACGATCAGGCGGCGCGGGGGCTGGTGGAATGCCCGTTCTGCGGTTCGCACGCGGTCGAAAAGGCGATCATGGCCCCGGCCGTCAGCGGCGCCCGCAAGGCCGATCCCGCCTCTGACGTCGCCGCCAAGATGCAGACGATGATGATGGCCGCCGCCCGAGAGGTCCGCGCCCATGTCGAGGCCAACTTCGACTACGTCGGCGACACCTTCGCCCGCGAGGCGCGCGACATCCACGAGGGCCGATCCGAGAAGCGCGAAATCTATGGCGAGGCCACGCCCGCCGAGGTGAAGAAGCTGAAGGACGACGGTGTTCCGGTATCCGCCCTGCCTGACGCGCCGCCAGACCCGTCCAAGGTGAACTGATGACCCTGCAATGGCGGCCCATGCGGCCTACGGACATCGATGCGGTGGTGGAGGTGGCGCGGCTGTCGTTTCCCGACCATTTCGAGGATCGCGCCTGTTTCGAAAACCGGCTGGCGCTGTATCCGCGCGGCTGTTTCGTGCTGGGGGAGGGCGACGGCGCCGCGCGGGGCTATCTGATCGCCTATCCGTGGAAATCCGAGAGCGCGCCGCCGCTGAACACGGTGATCGAGGGCCTGCCGGCTCAGCCGGATTTGATCTATCTGCACGATCTGGCCCTGCACCCCGAGGCGCGGGGCGGGAGCGTGACTGGCGCCATCGTCGAGCGACTGGTCGAACAGGCGACGGAAGACGGCTGGCCCGCCATCGCCCTGGTCGCGGTCAATGACGCTGTCGGCTTCTGGTCGCGACACGGTTTCGTCGAGCAACCCGCCGAGGCCATGGCGGCCAAACTGGCCAGCTACGGCGCCGACGCCCGCTATATGCTGCGACCGCTCTAGCGCCGATTGAGCGCGGTCTGGCCGCCCGCGCGCACGAAGTGGATGCGTTGAGGACGGGGCAGGGCGACATAGGCCCGGCGTCTCATTTCACGCTCACAGACGCTGGCGTCGCCAAGGCTGTCGGGTGTCAGGACGGCGCGATGGACGGCGCACCAGTCACGGCTGGCGGCGCGGATGCGGCCGGCCAGGATCATGGCCTCGCCGGGTCGGGCCATGTTCAGCCCCTCGGCATCCACATGCATGTCCGGCGCCTGGCCCGCGGCCAAGGCGGCGGCAAGCGCGGCTGCGATCATCAAACCCATCGTCATCTCCCCTTCGAAATAGGCCTGCGTCAGGCCCCTCGTGGGAAGGAGTCGTCCGTCAGCGGCGTCGGATGCGGCGTCGGGGATGAAATATCGGTAAGGCGGCGATCAGCGCGGCGAACGCCCGCTCTGGTCTTTCTGTCCACATGCCTGTAAGAGGCGCGCGCCTCCCGCATGCCTTTTCATGACCAGCGGCCGCCCGTATGCCGGCCGCGCCTTTTCGCGATACTCAAATGAACCTGCGCAACGTCGCCATCATCGCCCACGTCGACCACGGCAAGACGACCCTGGTGGACCAACTGCTCGCCCAATCCGGCGTCTTCCGAGCCAACGAGGCGCAGACCGAGCGCGCCATGGACTCCAACGACCAGGAAAAAGAGCGCGGCATCACCATCCTGGCCAAGTGCACCTCGGTGCTCTGGAACGGCAAGGCGGGTGAAACCCGCATCAACATCATCGACACCCCCGGCCACGCTGACTTCGGCGGCGAGGTCGAGCGCATCCTGGGCATGGTGGACGGCTGCGTCATCCTGGTCGACGCCGAAGAGGGCGTCATGCCCCAGACCAAGTTCGTGCTGACCAAGGCGCTGAAGATGGGCCTGCGCCCGATCCTGTGCATCAACAAGGTCGACCGCGCCCACGCCGATCCGGACCGCGTCCACAACGAGACCTTCGACCTGTTCGCCGCCATCGGCGCGACGGACGAGCAGCTGGACTTCCCGCACATCTACGCCTCGGGCCGCAACGGCTGGGCGACGCTGGACCTGAACCAGCCCAACGACAATCTGGCCCCGCTGTTCGACCTGATCGTCGATCACGTCCCGCCGCCCGCCGTCCAGGCCAACCGCGACAAGCCCTTCCGCATGCTGGACGTGCTGATCGAAAGCGATCCGTTCCTGGGCCGTCTGCTGACCGGCCGCATCGAGAGCGGCAAGGCCGTTCCCGGCATGGCGATCCACGCTCTGGACCGTGAAGGCAAGGAAATCGAACGCGGCCGCATCACCAAGGTGCTGGCCTTCCGCGGCCTGAAGCGTCAGGCCCTGGACGAGGGTTCGGAAGCGGGCGACATCGTCGCCATCGCCGGCATGTCCAAGGCGACCGTGGCCGACACCCTGTGCGCCATGGAAGTGACCGAGCCTCTGCCCGCCCAGCCAATCGATCCGCCCACCATCTCCATGACCGTCTCGGTCAACGACAGCCCCCTGGCCGGTCGCGAAGGCGACAAGGTCCAGTCGCGCGTCATCCGCGACCGTCTGCTGAAGGAAGCCGAGGCCAACGTCGCCATCCGCGTGACCACGACCGAAGGCGGCGACGCCTATGAAGTCGCCGGCCGCGGCGAACTGCAGCTGGGCGTTCTGATCGAGAACATGCGCCGCGAAGGCTTCGAGGTCTCGATCTCGCGTCCGCGCGTGGTGTTCCAGACCGGCGAGAACGGCGAGAAGCTGGAGCCGATCGAAGACGTCATGATCGACGTGGACGACGAGTTCTCGGGCATCGTCATCGAGAAGCTGTCGGCCCGTAAGGCCGAAATGACCGACATGGGCCCGTCGGGCGCCGGCAAGACCCGCATCAGCCTGAAGGCGCCGTCGCGTTCGCTGATCGGTTACCAAGGCGAATTCCTGACCGACACGCGCGGTTCGGGCGTGCTGAACCGCGTGTTCAGCCACTATGAGCCGCACAAGGGCGCGATCGCCGGTCGTCTGAAGGGCGTTCTGATCTCGAACTCTGACGGTGAAACCGCCGCCTTCGCCCTGTGGAACTTGGAAGACCGCGGCATCATGTTCGTCGGCGCCGGCGAAAAGACCTATCAGGGCATGATCATCGGCGAGAACGCGCGCTGGGACGACCTGGACGTCAACCCGATTAAGGGCAAGCAGCTGACCAACGTCCGCGCCTCCGGCAAGGACGAGGCCGTTCGCCTGACGCCGCCGCGCCAGATGTCGCTGGAACAGGCCATCGCCTATATCGACGACGATGAACTGGTCGAGGTGACGCCCAAGTCCATCCGCCTGCGCAAGCAGACGCTGAACCCGTCGTTCCGCAAGAAGCGCGTTCGCCCGGAGTAGTCAGCAATCCCTGACTGACGTGCGGTGGGATGCGGCCTATAGACGGTTGACATGAACGCCTCGCCCAGTCTGGATGACCGCCTTGACGAGGCCGCCCGCGCGGAAGACCCGCGCGCGGCGGTCTCTGTCGTTTTGCGCGAGACCTATGACGCCGCCCGCGCCCGGGCGGAGCGCAAGCTGGACGGCGGCATGAAGGGCCGCGATGTGGCGCGTCTGTACGCCGCCGCGGCCGACGAGATGCTGGCCGGCCTGTGGCGGGTGGCGACCCAGACGCTGTGGCCGACCTCGCCGGTCGAGGCCGAGCGGCTGGCCCTGGTCGCGGTCGGGGGCTACGGCCGGGGCGTGCTGGCGCCCCATTCCGATCTGGACCTGCTGTTCCTGAGATCGTCCAAGGCGACGCCGCGCGGCGAGCAGGTGATCCAGTTCGTCCTCTATGTGCTGTGGGACCTGGGGGCCAAGGTCGGGTCGGCGGTGCGCTCGGTCGAAGAGTGTCTGAGCCTGTCGCGCACCGACATGACGGTGCGGACGACCCTGCTGGAGGCCCGTCCGCTGGCGGGGGACGAGGCGCTGGCCCAGCTGATGATCGGCCGGTTTCGCGACATGGTGTCGAAATCCGATCCGCGCCCCTTCATCGCCGCCAAGCTGGAGGAGCGGGCCGCCCGGCACGAAAAGGCCGGCTCGACCCGCTACAAGGTCGAACCCAACGTCAAGGACGGCAAGGGGGGCTTGCGCGACCTGAACACCCTGTACTGGATCGCGAGGTCCCTGGCGCCCGAAAGCCGGCTGGGCGCGACGGTGATGGACGAACTGTTCACCCCGCGCGAGCGACGGACGTCGGACGAGGCGTTCGACTTCCTGTGGCGGGTCCGCATCCATCTGCATCTGATCGCGGGCCGGGCCGAAGAGAAGCTGACGTTCGACATGCAGCCCGAGGTCGCCCGACGCATGGGCTGGCGCGGGCGCGGCGACGAGCCGGCGGTGGAGCGGTTCATGCGGCGATACTTTCTGGTGGCCCGCGACGTCGGCGCCCTGACCCGCGCCATGTCGGCCAAGCTGGAGGCGCGCCACCAGAAGACGGCGCACGGCCTATCGCGTCTGATGGCGCCGTTCCGGCCCGCCCCCCGGCGCAGGCTGGAGGTCGAGGGGTTCTGGATCGATCAGGGCCGGTTGTCGGTCGAGGGGCCGGAGGTGTTCGCCGCCGATCCGGTCAAGCTGCTGACCCTTTTCGTCTGCGCCGACAAGCATGACCTGGACCTGCATCCAGACGCCTTTTCGGCGGTGACGCGGTCGCTGTCGCTGGTGACGCCCCGGCTGAGGCGCGATCCGGCGGCGACGCGCGCCTTCCTGGACGTTTTGGCGCACGGGCAGCGGCCCTATCGCGTCCTGACCATCATGAACGAAACGGGCCTGCTGGGTCGGTTCCTGCCCGAATGGGGGCGGATCGTCGGCCAGACCCAGTTCAACATGTACCACGCCTATACGGTCGACGAGCATACGCTTCAGGCCATCGGCATCATCAACGACATCGCGCGCGGCAAGCTGAAGACCGACCACCCCATGGCCAGCGAGATCGTGCACCTGATCTCGGACATGGAAGCCCTGATGCTGGGCATGCTGTTGCACGACGTCGGCAAGGGCGGCGAGCGGGGGCAGCTGGAGGATGGCGCTATCGCCGCGCGTCGGGCGTGCGAGCGGCTGGGCGTCGATCCGCGCCGGATCGAACTGGTCGTCTGGCTGGTGCGCAGCCATCTGGCGCTTTCGGACTACGCCCAGAAGCGCGACCTGTCGGACCCCGCGACCATCCGCGCCTTCGCCGAACTGGTCGGCGACCCCGAGCGACTGCGGATGCTGCTGGTTCTGACCGTGGCCGATATTCGGGCCGTGGGGCCGGGGGTGTGGAACGGCTGGAAGGGTCAGCTGATGCGGACCCTCTACAACCAGGTCGCCGCCCTGTTCCGTGGCGAGGACGTCACGCGCGAGGATCCGCTGGCGGCGCACCCGGCCCTGGTCCAGCGAGCGCGCGAGACGGGCGCGGCCGCCGAGAGCGCCCCAACCGCGCCGGTGCAGGGGCTGACAGTGCAGACCACCGAAATCTCCATCGCAGCGGCCGACCGGCCGGGCCTGTTCGCCGATCTGGCCCAGACCATGGCCGCGCTTGGGGCCGACGTGACCGACGCCCGCGTGGCGACCGAGGACGGCGTCGTTCTGGACGTGTTTCGTGTTCAGGACGGAGCGGGCCTGCCCTATGGCCAGGCCGAGCCGCGTCGCCTGAGGGCTTTGGTCGAGGCGCTGGAACAGGCCGCGCGGGGCGAGGGCCGCATCGGCCAGGCGCCCGATCCGACCGGCAATGCGCGCAAGGCGGCCTTCGAAGTCCGACCCGTCGTCATGGTCGATCACCACGCCAGCGAGGTCGCCACCGTGGTCGAGGTGTCCTGCGCCGACCGGCCTGGCCTGCTGGCGGACCTGTCGCGCGTGTTCAACGACGAAGGCCTGAGCATCCGCTCCGCCCATGTCGCCAGCTATGGCGAGCGGGCGGTGGACAGTTTCTACGTCGTGGATCGCAAGGGGCGGAAGATCACCTCGGAACAGCGGATCGCCGAACTGCGCACCGCGCTTGAGGGCGTGCTGGACAGCCGCGCGCCCGCGCCCGCCGGACGCAAGGTCGCCTCGGCCCGCGCCAGCGCGCGCGACGTCTCCGACCTGGGCCGCCGCAGCCCGCGCGCAAAGCCCGTATCGCCCGGCGAACAAGCGCGCTAAGCGACAACCTTCCTCCGCGCCCTGTCGAATGTCCGCATGAGCCTCGCCCGAAACACCTTGGTGCAGTCGACCCTGACGCTGGGCAGTCGAATTCTCGGCTTCGTGCGCGACATGGCGCTGGCGGCGCGCTTCGGCCAGGGACCGATGATGGACGCCTTCACCACGGCGTTGATGCTGCCCAACATGTTCCGCCGCCTGTTCGCCGAGGGCGCCTTCGCCCAGGCCTTCGTGCCGGTCTATGGCGGGGTTCGGGCGCGCGAGGGCGAGGAAGCGGCCGCCGTCACGGCGTCCGAGGCGCTCAGCTTCATGCTGGCCGTGGTCGCCGGCTTCTGCATCCTGCTGCAGGTCGTGATGCCGTGGATCATGCCGTGGCTGCTGTCGGCCTATCAGGGCCAGCCTGAGGTGTTGCGCGCCGCCGTGATCGCGACCCAACTGGCCATGCCCTATCTGGCCTGTATGACCGTGGCCTCGCTGCTGTCGGGCGTGTTGAACACCGGCGGTCGGTTCGCCCTGTCGGCGGCCGTGCCGGTATTTCTGAACCTGTGCACCCTGGCCGCCCTGATGCCGCCGCTGATCCTGCCGATCCCGCAGGAGACGGTGCTGCTTATGGTGACGACGGCGGTGACGGTGTCGGGCCTGATCCAGGCCGCTCTGCTGTGGTGGGGCGTGCGGCGTCTGGGCGTGCGGCTCAAGATCGGCCTGCCGCGCATCACGCCGAATGTGCGTCACACCCTGGCGCTCGCCGTGCCCGGCGCCCTGGCGGGCGGGGCGCTGCAGATCAACTCTCTGGTGTCGCAGTTCCTGACCGGGTCGGACGAGGGCGCGCGTTCGGTGCTGTATAACGCCGACCGGCTGTATCAACTGCCGCTGGGCCTGGTGGGCGTCGCTATCGGCCTGGCCCTGGTGCCGCGCCTGACCAAGGCGTTTGTCGATGGGGATCACGAGGGCGGGCAGAAGACGCTGGACGACGGCATCAATCTGGCGATGGCCTTCACCCTGCCGGCGGCGGTTGCCCTGTTCGTCATTCCCTTCTTCATCATCGACGCGACCGTAACGCGCGGCGCCTTCACCTCGGCCGACGCCGCCCGCACAGCCGACGTTTTGCGTCAGTTCGCCTGGGGCGTGCCGGCCTTCGTCCTGGCCAAGGTTCTGACCCCGCCCTTCTTCGCGCGCCAAGACACGCGCCGTCCGATGATCTTCGCCGTGGCCAGCGTGGTCATCACCGTCATCCTGGGCTCGGCCCTGTTCTTCTGGTTCCGCCGTCAAGGTTGGGACGGGGTGCTGGGCCTGGCCATCGCCACCAGCACCTCGGCCTGGGTGAATGTCGCCCTTTTGGGCGGGGTCCTGATCCGCGAGAACAGCTGGCGGCCGTCGCCGGCCTTTTTGTCGCGCATCGCCCGCGTGATCGCCGCCAGCGCCATGATGGCCGCCCTGCTGTTCGCCGCCGACGTCTTCTATCCGCAGCTGGCTCGCCTGTTCCTGGCCAAGGAAATCGCCGTCCTGGTGGTCTGCGGCGCCGGAGCAGGGCTTTACGGCTTCTGCCTGCTGGCGTTCCGGGCCGTCACGATCTTGGAACTGAAGGCCACGCTGAAGCGCGAGCCCGGCGGCGGCGCGGCCTCCGGTCTGGACTGACAGGCGGCGAACCGATAAGCGCGAGGCCATGACGACCTCGGGCCTGATCCATGACCTGCGATGGCGCGGCTGAGCCGCCACCTGCCTCGCCACGCCTGCCTTTCGACCTTCCGAGACCCGATCCCATGACCGACCAAACCCCCGCCGTTGCGACCTATGACGGCCCTCGCCGCATCCTGTCCGGCATCCAAGCCTCAGG
The DNA here is from genome assembly GCF_027886425.1 of Brevundimonas vesicularis. Lineage (NCBI taxonomy): Bacteria > Pseudomonadati > Pseudomonadota > Alphaproteobacteria > Caulobacterales > Caulobacteraceae > Brevundimonas > Brevundimonas vesicularis. Next base: position 393,821 of record NZ_CP115671.1, on the reverse strand, counting down.
CGCGCTGCACCTGGGCAACTACCTCGGCGCCCTGAAGCGGTTCGTGGAACTGCAAGACCAGGGCGCGCCGGTCTATGTCTTCGTCGCCGACATGCACGCCATCACCGTGTGGCAGGATCCGGCCAAACTGACCGCCCAGACGCGCGAGATCGCCGCCGCCTATCTGGCCTCGGGCCTGGATCCGGAAAAGGCGATCATCTTCCCGCAGTCGGCCGTGCGCGCGCATGCGGAACTGGCCTGGATCTTCAACTGCGTCGCCCGCCTCGGCTGGCTCGACCGGATGACCCAGTTCAAGGAGAAGTCGGGCAAGCACAAGGAACGCTCCTCGGTCGGTCTCTATACCTATCCCGTGCTCCAGGCGGCCGACATCCTGCTGTACAAGGCCACCGAGGTGCCGGTCGGCGAGGACCAGAAGCAGCATCTGGAGCTGACCCGCGACATCGCCGCCAAGTTCAACAACGACTTCGGCGTTCCCGGCTTCTTCCCCGTACCCGAGCCGATCATCCAGGGACCGGCGACCCGCGTCATGTCCCTGCGCGACGGGGCGGCCAAGATGTCCAAGTCGGATCCGTCCGACAACAGCCGCATCAACCTGACCGACGACGCCGACACGATCGCTTCCAAGATCAAGAAGGCCAAGACCGATCCCGAGCCGTTGCCGGAAACCCTGGACGGCCTGAACGAACGGCCCGAGGCCAAGAATCTAGTCGCCATCTATGCGGCGTTGGCGGGCCTGACCCGCGAACAGGTGATCGCACAGTTCGGCGGCCAGGGCTTCGGCGCCTTCAAGCCGGCGTTGGCGGATCTGGCGGTGTCGTCGCTGGCGCCCGTGACGGCCGAGATGCGCCGCCTGATGGACGATCCGGCCGAGATCGATCGCGTGCTGAAGGCTGGGGCCGAGCGCGCCGCCGAGGTCGCTGATCCTCTGGTGGACGAGGTCAAGAAGATCGTCGGCTTCTGGAGGGCGTAATGGGGGTCTATGAAGCCAAGGTCGTCTGGAACCGCGGCGACCAACCCTTTCTGGACAAGCGCTACAGCCGGGCCCATTCCTGGAGCTTCGACGGCGGGGCGGTGGTGCCGGGGTCGTCGGCGCCCTCCAGCGTGCCTATGCCGATGTCCGATCCGGCCGGCGTCGATCCGGAAGAGGCGATGATCGCCTCTCTGTCCAGCTGTCACATGCTGTGGTTCCTGGCCTTCGCCGCCAACGCCGGCCTGGTGGTCGACACCTATATCGACGAGGCGTCGGGAAAGATGGGCAAGGACGAAAACGGCAAGCGCTACCTCGCCGAGGTGACGCTGCGCCCCTTCACCAGCTTCACCGGCCGAGAACCCGATCAAGCCGAGATCGACGCCCTGCACCACCAGGCCCACGACCATTGCGAAATGGCCCATTCGGTCCGCGCGACCATCACGGTCGAGGCGATGATCGGCTAGGCGGCGACCGCCGTCTCTTCCTCGACCAGGGACCTGAACAGGGCGTGGGCGGCGATCATGCCATCCGAGGTCGCCAGGGTGATGTTGGAGGCGGCGCGCGCCAAGTCGCCGGCGGCGAAGACGCCCGGCTGGGTCGTCTGCTGCATGGCGTCCACCTTGATCACTCGCCCCATCGGGGTGTCGGTCATCTCGCAGCCCAGCCGCTCGGCGAAGGGGCTGGCGACGCGCACATTGGCGCCGACGAAGATAGCCTTCAGGCCGACGAACCGTCCGTCGGTCAGCCGCGCGCCGCTCAGGTCCGGCGCCTCGCCCTCCAGCCGCGCGATGGGCGTGGCCTCGATGGTGACCCCGCGTCGATCCAGCAGATGGGCGTCCTCGGGCGACAGGCCCACGTCGAGATCCATGAACAGAGTGACCTGGCCCCATTCGGCGACCGTCGCCGCATACGGGACCGCGTGATCGCCGCGCCCCAGCACGCCGATGGGACCGCCGCCGATCTCATAGCCGTGGCACCAGGGACAGTGCAGGGCGGTGCGGCCCCAGCGTTCCTTCACCCCCGGGATGTCGACCAGCACGTCCTCGACTCCGTGCGACAGCAGCAGCCGGCGACCGCTTGTCCGTGTGCCGTCAGCGAAGGCGACCGAGAAACCGCCATCGATCCGTTCGACCTCGACCGCCTCCGCCATGCGGAAGGCGGCGGTCGGATAGGCCGCGACCTGAGACCGGGCGGACGCCGTGATCTCAGCGCCGGGCTTTCCGTCATTCGTCAGAACGCCATGGGCGCGAGCGGCGAACCGATTGCGCGGCCGGCCGTCGTCGATAACAAGAACGCGGCGGCGCGCGCGGACCAGCTGCATGGCTGCGGACAGGCCGGCATAGGAGCCGCCGATGATCAGGGCGTCGTGCGGCATGACGTCAGGACTTTCGGGCGTGGGCATGCAGGAGGTCTCTCTTGGGATGTTCGGCCATGCGGCGCGAGAAATCCGCCGCCAGATCGGCCAGGGTTATGTCGTTCAGGCGCGCGATCAGCAGGGCGCGGGCGGCGGCGTAGGTCTCGGCCAGGGCGTCGTTGACCGCCGCCTCGACCAGGCAGCCGTCGGCATCGACAGGCGGAGCGGCCGGAAACAGATCCGCGCCGCCGAGGGCCGTGTTCACCTGGCCCAGCGTGACCTGATCCAGCGGTCGCGAGAGACGCCAGCCGCCGCCATGCCCCTTTTCCGACGCCACCAATCCCTGCTCGCGCAGGCCGGCCATGGTTCGGCGCACCACCACCGGATTGGTCGAAAGACAGACCGCCAGCTGGTCCGAGGTCATTGGCGAGCCGGTGCGTGTCTCATGCTCGGCCATGTGCAGCAGGGCGTGGAGAATGTTGGACAGGCGGGAATCCCTTTTCATGTAACTGCAATTGTTACGTGATGGATCGCCCGTCAAGACCGCGGGTCAGTTTTCTTTTTTAGACGTGTGGCACGGCGTCGGTCAGGAAGGCGCCGAAGCGGCGGAGGGCTTCGGTCGTCAGTTTCGGATCGTGGCGCATGGGGCCATTGTTGGTGGGTTCGTCGAAGGCGTGGGTGCCCCCGGCGATCCAGCTTTCGACCTGGGAGCCGCAGTTGCGGATCATGGCGTTGACCTGTTCGGCGTTGCGCACAGTCGTCAGGTGGTCGCGCTTGCAGGTGACGGCCAGAACGCGCGGGCAATGCCGCCAGGGCTTCAACCGATTGAAGGCGAACGGCCCGACATAGGGATAGGCCAGCCAGACGGCCTTGATCCCTGACAGGTCGGCCTTGGCGGGATCGGTCACGCCGAAGGCGCCGGGCGTCGGCGCGCCGCTCATCATCTCCATGATCGACCAGCCGCCGTGGCTCCAGCCGGCGAGGGCCAGCTTCGTCGTATCGACATCAGGGCGGGCCGAAACGCCCCGGATCGCCGCCAGCACGTCGCCCACCCGCTCATAGCCCCGGAACGACAAGCCCGTGCAGACCGCCGCCAGGGTGAAGGCCCGGCCCCAGCCGCGCGGGCCGTAGGAATCGATGATGAAGGTGCGCCAGCCCGCCGCCTTGGCGACCTCGGCATAGCGGGGCAGGTGATCGCGCAGACCCCCGCAGCCGTGGAAAAGCAGCACGGCGGGGCGAGGCCGCTCGTCGTCCGGCCCGACGACGGTGACATGGGGCTCCAGCCGGGCCCAACGGCACTTCAGATCATCCATGGCCGACATACGCCGCAGCCGGACGGCGAAAGCCAGTCCAAAAATCCGATGCTCAACCGGCGCAGCGCAGCGTCAGGTTCAGCCGGCCGCCGCCGGGGATCAGGCGCGACGATCCGGCCAGAACGCGGTCGACGCCATGACGGGCAAGGCGCGCGGGTCCGGTCAGGGCGCAGACGTCGCCGCTGTCCAGCCTCAACGTCGTGGTGCGTCCGCCCTCCGCCGCGCCGATGCGGAACGTGGCCGTGTCCCCTAGCGACACCGACAGGACGGGCGCGCCGAGGTCGGCCTCGTCCTTGTCCTGGTGCAGGCCCATCTTCGCCGCATCGCGATACAGATTGACCAGACAAGCGTCCGGCGGCGTGGGCCAGCCGACCGTGGCGTGCCACAGATCGAGCAGCACAGTCGGGATCGCGGGCCAGGGTCGCCCGGTCTCGGGATGGGTCGACTGATAGCGATAGCCGCCCCGGTCGGAGACCCAGCCCAGCCGCCCGAAGTTGCTCATCTGAACCGAAAAGGGCCGACCGCCCGGCGTGGTCGGCCGGTAGAGGGGCGCGTCATCCAGCCGGGCGAACACCTCGGCGACCAGATCAGCCTGCGCCGCAGCATCGAGCGCCCCCGGCCAGAGCCGGAAGCCCTCGGTAGCGGTCTTCACCTCAACGGGTATAGGTGTATTCGCTGACCTCACAGACATTGATGCGCGACCGCGTCAGCTCCTGACCGTTGGTGAACTCGGCCTTGAAGTCATAGATGCAGGCGCCCGAGCCGTCATCGATGTTGATGCGCACATCCTGCCCGCTTTCCAGAACGTCCGAGCCCAGGATGTCCTCTTCCCAATCGTCGCTGCGCGAATCCGACGCGTAGAAGCGCAACATGGTCCAGCCGGTGCGGTTCTTGATTGTGACGTGCCGATCATAGCCGTCACGCGACTGGATGGCCGGCGCCCCAGCAGGCGGCGCGGCGGCCGCCGCAGAGCCGATCAGAACGGCGGCGGCGACGGCGGCCTTGAGCATGATCTTGATCATTGTTTCCTCTCCCTTCCTCGATCGCGATCCCCAGAGCGCGATGCAAAATCTTATGCGCCGTAATCGCCGCGCCTGCATCTTCGAATTTCACCGTTCTTCGAAAGCGTTGAATCGCATAACGCCCTTGCGGGCCGGGGGGATTTTCCCATATCGGGGCCAGCTTCGGAGAAACCCCGCGAAACTTGGGGCTATCCAGCCTGATCCACGCCAACCCAACCGGGGGCGGTCACGCGCGGCGCTTCGTCGAAGGCCGCTGCATCGCCCGCCGAACCAGAGAGACTGAAGAACACATGGCCAAGATTATCGGCATCGACCTGGGCACCACCAACTCGTGCGTCGCCGTCATGGACGGCAAGACGCCGAAGGTGATCGAAAACGCCGAGGGCAACCGCACGACCCCGTCGGTCGTGGCGATCCAGGACGGCGCGGAAGTGCTGGTGGGTCAACCCGCCAAGCGCCAGGCCGTCACCAACCCGTCCAACACCTTCTTCGCGATCAAGCGCCTGATCGGCCGCAACTTCGATGATCCCGTCGTCGCCAAGGACAAGGGCATGGTGCCCTATGAGATCGTCAAGGGCCCGAACGGCGACGCCTGGGTGCGCGCCTTCGGCAAGGACTATTCCCCGCAGCAGATTTCGGCCTTCACCCTGACCAAAATGAAGGAAGCGGCCGAGGCCTATCTGGGCGACAAGGTCACCCAGGCCGTGATCACCGTGCCGGCCTACTTCAACGACAGCCAGCGTCAGGCCACCAAGGACGCCGGCAAGATCGCCGGCCTGGAAGTGCTGCGCATCATCAACGAGCCGACCGCGGCGGCCCTGGCCTATGGTCTGGAAAAGAACGACGGCCAGAAGATCGCCGTCTATGACCTGGGCGGCGGCACCTTCGACGTCTCGATCCTGGAGATCGGCGACGGCGTGTTCGAGGTGAAGTCGACCAACGGCGACACCTTCCTGGGCGGCGAGGACTTCGATCTGCGTCTGGTCGATTACCTGGCCGACGAGTTCAAGAAGGAACAGTCGGTCGACCTGCGCCAGGACAAGCTGGCCCTGCAGCGCCTGAAGGAAGAGGCCGAAAAGGCCAAGAAGGAGCTGTCGACCACGACCCAGTACGAGGTCAACCTGCCGTTTATCACCATGAACGCCTCGGGTCCGCTGCACCTGAACATCAAGCTGACGCGCGCCAAGCTGGAAAGCCTGGTCGAGGATCTGGTCCAACGCACGATCGAGCCGTGCAAGAAGGCCCTGGCCGACGCCGGCCTGAAGGCTTCGGACATCGACGAAGTGGTTCTGGTCGGCGGCATGACCCGCATGCCCAAGGTGGTGGAAGCCGTGAAGGCCTTCTTCGGCAAGGAGCCGCACAAGGGCGTGAACCCTGACGAAGTCGTGGCCCTGGGCGCCGCCGTTCAGGCCGGCGTTCTGCAAGGCGACGTCAAGGACGTGCTGCTGCTGGACGTGACGCCGCTGACCCTGGGCATCGAAACCCTGGGCGGCGTGTTCACGCCCCTGATCGAGCGCAACACGACGATTCCGACCAAGAAGAGCCAGACCTTCTCGACCGCCGACGACAACCAGTCGGCCGTGACGATCCGGGTCTTCCAGGGCGAGCGTCCGATGGCGTCGGACAACAAGATGCTGGGTCAGTTCGACCTGATGGGCATTCCGCCCGCACCGCGCGGCATGCCGCAGATCGAGGTCGCCTTCGACATCGACGCCAACGGCATCGTCAACGTCTCGGCCAAGGACAAGGCGACCAACAAGGAGCAGTCGATCCGCATCCAGGCCAACGGCGGCCTGTCGGACGCCGACATCGACAAGATGGTCAAGGAAGCCGAGGCCAACGCCGCGACCGACAAGGCCAAGAAGGATCTGGTCGAGGCGCAGAACGCCGCCGACAGCCTGATCCACTCGACCGAGAAGGCCCTGGCCGAACACGGCGACAAGGTCGGCGCGGACGAGAAGACGGCCATCGAGACCGGCCTGGCCGAGCTGAAGACCGCGCGGGAAGGCACGGACCCGGAAGACATCCGCGCCAAGACCAACACCCTGGTCCAGGCCTCGATGAAGCTGGGTGAGGCCATGTACGCCCAGCAGCAGGGCGACGCCGCCGCCGAAGGCCAGCCGGCCGACGACGGCGTGGTCGACGCCGAGTTCGAGGAAGTGTCGGACACGGACGGCGACGACAAGAAGAGCGCCTGATCCGTCACAGGTCGCTGAAATGATACGGCCCCGCTTGTCTTGCGATAGGCGGGGCCTTTTCATGAAACTTGCATCATTGGTCCCGGACCCCATGTCAGCCGGGACATCGATTTCGACCAACGCTCGATAAGAGGCGAGGCGAAAGCGAACGGGGAAGTATGAGGACGAACGCCCGATGGCGCGTGATTATTACGAAGTTCTGGGTGTCGAACGCACGATCGACGCCCCCGGCCTGAAAGCCGCCTACCGCAAGCTGGCCATGATCCACCACCCGGACCGCAATGGCGGCTCGGAAGAGTCGATGGCCAAGTTCAAGGAGCTGTCCGAGGCCTATACGGTGCTGTCGGACGACAACAAGCGCGCGGCCTATGATCGTTACGGCCATGCGGGCGTAAATGGGGGTGGCGGCGGCAATCCCTTCGGCCAGGGCGGCCAGGGCTTCTCGGACATCAACGACATCTTCTCCCAGGTCTTCGGCGATGCGTTCGGCGACGCGTTCGGCGGACGCCAGGGCCGGGGGCAGCAGGGCGGACCGCGCCGGGGCTCGGACCTGCGCTACGATCTGGAGATCACCCTGGAGCAGGCCTACAAGGGCGAGGACGTCGAGATCGACATCCCCTCGACCATGACCTGCGACACCTGCGAGGGGTCGGGGGCCAAGCCGGGCACCAAGCCTGTCACCTGCACCACGTGCCAGGGCGCCGGTCGCGTGCGCCAGGCCAACGGCTTCTTCCAGGTCGAGCGCACCTGCCCCCGTTGCCACGGCCAGGGTCAGATGATCGCCGATCCCTGCACCACCTGCCATGGGCACGGCCAGGTGCGCAAAACCCGCACCCTGAACCTGAAAATCCCCGCCGGCGTGGACGACGGTTCGCGCATCCGTCTGTCGGGCGAGGGCGATGCGGGGCAGCGCGGCGGACCGCGCGGCGATCTGTACGTCTTCATCTCGGTCACGCCCCACGACCTGTTCGAGCGCGACAACCTGGACCTGCTGGTCACCGTGCCCGTGCCGATGACGGTGGCGGCTCTGGGCGGCGAGATCGACGCGCCCTGCCTGGTCTCCACGGCCTGCGACGGCAAGTGCAAGGCCTCCGTCGCCGTGCCGGCCGGCGCCCAGACCGGCAAGACCGTGCGCATCAAGGGCAAGGGCATGCCCCATCTGAACGGCCGCAACCGGGGCGATCTGGTGGTCGAACTGTTCGTCGAGACGCCCACCGATCTGACCGCGCGCCAGCGTGAGTTGCTGGAAGAGCTTGCCCTGTCGTTCGGGGAGGGGCAGAACCCCAGGAATTCCAGCTTTGCCGGAAAGGCGAAGCGTTTCTGGGCCGACATCCTGGGCAGTCAGGACGCGGACGGGTCGAAAGAGAACGCGGTTTGAGCGCAATCTTCCACGCCGGCATTTCCGGCTATCGCGGCCGGATGGGGCGTGCGGTCTCTCAGGTTCTGGACGCCCGTGAAGACGTGGTGGTCGCCGCACGCTTCGATTGGGGCGAAACCGCCGAGCTGTCGCTGTGCGACGTGATCATCGACTTCTCGACCCCGGCCGCCTCGGTGGCCCTGGCCCAGAGCGCCGCCGAGCGCGGCGGCCCGGCCCTGGTGATCGGCTCGACCGGCTTCACGGACGAGCAGGAGGCCGACCTGATGAAGGCCGCCGAGAAGGTCGCGATCGTCAAGAGCGGCAACTTCTCCCTGGGCGTGAACATCCTGATCGGCCTGGTCCAGCACGCGGCCCAACGTCTGGACGCCCAGGATTGGGACATCGAGATCACCGAGGCCCACCACCGCCGGAAAGTGGACTCACCGTCGGGTACGGCCCTGATGCTGGGCGAAGCCGCAGCCGAGGGGCGGTTCGCGGATCTGGATGACCTGCGCTCCAAACCTTATGATGGGGTCCAGGGCGAGCGCGAGAGCGGCAAGATCGGTTTTTCCTCCATCCGCGCCGGCGGCATCATCGGCGAGCATACGGTGCTTTTCGCATCGGAAGACGAGGTTCTGACGCTCAGCCATTCGGCCATCGACCGGTCGCTGTTCGCCCGCGGAGCCGTCGCCGCCGCCGCCTGGGTCCGCACCCGCCGCCCCGGTCTCTATGACATGCAGGACGTGCTGGGCTTCCGGCAAGCATAGTTTTCGAGGCGCTGACGCGCCGCGCTACGTTCGCCCCCGGGTCTGATCCTCGATCAGCCCAAGGAAAGGCTCTGCGGTCGCTCCCTTCTTGAGCGCATTCAATGCGGTCTGTTAGAACCGTATACTACGCGGCGTCTTCTTGCGCGGGCAGGCCGTAGGCTTCCCACAGCGAGCGATCCTTCAGCGCCTTGGCGAGGAAGGCGACGTGGGCGGCCTGTTCCTCGGGCGTGGAGCGCGGCGCCAGGGGGCGAGGGCGCTGGCCGTAGGCGGTGGTTTCGATGACGCCGCCGGGACCACGACCACCCGGCGCGGACGACAGGTCCAGCACCCGTTCCTTGCCGCCGCGAAGCTCCAGATAGACCTCGGCCAGCAGACGGGCGTCGATCAGGGCGCCGTGCAGCGTCCGCTCGACCAGCGACACCTTGTAGCGTTTGCAAAGGGCGTCCAGCGAGTTGGGCATGCCAGGAAACCGCGTCTGAGCCAGTTTCAGCGTATCGATCCAGCGCGCCTCGCCGGTAATCGGCCGGCCGCACCGCGCATATTCGAAGTCGATGAAGTTGCGGTCGAAGGCGGCGTTATGGGCGATCATCTGCGCATCGCCGATGAATTCGATCAGCTCGTCGGCGATCTCGGCGAACTTGGGCGCATCCTTGACCTTTTCGTCGGTGATGCCGTGAACCCGGATGGCGTCGGGCGGGATCAGCCGCTCGGGATTGACGAACCGGTGGAAGGTGCGGCCCGTCGGCAGCAGGTCCTGGATCTCGATACAGCCGACCTCGATCAACCGGTCGCCCGTCTTGGGGTCGAAGCCGGTGGTTTCCGTATCCAGAACGATCTCGCGCGCCATTCGCCCTTAATGGCGGTATTCGCCTCAGCGCGAAAGGCTCCCCGCGCCGCGCCGGGGAGATATCCACGACGGGTCCAGAACGGCGGCGACGATCGCCTCGACCTCGGCCCGCGCGGCCTCCAAACCCAGGCCAGTGTCGATGATGAAATCCGCGCGCGCACGCTTTTCGGCGTCCGGCATCTGCCGCGCCAGGATGACGTCGAACCGTTCGCGGGTCATGCCGGGACGGGCCAAAACGCGCTCCGCCTGGATCGCCGGATCGGCGGTGACCACCACCACGGCGTCGACGGCCCTGTCTCCACCCGTCTCGAACAGCAGGGGGATGTCCAGAACCGCCAGTTTACTACCCACCGAGCACGCTGCCTCCAGATCCGCCGCGCGCCCCTGGGCGACCAGGGGGTGGACGATGGCTTCCAGACGATGGAACGCGGTGTCGTCTTTCCCAAGCGCCTCAGCCAGACGCGTGCGATCGACCGCGCCGTCCACGACGACGCCGGGAAAGGCTTCGCCCACAGGACCGACCGCCTCACCGCCGCGCGCGTAGAGGCGGTGGACCGCGTCGTCGGCGTTCCAGACGACGGCCCCCAAATCGGCGAACATGGCCGTCGTCGTCGACTTGCCCATGCCGATGGAGCCGGTGAGACCGAGCAGGATCATGCCGCCTCGCCCAGATGCGTCATCAACAGGGCCCGAAGATCGAGAGGCGGCGGCGGGCGGCGGAACAGGGCTTCGAACGACGGCGCCGCCTGGCCGATCAGCATGGCCAATCCATCCACGGTCGGCAGGCCGCATTCGCGCGCCGCCGTCAGAAACGGCGTGGCCAGCGGCTTGTACGTCATGTCCATCATCACCGTGCCGGGCGCGATCCGATCGAAATCGATGCTGGGCGCAACGCTGAGCGCATTGATGACCAAGGCTGCGCCGTCAAAAGCGGCCTCGGCCGTCATGACCCGTACGGAGGGTCCAAGATCGGCGGCCAGGGCCTGGGCGCGTTCGGGCGAACGGTTGACGATGCGCACCTCTGCGCCGGCTTCGACCAGGGCGCCGGAGCCTGCGCGGGCCGCGCCGCCGGCGCCCAACATCACCACCGGCCGCCCGGCCACGTCCAGGTCCGGCGCCTGTTCCTTCAGGCCGAGCATCAGGCCGACTCCGTCGGAACTGTCGGCCAGCACCCGCCCGTTTTCGAACTGCAGGATATTGGCCGAGGACGTCAGCCGCGCCGCCGCCGTCGCCTGATCCGCCAGGGCGAAGGCCTGTTCCTTGAACGGGGCGGTGACGTTCAGCCCCATGATCAGACCGGCGCGCCCCGCGGCGACCAAGGCCTGAAACCCGGCCGCATCGGCAGGGGCGAAGGGAACGTAAGCGCCGTCGATCCCGCCGGCCGCCAGCCAGGCGTTGTGGATGACCGGGCTGAGCGAATGGGCGACGGGATTTCCGGCGATCCCGGCGACCATGGCGGCCCCGGTTATGCGGTGCGTACTCATGCCGCGATCACCCCCGCCCGACGCAGCTCTTTCAACACCGGCCAGAGCGGCAGGCCCAGCACCGTGAAATAGTCGCCGTTCACCGCTTCGAACAGCTGCGAGCCTAGCCCCTCAAGCCGGTAGGAACCGACGCAGGACAGCAGGGCCTCGCCCTCGGCCGACAGATAGGCGTCGAGGAAGGCGTCCGAGAAATCGCGCATCCGCATCTGAACCGTACCGACGCCGGACCAGACGATCTGGCCCTTGGTCGCCAGCGCTGCGCCGGAGTGCAGTTGGTGCGACTTGCCGCGCATCGCTTTCAGCCGCTCGCGCGCCGCGCCCAGAGACCTGGCCTTGGAGACCAGGCCGCCGTCAAAGGCCAGGGTCTGGTCCGAGCCCAGCACCCAGGCGGTCTCCTCATCACGCGAAACGGCCAGGGCCTTGGCTTCCGCCAGACGAACGGCGAGGGCGGCGGCGTCCAGGTTGCTCGACACGGCCTTGATGGCGTCCTCGTCCACATCGGCGACGCGCACCTCAAAGGCGACGCCGGCGTTTTCCAGCATGGCGCGGCGAGCCGCGCTTTTGGACGCCAGGATGAGAGTGCCGCGCTCAAGCAGCGCGGAGGGCGATACCGAAACAGCGGCGCTCATCACCAGGTGGTCCCGATCTTGCGGTTGCGATGCTCGCTCAGCAGATTGGTGATCGCCGCCGCGGTCTCTTCCACCGAGCGGCGGGTCACGTCGATGGTCGGCCAGCCGCGCCGCTCGAAGGCCCGCCGAGCCTTGATCGTCTCGTCGCGCACGGCGTCCTGATCGGTATAGTTCGACGACTGGCTGGCGTTCAGATTGTCGATGCGGTTGCGCCGGATCTGAACCAAACGATCCGGCGACACGGTTAGGCCGATCACCAAGGGGTTCTTCAGCTTGGTCAGCCGCTCGCCGTCCTCCTGGCCCGGCACCAGAGGCACGTTGGCCGCCCGGATGCCCCGGTGGGCCAGATAGATGCAGGTGGGGGTCTTGGATGTCCGGCTGACCCCGCACAGAACGACGTCGGCGCCCTCCAGCTGATCCAGAGAGCCTTGGCCGTCGTCGTAGGCCATGGCGAAGTCCAGCGCCGCGATCCGGTTGAAATAGTCGTGGTCCAGCGCGTGCTGGGCGCCGACGCGGGTGGACAGGGCCGCGCCGAGATAGCGCGACATGGCCCCGACCAGCGGATCCAGCGCGCCGATCTGGGGCATGTCCAGGCGACGGCAGCCTTCTTCCAGCTGCTCGCGCAGATCGCGGTCGACCAGGGTGTGGAGAACGACGCCCGGCGCGGACTCCACCTCCTGCAACACCCGTTCCATCTGCTTTGCCGATCGCACCAGGGAATAGATGTGCTCGATCGGAATGACGCCATCGAAGCGCGCGGTCACCGCCTTGGCCATGGCGTTCAAGGTCTCGCCGGTGGAGTCTGACACCAGGTGAACGTGGAAATAGGTGGCCAGACGGGCCGGTCCCGAGGGTCTCGCAGGGCTCATGAGACTGTCTGTCTCCCTGTTGAAAGTTGGGGGACGGCGTTGGACCGTCGGGGCGCCGTTTTTCTTAGCCGCTGATCGATCCGCCCGCGAGCGGGGATGATGGTGGATCGCATCGGTCGTCCGCCGCCGGATCATCCCAAGGCGGAAAACCGAATTTCCAACCGCTGTGGAAAATCCTAATGAAAGGTTAACGGCGCTTAACCGCGTTCACAGCCGCAAGTCCCCGCAAACCCTTGCCCGTTAAGGTTTCGTTAGGGATTGTCCACCGGCGGGATCAGCCGTTTCGACATCCCCGTTAACGACACGCCAGGCGTGGATATCCGCTTTTGTTCCGCCGCCTCCGATCGAGTCATCCCCGCCATTCCACCGCCCTACCTGCCACTTCGAATCTTTTAATTCTTAATCTGATTAGGGATTGAGAGCGGGGGGCTGTGACCTTAATCCTCCGGGATGACCGATCAGACCCAGACTGCCGATCCGACACCCTTGGTGCTCCGGGCTCTCCGCGGGGAGACGTTGGAGCGTCCGCCGGTGTGGTTCATGCGCCAGGCCGGTCGGTATCTGCCGGAATATCGCAAGCTGAGGGCCGAGGCGCCCGACTTCATCGCCTTCTGTCTGAACCCCGAAATGGCCGCCGAGGCGACGCTTCAGCCCATGCGCCGGTTCGGCTTCGATGCGGCGATCGTCTTCGCCGACATCCTGCTGATCCCGCGCGCCTTGGGCCAGGACGTCTGGTTCGAGACGGGGGAGGGGCCCCGCCTGGGCGAAATGCCGATCCCGGGTCGGATGGCCGAGCTCGCCCCGGCGGCGGGCGAGCATCTGTCGGCGGTAGGTGAGACCCTGTCGATCGTGCGCGCGGCCCTGGAGCCGGAACGGGCCCTGATCGGCTTCGCCGGCGCGCCCTGGACCGTGGCGACCTATATGCTGGACGGCCAGGCGCGCAGCATCGGCAAGGGCGAGCGCGCCCAGGCCCGCACCTATGCCTATGCTGATCCCGAGCGCGTCGATGAGACGCTGGAGGTTCTGGTCGAGGCCACCGCCCGATATCTGAAGATGCAGGCGAACGCCGGAGCCCAGGTTCTGAAGATCTTCGAGAGCTGGGCCGAGGGCTTGCCGGACGACCTGTTCGAAAGACTGGTCCTGAAGCCCCACCAGGCGCTGGTGAAGCGCACGCGGGAGCTGGGGGTCACTGTACCCCTCATCGGCTTCCCACGGGGCTCTGCGGCGCTCGCAGAGCGGTATGCCGAGGCGGTCGAGGTCGATGCCGTCGCCCTGGACACCGCTTGCCCGCTCGAGGTCGGCAAACGGGTGCAGCAGATCAAGCCTATCCAGGGGGCGCTCGACCCGCTGTTGCTGCGCGCCGGCGGGGATCTGCTGGACCGACGTGTCGATCAGCTGATGGAAGCCTGGGGGCAGGGGCCCTGGCTGTTCAACCTCGGCCACGGCATCCTGCCGGACGTGCCGATCGACCATGTCGAACAGGTTTTGAGACGGATCGGCGCCCAATGAGCGATGCGACCCCCGGCCGCCGCATTGCGGTGGTGCTGTTCAATCTGGGCGGGCCGGACGATCAGGCTTCGGTCAAGCCGTTCCTGTTCAACCTGTTCAACGACCCAGCCATCATCGGCCTTCCGGGGATCTTCCGCACGCCTCTGGCCAAACTAATCTCCAGCCGGCGCGAAACCAGCGCCCAGGCCAACTACGCCCTGATGGGCGGGGGATCGCCGCTGCTGCCCGAAACCCGTCGTCAGGCCGAGGCTTTGCAGGCGGTGGTTGGCGCGCGGCTCGATGGCGATGAGGTCAAGGTCTTCATCGCCATGCGCTACTGGCATCCGTTGACCGAGGAGACGGCGGCAGAGGTCGCCGCCTTCGGACCCGACGAGGTCATCCTGCTGCCGCTCTATCCGCAGTTTTCGACCACGACGACGGAATCCTCGCTGAAGGCTTGGAACGCCGCCTATACCGGCCCGGGCGTCAGCCGCGCCGTCTGCTGCTATCCGGCCGCGACAGGCTGGGTTGAGGCCCAGGCCCAGGCGATCGGCGAGAAGCTGGACGAGGCAGTGGGTCAGCCGGTGCGGGTGCTGTTCTCCGCCCACGGCATCCCCGAGAAGCTGGTGACCGGCAAGGGCGATCCCTATCAGGAGCAGATCGAGACGACGGTCGCCGCCGTCGTCGCTGCCATCGAGGCGCAGCGCGGGGAGATCGACCACGCCATCTGCTACCAAAGCCGGGTCGGGCCGATGAAATGGCTGGGCCCGTCAACGCCTGAAGCCATTGAAACCGCAGCCAAAGATGGCGTTGGGGTCGTCGTGACGCCTATCGCCTTTGTCTCGGAGCATATCGAGACCTTGGTCGAGCTGGATATTGAATATGGCGAACTGGCCCACGAAAAAGGGGCCAGTCCCTATTTGCGGGCGCCGGCCGTGGGGATCGAGCCTCTGTTCATCGACGCTTTGGCCGACGCGGCAGTGGGCGCACTATCCCACGCGGGCGTCGCGCCGTTCGGCCAGGGGTGCAAGGCGGACTGGAAGGCCTGTCCGCATCGCAAGGGAGGGCAGGCGGCATGAACCCCTATGATCTCGCACGCGGGCTGCACATTCTGGCGGTGATCGCCTGGATGGCGGGTCTTCTGTTCCTGCCTCGGCTCTACGCCTATGACGCCGAGCAGAACGCCAAGCCCGAACCGCTGAAAAGCGAAATGCAGACCCTGTTGCGCCTGTGGCAGACGCGGCTGCTGCGCATCATTCTGAACCCGGCGATGATCCTGGCCTGGGTGTTCGGTCTGTGGCTCATCCACATCGACGTCTCGGCGCGCGGCGCCGCCTTCCTGGGCGAGCCGTGGATGGTCGCCAAGCTGGCTGGTGTCGTCCTGCTCAGCGGCTGGCACGGCTTCTTGGCGGCCCAAAGAAAGAAGATCGCCGCCGGCACGTCGAAATATTCAGGCAAGTTCTGGCGCATGACGAATGAGGTTCCGTTCGTCCTGGCCATCATCATGGTGCTGTCGGTGACGACGGAGTGGACGTTCCGATAAGCGGCTCCGCTTGACCTGACCCGCCGCCTGTGGTTCCGCTGGCGGCGAACCGTTCGGCGTCCTGCGCCGGCGGTCCCTCTCTTTCGTGACGCCTGCAGGCCTTGGAGCCAGCGGGAGCCCGTCGCACCTCCCTTCGGCCTACCGGCCAGACATTTTCAGAGACCCGCGCCGCAGCCGTCTGGCCGTGTGCGCCCGCGAGCCTGCATCATGACCGACGTCCGCGACACCAATCCCGACACCCCCGAGAACGAAGGCGTGGAGGTTGAAGCCCCCACCCATCACGGCGCTGCGCATGAAGCGGGCGAGGCGGCGGGCGCCGATTCTGGCGTGGACACGACGGCGGATGACGAAGAGGACGGCGAGCCCGTCGTCGCCAACGGCCGCATCACGCTCGCCGAGCTGAACGAGAAGACCCCGGCCGACCTGGTCGCCTTCGCTGAACAGCTGGAGGTCGAGAACGCCTCGAACCTGCGCAAACAGGATTTGCTGTTCGCCATCCTGAAGGCCCTCGCCGACGAAGAAGTCGAGATCATTGCGGACGGCGTGCTGGAAATCCTGCCGGACGGGTTCGGCTTCCTGCGCAGCTCGGACGCCAACTATCTGCCGGGTCCGGACGACGTCTATGTCTCGCCGTCGCAGATCCGCCGCTTCGGCCTGCGCTCGGGCGACACTGTCCACGGGGCCGTGCGGGCGCCGCGCGAAGGCGAACGCTACTTCGCCCTGCTCAAGGTCGACACGATCAATCTGGAAGACCCCGAAGCGGTCAAGACCAAGGTCCTGTTCGACAACCTGACGCCGCTCTATCCCGAAGAGCGACTGCACATGGAGATCCAGGATCCGACGCTGAAGGATCGCTCGGGTCGGGTCATCGATATCGTCGCGCCCTTGGGCAAGGGCCAACGCTGCCTGATCGTAGCGCCGCCGCGCGTGGGTAAGACGGTGATGTTGCAGAACATCGCCAAATCGATCGAGCGGAACCACCCGGAGGTCTTCCTGATCGTCCTGCTGATCGACGAACGCCCCGAAGAAGTGACAGACATGCAGCGCACGGTGAAGGGCGAGGTCGTCGCCTCGACCTTCGACGAGCCTGCCACCCGCCACGTCGCCGTCGCCGAAATGGTGATCGAAAAGGCCAAGCGTCTGGTCGAGCACAAGAAGGACGTAGTGATCCTGCTGGACTCCATCACGCGTCTGGGCCGGGCCTACAACGCCACCGTCCCCTCGTCGGGCAAGGTGCTGACGGGCGGTGTCGACGCCAACGCCCTGCAACGGCCCAAGCGCTTCTTCGGCGCCGCGCGTAACGTGGAGCAGGGCGGTTCTCTGACCATCATCGCCACGGCCCTGATCGACACCGGCAGCCGCATGGACGAAGTGATCTTCGAAGAGTTCAAGGGCACGGGCAACTCGGAAATCGTGCTGGACCGCAAGGTCGCCGACAAGCGCATCTTCCCCGCCATCGACGTGCTGAAGTCCGGCACCCGCAAGGAAGATCTGATCACGCCGAAGGATCAGCTGGCCAAGACCTACGTCCTGCGCCGCATCCTGAACCCGATGGGACCGCAGGATGCGATCGAGTTCCTGCTCGACAAACTGCGTCAGTCGAAGAACAACTCGGACTTCTTCCAGTCGATGAACACCTGATCCGTCATCCTCAAGCAGCAACGCGCCGCGCGTGTGGCGTTAGGGTAGAAATGGCGTTTCACGTGAAACAGGAGACCATGCGGTGAAGGTCAATGTAGAAGTCGATTGCACGCCGGCGGAGGCGCGCGCATTCCTCGGTCTGCCGGACGTGACGCCGCTGAACGAGGCCATGGTCGCGGAGATGCAGAAGCGGATGGAGGCCAATGTCGCCGCGATGCAGCCCGAGGAACTGATGAAGACCTGGACTAGCTTCGGCCTGCAGGCCCAGGACCAGTTCCGACGCCTTATGGAAGCGGCGGTAAAGTGAGCATCCGCCCTCTCTGGAGCCGCTCGGTCTGAGTTGATGATCGACACCATCTTCGCCTTGGCGACGCCGCCCGGCCGAGGGGCCATCGCGGTGCTCCGTTTGTCCGGCCCGAGCGTCGAGGCCGCGTTGACGGCGCTGGGCGCAACCCGTCTGAAACCGCGCATGGCGTCGGTGCGCGATCTCAGCCATGCCGGCGATCAGATCGATCAGGCGCTGGTGCTGCGTTTTGTGGCGCCCAACAGTTACACGGGTGAGGACGCGGCAGAATTGCATCTGCATGGCGGTCGCGCGGTCGTTGAGGCAGCCAGCCGCGCCTTGATCGCGCTAGGCTTGCGACCGGCGGACCCCGGCGAGTTCACGCGCCGCGCATTTCAGAACGGCCGCATGGATCTGGCACAGGCCGAGGCGGTCGCCGATCTGATCGATGCGGAAACCAGTGCTCAGGCTAAGCAGGCGTTGGGGCAGTTGGACGGAAAGCTGAGCAAGACTTATGCTGGTTTTCGTCGAGATCTTCTTCACGCCCTAGCCCTGGTCGAGGCCGAGATCGATTTTCCGGATGAAGAGGTGCCGGACAATCTGGCCCGTACGGCGGGGCCGGTGCTGGAGCGACTCGGCGCCGACCTGCGACGCGCGGTCGATACGGGGCGGCGTGGCGAACGGGTGAGGGACGGCTATCGCATTGTCCTGATCGGAGAGACCAACGCCGGCAAGTCGTCGCTGTTCAATGCGCTGGTTGCGCGTGAAGCGGCCATCGTGACGCCGATCGCCGGCACCACGCGGGATGTGCTGGACGCCGATCTGGTGATCGGCGGCTATGCCGTGACATTGTCGGATACGGCCGGCTTGAGAGATAGCGATGACCCGGTCGAGGCGGAGGGTGTGCGCCGCGCCCGGATGCGCGCCGAGCAAGCCGACTTGCGTGTTTGGGTTCGCGCGCTTGGCGACCCGGACGGGGTGGCTGCGGCCTACGTCAAGGATGGCGATCTGATCGTGGCGACCAAGTCCGACCTTGGCGTCAGTTTAGCACGCGTCGGCCATGAGACTCTGGCGGTTAGCACCACCACTGGCGATGGCTTGGCCGAGCTTCGGGACTGGATTGCTGCTCGTCTTGCGCAAGATCTGTCAGGCGCCGATTTCCCTGCCGTGACTCAGGAGCGCCATCGGTTGCGTTTGCTCGAGGCATTGGAAAGCGTCGATGCGGCGCGTG
Source organism: Brevundimonas vesicularis (assembly GCF_027886425.1). Lineage (NCBI taxonomy): Bacteria > Pseudomonadati > Pseudomonadota > Alphaproteobacteria > Caulobacterales > Caulobacteraceae > Brevundimonas > Brevundimonas vesicularis. The sequence continues at coordinate 374,825 of NZ_CP115671.1, read as the reverse complement.
CGGCGCTCCATGTTGCGCCCGAAATGGCGGGCGACGACTTGAGGCGGGCTGCCGACGCTCTGGCGCGCGTTACGGGTGCGATCGGTGTCGAGGACATTTTGGGCGAAGTCTTTTCGACCTTCTGCATCGGAAAGTAGGCCTAGCCATACCGGTGTTTCACGTGAAACAGAGCCAGGTTGCAGTCCGATGTCATTGGCCTTCCTATGGCGATTACACGCGTTTTGGCTTATGTGGCGGCGATGAATTCTCCCTCTGATCCCGTATTCGACGTCGTCGTCATCGGCGGCGGCCATGCCGGCTGCGAAGCGGCGGCGGCCTCGGCACGGGCCGGGGCCCGCACGGTTCTGCTGACCCAGAAGCTTGAGACGATCGGCGAGATGTCGTGCAATCCGGCCATCGGGGGGCTGGGCAAGGGGCATCTCGTTCGCGAGATCGATGCCATGGACGGCGTCATGGGCCGGCTGGCCGATGTGTCCGGCATCCAATTCCGCCTTCTGAATCGATCCAAGGGCGCCGCCGTTCGGGGTCCGCGCAGTCAGATCGACCGTCGCCTCTATCGCGAGGCCATGCAGGCCGAACTGAAGGGTACGCCCGATCTGACCCTGATGGCGGGAACAGCCGAGAGGCTTATCCTTGAAGGCGACCGTGTGGTCGGCGTCGTGACCGGCGCAGGAGAGACCGTTCGCGCCGGGGCGGTCGTCCTGACGACCGGCACCTTCCTGAACGGGGTCATCCATCGCGGCGACGAGCGCGTCCCGGCGGGGCGGCATGGTGAGGCGCCCTCGACGGGTCTGGCCGCCGATCTCCACGCGGCCGACCTGATGATAGGGCGTTTGAAGACGGGCACACCCGCACGCCTGGACGGTCGGACGATCGCCTGGGATCGTCTGGAAATGCAGCAGGCGGACGAGGCGCCGTCGGCCTTTTCCTTCCTGACCGACCGGATCGACGTGCCCCAGATCGCTTGTGGCGTGACCCACACGACAGAGGAGACCCATCGGATCATCGCGGAGAATCTCGGCGAGAGCGCCGTCTATGGCGGCAAGCTGTCGGGCCGGGGGCCGCGTTATTGTCCATCGATCGAGGACAAGGTCGTTCGGTTCGCGGACAAGACGAGCCATCAGATTTTCCTTGAGCCGGAAGGGCTGGACGATCCCACGGTGTATCCGAATGGGATCTCGACCTCGGTATCGGAGCCGACGCAGCTCGCCTTCCTTCGCACCATTCCGGGACTGGAAGCAGTTGAGGTCTTCCGATACGGCTACGCCATCGAATACGACTACGTCGATCCGCGCGAGCTGACGGCGGCGCTCGAAGTCAAGAAGCGCCCCGGGCTGTATTTGGCCGGACAGATCAACGGCACCACAGGTTATGAGGAGGCTGCGGCTCAGGGGCTGATGGCAGGGCTGAACGCCGCGCGATCGGCGGCCGGGCAGGAGCCGGTGATCCTGGGGCGTGATCAGGCCTATATCGGCGTCATGATCGACGATCTGGTCACGCGCGGCGTCACCGAACCGTACCGGATGTTCACCAGCCGGGCGGAATATCGGCTGACGCTGCGGGCCGACAATGCCGACCTTCGGCTGACGCCGCTTGCGATCGCGCTGGGCATTGTCGGCGAGAAACGGCGTGTTCGTTTTGAATCCAAGGCTTCGGCGCTTGCGGCAGCGAGCGCTGTTTCACGTGAAACACTATTTACGCCCAATGAGGCCGGTGCGCTCGGCATTTTGGTCAATGCTGACGGTCGTCGGCGGTCGATGCGCGAACTGCTGGCCTTCCCCGATGTGACTTTGGATCAGTTCGTTTCGGCCGTGCCCGTCATCGCCGACTGGGCCGATGACGTTAGTGAGCAGGTTCAAATCGACGCCGCCTACGCCAACTATCTGGATCGTCAGTCACAGGATGCGGATGCGCTGAAGGCGGAGGAGGGGCTGATGCTTCCGACCGATCTCGACTACGGCGCCGTCGGCGGCTTGTCGAACGAGGCGAAGGAAAAGCTGGCGCGCGTCCAACCGCGCACCCTGGGTCAGGCCGGTCGGATCGAGGGCATGACGCCTGGCGCTTTGACGGCGCTGCTGGCCCATGTGAAGCGCGCGCCCAAGGCGCCGGTCGCGGCTTGATGTTGGAGGCTGAACAACAGGCGTTCCTTGCACGCTCGAATGCGTCAGCGGAGCAGATCACCGACCTCGAGGCCTTTCGGCTCCGGTTGGTCGAGGCCAATGCGGTGATGAATCTAGTTGGTCCGGACAGTCTGCCGGACTTCTGGAATCGCCATGTCTGGGATAGTGCGCAACTGCTCGATCTGGCGCCCGCCGCGAAGACCTGGGCGGATCTGGGGGCAGGGGCCGGCTTTCCCGGACTGGTCCTTTCCATCATGTTGAAGGGGGAGGAAGGGGCGCATGTCTGGCTGATCGACAGCCTGGCAAAGCGCTGCCGGTTTCTTCAGGAGGTGGTGGATGCGCTGTCCTTGCCGGCGACGGTCATCGTCGGCCGGGCAGAGGCGCAGTCCGTGACGTGTGACATCGTCACCGCCCGCGCCGTGGCCCCGATGGACAAACTGCTGGGTTATGCACAGCCCTACTTCCAAAGGGGTGCACAAGGTCTCTTCCTGAAGGGGGAACGTGCCGAATCCGAGTTGATCGAAGCGCGCAAATCCTGGCATTTCGAGGCTGAACTGGCCCCGTCGCAAAGCGACGTGCGCGGCCGCATCGTGACAATCCGGAGCCTCCGCCGTGCCCGCTCAACGCGCTAGAAAGCCCGCCCGCGTCCTCGCTGTTTCCAACCAGAAGGGCGGGGTTGGCAAGACGACGACGGCGATCAACCTCGGCACCGCTTTGGCCGCAATCGGCGAGCGTGTGCTGATCGTGGATATGGATCCACAGGGCAATGCCTCGACGGGCCTGGGTGTTCCACGTGAAACACGGCGTGTCACGATCTATGATGTCGTTGTGGATCAGCGCTCAATCGCCGATGCCTCGGTGCAGACGACGGTGCCGGGTTTGTGGATCGTCCCGGCCGACGCCGATATGTCGGGCGTTGAGATCGAGCTTAGCCAGGCGGATCGCCGATCCTACCGGCTGCGCGACGCCCTGCGCGCCCACGACGATGGCCCTACCGCGTATGACTATGTGCTGATCGACTGCCCGCCGTCGCTGAACCTGCTGACGCTGAATGCGATGGCGGCGGCGGATGCGGTGCTGGTGCCGCTGCAGTGCGAGTTCTTCGCCTTGGAAGGCCTGAGCCAACTGATGCGCACCATCGACATGGTCAAGCACAGCCTTAACCCATCGCTGGAAATCCAGGGCCTGGTCCTGACGATGTTCGATCGTCGCAGCGCCCTGTCGGGTCAGGTGGCGAACGACGTCCGCGCCCACTTCGGCGACAAGGTCTATGAGAGCGTGATCCCGCGTAACGTCCGCGTCGCCGAGGCGCCGTCGTTCGGCAAGCCCGCGCTGATCTATGATCTGAAGTGCGCCGGCAGCCAGGCCTATTTGCGGCTGGCCAAGGAAGTGGTGAAGCGCGAACGCCAGCGCCTGAAGCTGGCCGCCTGAGTTTATTAGAAACGGAACAGTATCTTGGCTGAACGACAAAGAGGTCTGGGCCGCGGCCTTTCGGCATTGATGGGACAGGACGCCGAGGCGCCGGTCGCATCTGACGCGCCCGTGCCCGCCGGTGTGCAACGCGTACCGATCGAAAGCCTGAAGCCCAATCCGGACCAACCGCGGAAGACCTTCCGCCAGGAGGATCTGGAGGAACTGACCGCGTCGATCCGCGACAAGGGGATTCTGCAGCCGATTTTGGTGCGGACCCAACCGGGTGAGGAGGGCGTCTGGCAGATTATCGCCGGCGAACGCCGCTGGCGGGCGTCGCAGGCGGCGCGCCTGACCGAGGTGCCGATCGTGGTCCACGAGATGGACGACGTCGAGGTGTTCGAAGTCGCGATCGTCGAGAACGTCCAGCGCGCGGACCTGAATCCTCTGGAAGAGGCCGAGGCGTATCGCGTTCTGATGGATCGCTTCGGACGGACGCAGGATGCGGTGGCGGGCGTGGTCGGCAAGAGCCGCAGCCATGTGGCCAACACCATGCGCCTGCTGCAACTGCCCGAGCGGGTGCTGTTCTATGTGCGCGAAGGCAAACTGTCCGCGGGTCACGCCCGGGCCCTGATCAATACGCCCGATCCGGGTCAGTTGGCGGACATCGCCTTCGTGGACGGTCTGAGCGTCCGTGAGACCGAGGCCCTGGCGCGCCGTGCGGTGGAGGGGCCGAAGCCGACGAAGAGCAAGTCGGCGTCGGCGGCCGCAGGCGGGGAGGGGGCGGCCGATGTCGCCGCCCTGCAGCAGGACTTGGCCGATGCGCTGGGCCTGAAGGTCCAGTTGTCGGACAAGGGCGGCAAGGGCGAGCTGACGATCGGCTACGGCTCGCTGGAGCAGCTCGACGACCTGTGCCGCCGTTTGATGCGCGGCTGACCGCTAGACTGTGCTAGGGTGTCGATATGACTGAAGACACGACACCCACCGCCGCCGACAAGCTGAAACAGGCGCTCGCCGCCAAGAAGGCCAAGGCGGGTCATGGGTTCAACGCCCAGCCGGGCGCCAAGGCCGAAGAGAAGGCTGTGTCGGCGCGCAACGTCGCCATGGCCCAGCCCGCCTTCCGCAAGGCGTCCAAGCGCGGCTAGGGCTAAAGCCCCAGGCGTCTGGCGCGACCTGCGATTTCCAGCAGCAGGCGTTCTGCGATCAGTTGGTCCGGCATTCCGGTCGTCTTGGTGGCGACATCGGCCGTGTTGATGCTGTCCAAGACCTCGTCCAGGGCTTCGAGCCGCCAGGATCGCGCCTGACGCAGCATTTCCGCCTCCTGTTTCCAGAAGACGCCGGCGGCCTTGGCGGCCTCCTTAGAGTTTGCGCCGTTGGCCTGCAAGATATTGATCCGGCGTAGCTTTCCGAGATGGATCGCGGCGGAGCGAACGGCGAGCACCGACGATTCGCCCTCGGCGAAGGCGCGCCTGAGCCCCGCCTGCGCCGGGCCGGGACGCGCGCCAAAAGCCTGAAGGGCCGCATCCGACAGGGAGGCGTCGGGTTCGACGCCGAGATGATGCTCCAGCGCATCCATATCCAGCGTCTTGCCGGAGCCGGGGCCGATGAACAGGGCCAGGCGCTCGATCTCTTGCCGCATCAAACCCCGCTCGCGCGGCAGGCGCGCGACGAACCGGTCCAGGGCGTCGGAGGTCAGGCCTACCTTGTCGGCGGCCAAAGCTTCACGGACCATGCGGGCCACATCGCCGGTCTCGTCCTCGTAGCAGACGATGCCGACCGCGCCGTTTTCCTTCTCGGCCGCCTTTCGCAGGGCGGATTCGCGACCCAGCTGGTCGGCCTCGACCACCATCATGGCGTCGGGATTGTAGCCGCCCTCGGCGTGGATCTTCAGCGCGGCGGCGACCGCCTTGTCCACCCCGGGCTTCAGCGCCGACAGACGGATGCGCACCAGACGACGGCCGCCCATCAGCGACATGGCCGTCAGCGCCTCTTCCAGCTTCGTTTCATCGCCATCGATGTCGCTGTCGGTCAGGACGGTGACATTGAAGGGGTCGTTCAGGTCGGGCGTGACCGTCTTGCACAACACCTCGGCCCGCTCGGCGACGCCGGACCGATCCTTGCCGTGGATCACCGCCGCCCGGATCGCCGGATCGGGCGCCTTCAGAAAGCGATCGATCTCGGGGCGTTTGGCCAGGATCACGGGTTCGACATCGCCTGCATCAGATCCAGTCGGATCAGGCGAGCCAGTTCGGCTGCGGCGCGCTCCTCTCCGTCCTGCTGGGCGGCGATGGCGGCATAGGGCTGGTCGGCGGTGGCGTAGGTCGTGGTGACCGTTTCCGTGCCGCTGACAGGCATTCCCCCGGCGGCCGGGGTCAACGTCCAGGTCGCCTTGACCGTCAGTTCATAGCGGGTGGCGGTGTCGTCGATGCGGCGACCCAGCGAGCGGCGGTTCTGCTGGACCTCTGTCGTCAGACGATACAGCGGCGTCGCGCCGCGATCCCAGGCGAGGACGTCTTCCAGCTGCTCGCGCAGGCGATAGCCCAGACGGTCATCCTGGGTCGTAACGGCGATCCGGCGCAGGGATGAACCCACGGCCGGCTCGGCGTACATGGGTGTAAAGCCGCAGGCGGAAACCGTCAGAGACGCGAGAACCGCGAGAGCCGCCGCGATACGCATCAGCCGGCCACCAGATTGACGATGCGGTCCTTGACCACGACGATCTTCTTCACGCTCAGACCCTCCAGCCGCGCCTTGACCGTTTCGTCGGCCAGGACCAGCGCTTCGACCTCGGACGGCTCCATGCCGCGCGGCACGTGGATTTCCGCGCGACGCTTGCCGTTGATCTGGATGGGCAGGACCACCTCGTCGTCGGCCGCGAGCGCAGCGTCCCACACGGGCCACGGCGCGTCCAGAACCATCCCGTCCTCACCCAGCCGCATCCAGGCTTCTTCGGCCAGGTGCGGGGTGAAGGGGGCGATCAGACGGGCCAGCGCCGACAGGGCCTGACGCTTGGCGTCGCCGCCGGCCTGGGCGTTGTCGCGAATGGTGGCGACGAAGGCGTAGAGCTTGGCGATGGCCGAGTTGAAGCGGAAGCCTTCGACCCCTTCCGACACGGCCTTTATGGCCTTGTGCGTTTCGCGCAGCAGCTCGGAGTTGGCCTTGTCTTCGCCCGCGAAACCGGCGTCATAGGTGTCGAACAGGGTCCAGGCGCGCTGGACGAAGCGGCTGGCGCCCTCGACGCCGCCAGGGGTCCACTGCACGTCCCGCTCGGGCGGGCTGTCGGACAGGACGAACAGGCGACCGGCGTCCACGCCGTGGCTTTCCAGGATCTCGGCCGGGGCGACGACGTTCTTCTTTGACTTGGACATCTTTTCGATGTCGCCGATGACCAAGGTCTCGCCGGTCGACAGCTGGCGGGCGGAACGCACGCCGTTGTCGTTCTTGAGCTCGACGTCAGTCGGCTCGACCCAGGCGCCGTCGGCGCGGCGATAGGTCTCGTGGACGACCATGCCCTGCGTGAACAGGCCGGCGAACGGCTCCTTCACCGACAGCATGCCGGCGTCAGACAGGGCGCGGGTGATGAAGCGAGCGTACAGCAGGTGCAGGACCGCGTGCTCGACCCCGCCGATATATTGATCGACAGCCAGCCAACGGTCGGCAGCGGCCTTGTTGATCGGCGCCTCGGCCGTCGGATCGGTGAACCGCGCGAAATACCAGCTGGAATCGACGAAGGTGTCGAGCGTGTCGGTCTCGCGCGTCGCGTCGGCACCGCACGACGGGCATTTGACGTGCTTCCAGGTCGCGTGACGCGCCAAGGGATTGCCGGGCACGTCGAAGGTCACATCATCAGGCAGGACCACCGGCAACTGATCGGCGGGAACCTCTACGACACCGCAGGACGGGCAGTGGATGATCGGGATCGGGCAGCCCCAATACCGCTGGCGCGAAACACCCCAGTCGCGCAGGCGATAGATGGTTTCGGCGCGGCCCTGGCCGGCGGCCTCGACCTTGGCGATCGCGGCGGCCTTGGCGGCCTCGACGTCCATGCCGTTCAGGAAGTCGGAGTTGAAGATGCGGCCGGGGCCGACATAGGCCTCGGTTCCGATTTCGACTGTCTCGGTGTCGTCGGGTTTGACCACCGGCGTCACCGGCAGATCATATTTGCGGGCGAAGTCCAGGTCGCGCTGGTCGTGGGCCGGGCAGCCGAAGATCGCGCCCGAACCGTAGGTCGACAGCACGAAGTTGGCGGCCCAGACGGGCAGGGTCTTGTCCGGATCGAAGGGATGGCGGACGCGGACGCCCAGATCCACGCCCAGCTTCTCGGCCTTTTCGATCTCGGCTTCGCTGGTGCCGGTCTGAGCGCAAGACTTGATGAAGTCCGCCACGTCCGGCCGATGTTCAGCGATGGCCTTGGTCAGGGGATGGTCGGGGGCCAGGGCCAGGAAGCTGGCGCCGAACAGGGTGTCGGGGCGGGTGGTGTAGACCTCGATCGGATCGCGGGCGTGGTTGGGTTCGCCCTCCGCTGACGCCGGCAGGAAGTCGGGCGCCGCGGCGATGTCCCACCACAGGGTCGCGCCCTTGGACTTGCCGATCCAGTTCTCCTGCATCAGCCGGACCTTTTCGGGCCAGCGGTCCAGGGTCTTCAGACCGTCGATCAGGTCGTCGGCATAGTCGGTGATGCGCAGGAACCACTGGTTCAGCTTGCGCTTCTCGACCAAGGCGCCCGAGCGCCAGCCGCGTCCATCGATCACCTGTTCGTTGGCCAGGACCGTGTTGTCGACCGGATCCCAGTTGACCACCGCATCCTTGCGATAGACCAGACCGCGCCGATACAGGTCCAGGAACCAGGCCTGTTGCTTGCCGTAGTATTCCGGGTCGCAGGTGGCGAACTCGCGCGACCAGTCCAGCGACAGACCCAGCAGCTTCAGCTGTTCGCGCATGTTGGCGATGTTGGAATAGGTCCAGCCTTTCGGGTGGATGCCGCGCTCCATGGCCGCGTTCTCGGCCGGCATGCCGAAGGCGTCCCAGCCCATCGGGTGCAGAACGTCGTACCCTTGCGCGCGCTTGGACCGCGCCACCACGTCGCCCATCACATAGTTGCGGGCGTGACCCATGTGGATGTTGCCCGACGGATAGGGGAACATCTCAAGCACATAGTATTTCGGCCGGCCGGTGTCCTTCGTGACGAAGGCGGAAGCCTCGGCCCATCGGGCCTGCTGGCGGGGTTCGGCGGTCTTGGGTTCGTAACGGGCCACGGTCGTCCTGAAAGTCGAAAGGGCGCTGACGCCCTCCCGGCTCAACTAGCCCGAAGGACGACAGCGCCCAAGAAGTAATGCGTCCTAAAAACTCTTGGACGCGTCGCGCTCAAGCAGCCCGAAGGGCGGTAGCGCCTAGTAATAAAGCGAGCGCCGGCTTTAGCCGGCGTTCGACAGGTTCAGCTGGCGCGCCTTGGTCAGGATGGCGTTTTCCAGATCGGCCTCGGTCTGGGCGGCGACCGGGGCGGCGGTCCACTGACCATCGGCGCCCTTCACTTCCTTGGTCACCGTGACGTTCAGCGCGTCGGCGCGCAGACGGGTGTCCAGGATGAAGACGGTCGCCTTGAAGCGCTCGTTCGGCGTCTGGGGGTTGATGTACCAGTCATAGTTGATGACGCCGCCCCACGGATCGGCGGTCAGCAGCGGCATGAAGCTGAGGGTGTCGAGCGAGGCGCGCCACAGGAAGGCGTTGACGCCGATGCCCTGTTGCACGTTCGTCTTGGGCGCAGACTTCTTGCCGCCGACGAAGGGAATGCTCGAGCAGGCCGACAGGGACGCGCCCAGGGCCACGCCCGAGACCAGCACGACCGCGACGTTCCGAACCAGGGCCTTGTTGAGGCTCATCAAGAGAAGTCTCCGTAAACTCAGGGACGTGAGAGCCCTCGCCCGCACGCGCGCACGGCATGAGAAATGCCGACTGCCAGGCTCTATAACACGGCGAAAAGGGGCGATGACAAGGCGAAGTCGGTTCCCGTCGCATCGCGCGTCGCGGTGTTTTCTGAAGGGCATGTCAGATTTTGCCGGAATCCGCCCGAATCCCGTGACGCTTGAGACACATACGCCGACAACAATGCGCGGGAACCTTGTTATCGCCGGCTCATTGCGTTGACCGCGCAGACACCCGGTGTCTAATCGCGGGGCTCACGACCATATAAGGTCGGTTCAGGGTTGAAACGCCGCCTCATGGCGGGGTTCGAAGGATTTGGTATGCGGTTCGGTGGTTTCCTGGCTGTGATGGTGGCGACGACGGCGATGGCCGCGTCGACGTCGGCGCTCGCCCAAAGCACATCCACCGTTTCCCTTTCGGAGGCCCAGGCGGCGCAGCGTAACGCGCCGGCGCCGCAGCGTCGCGGTCTGCGGCTCAACGATCGTGGCCGCTGGGGCCTGGATTTCAACCTGAACCAGCCCGTGGGTCGCGAGACCGACTGGGGTGACGTCGAGGCCGGCGCCTATTACCGCCTGAACGACCGTCTGCGTGTCGGCGCCGCTGCGGCCGTCAGCACGCCGGAAGCCGATCCGGCCCGCGCGCCCGAAACCAACGGCCGAGCCCAGCCCCGCGTCCGTCTGGAAACCATCTTCAAGTTCTGATTTCGACCGGTCAGCGAAACGCTGACTGAATCGCATTCACCGCTGCTAAGCCGCATGCGCCTGTGCGTGCAAGCGTTGCGGCGTTCTCTGGCGTGACGCCGCCCAGCGCATAGACCGGCATGCCGGCGGCTTTCACATGCTGTTCGAATGCATTTACGCCCAATGCGGGTTTGCCGGCGGACGCACCGCCCGCCGGAAACACCGGCGACAGGATCAGGGCGTTCACGGCTTCGGGCGCGGACGAAGAGCCATGCCAAGCCGCCGTCAGGATCCAGCCAGGTCGGTCCGAGCGGATGCGCGCTGCTTGGTCCGCAGCCCGTTCGGGCAGGTGCAGCCCGTCGGCGTCGATCGCCTCGGCCAGATTGGGGGCCAGCCCAACCAGCAATTTCACGTCCCGACCGGCCGTCGCATCCCGAAGCCGATGCCCCGTCTCGACGGCATCGGAGGCGCCAAAGGCGCGATAGATCACCGCCGAGCCGGCGGGAAGGCGCGCCGCCGTCTCCCACGGTCGGAGCGTGCGATCCGGGTCGGTGAAGAACAGCATCGGCGGCAACGCTGCGGCGGCCGGGCTGACAGCGGCGGCGGCGCGGTTTAGAGCGGTCGCGGCGTTCCAGAGCGCGCGCGCATCGTCGCTGTAACCGGCCGGCAGGATCATGACCTCTTCTTCCTCCGCTTTTTCCGCCCCGTCCATCGCCGAAAGGGTCGCCGAGGTGCGGGCGCGCATCGACGCCGCCTGCCATGCGGCCGGTCGGGATCCGGCGAGCGTGACCCTGACCGCCGTTTCCAAGACGCAAGCCCCAGAGGCCATCGACGCTATCCTGGCGACGGGTCAGCGGATCTTCGGCGAGAACCGAGTTCAAGAGGCGCAGGGCCGGTGGGCTGATCGTCGCGAAGCCTTGCCGGGCCTGGAGTTGCGGCTGATCGGCCCCTTGCAGACCAACAAGGCCGAGGATGCGGTCGCCCTGTTCGATGTGATCGAAACCCTGGACCGTGAAAAACTGGCGCGCGCCCTGGCGCAGGCGGGCGAAAAGCGCGGCCGATCGCCGCGCGTCCTGGTCCAGGTCAACACCGGCGCGGAGCCCCAGAAGGCCGGCGTCCTGCCCGATGCCGCCGACGCCCTGATTGCGGCTGCGCGCGACACCTATGGGCTGACGGTCGAGGGTCTGATGTGCATTCCCCCGGCGGATCAGGATGCAGGGCCACATTTTCAGATGTTGCGGGCCATGGCCAAACGCAACGGTGTATTGGTCCTTTCGATGGGCATGAGCGGCGACTACGAGACCGCCATACGGTGCGGCGCGACGCACGTCAGGGTCGGAACGGCCTTGTTCGGGGAACGAAATCGACCCGAAACGCCCTCTAGCTCGTAACCCTATGTGAATATTCGCACCCCCAAGCCTTGGCGCGGGGGCCAAGCCTCGCCATTGTCTGTCCCATGCCTACGCCCAAGACCATTCTGATCATTGACGACGACGACGACCTGCGCGAGGCCTTGGCCGAGCAGCTGAACCTGCATGAGGAGTTCAAGACTCAGCAGGCCGCAACCGCGACCGATGGCGTGCGAATGGGGCGCGAGATCCGCGCCGATCTGATCCTATTGGACGTCGATCTGCCCGACATGGATGGCCGCGAGGCCTGTCGCCTGTTGCGCAAGGACGGGGTTTCGACACCGGTCATCATGCTGACGGCGCAGTCGGCGGACGCCGACGCCATCCTGGGCCTGGACGCCGGAGCCAACGATTATGTCACCAAGCCCTTCCGGTTCGCCGTGCTGCTGGCGCGCATCCGCGCCCATCTACGCAGTCATGAACAGTCCGAGGACGCCGTCTTCACCATTGGCCCCTACGAGTTCCGGCCCGCCGCCAAGGTGCTGATGGACGCCAAGGGCAAGAAGGTGCGGTTGACCGAGAAGGAAACCAATATCCTCAAATACCTCTATCGCGCCGGCGCCAAGCCGGTGTCGCGCGAAGAGTTGCTGACCGAGGTCTGGGGCTACAACGCCGGGGTCACGACCCATACGCTGGAAACCCATATCTATCGCCTACGCCAGAAGATCGAACCGGAACCCGGTCATGCCCGCCTTCTGCTAACCGATGCGGGCGGGTATCGACTTCAACCCTGAAAGCGCCTGGACGACAGCGTTCGCGCAGGCGATGAAACGGCATGATCGCCGCCTTCGCCCTCGCCGCCTTGCTCCAGCAATCACCGATGCCGTCCGTGGCGCCGGACGGCGTGTTCCGATTGCGCGGCTATGGCCTGGTGATCGTCCGCGCCGGGCAAGACCTCCGGGTCTATCACGAGGCTGGCGGGGTCTGCTGGCCCGACCCTGATGGGGAAGATGTGAAAGACAGCTTCGCCGCCGTCGTCGCCGTGGCTGACGGCATAGGCTTGACCGAAGCGCACGACGATCAGGCGAGCATCTATGTGTTCGACAGGCTGCCGGCTTTGCCCCCGGCCTGCCGACATCCAGATTCGAGCGACCGTGCCGCCGTCCTGGCCATCTCGGATTTGATGCAGGCCTACTATCCCGGTTTCGAGGCTCGAAAGATCGATTTCCAAGCCCGTCGCAGCGACGTGCTTGCGCGTCTTTCGCAGACGTCATCCCCCAGCCAGGCGTTCGCCGCCGCCGCCGACCTTCTGTCGGGACTGGATGACGCACATATCGAACTGAGCGCAGAAATCGAAGGCCGCGCGCAGGACCTTCAGGTGTCGAGCGGACGAACCCTGGACGCGGTCAACGCCCGCTCCGAGCCAAGACCCGAGAGAGCGTGGCTGGGCGCGTGGCGCGAAGGCGTCCTTCAGACCATCCTTGACGGTGAAGGTCACGCCGTCGCCAACAATCGGGTCTTCTGGGGTGTGAACGACGGCGTAGGCTATCTGGCGATCGTGACCATGGGAGGGTTCGACGCCGAGGACGCCGCTTCCACAGAGCCGCTGGAAGCCGCGCTGGACGAAGCGATGATCGCGTTCGACGGGACGCGAGCAGTCATCGTGGACGTGTCCAACAATCGCGGCGGTTATGACTCTGTCAGCCGGTTGATCGCGTCGCGTTTCGCCGACCAGCCGCGCGTCGCCTACACCAAGAGGGGCTGGGGATCGGGCGTCGCTCTGCAGGTCGTGGAGGTGCGACCCTCGGATCGACCGGGCTATCACGGCCCTGTCTGGCTTCTGACCAGCGATATCACCGTCAGCGCCGGCGAGACATTCAGCCAGATGATGACGGTTCTGCCCAATGTCACGCACGCCGGGACCCGGACGAGAGGCGCGTTTTCGGATCAGAGCCCCGTGGTTCTCGCCAATGGTTGGCGCTTCGCCATGCCCATGGAGCTTTACGTCGATCCGCAAGGCCATCTGCTTGAAGGACGCGGGCTGATGCCGCAGGTCCGCATCGACCTCTATCCCGAGGGCGATCTGGACCATGGTCACGCCAAGGCCGTAAAGGCCTTGATGCGACGACTTTCGCATTAGGCCGCTTCACCTCGATCAAACCGGCGGACGGCCCAAGGCTGACGGAAGTTATCGGCGGATCGTGAACAGCGGCAGGAAGACGTGGACCAGCGGGCCGATAGTCAGGGCGTAAAGCAACGTGCCCACTCCGACCGAACCGCCCAACAGCCAGCCGACGGTGATAACGGTCACTTCGATGGCCGTCCGCACCCATTTCACCGGCCAGCCTGTGCGCGCGACGATGCCGGTCATCAGGCCGTCGCGGGGACCGGGACCGAGGCCCGCGCCAATATAGGCCCCGCTGGCCACGCCGTTCAGGACGATGCCGGCGATGAGCAAGCAGGCCAGGAGCGGTAGGCCTAGGTCGGACGGGATCCAGTCCAGACCGAAATTGGCGACCGTGCCTATAACCAACACATTGGCCACAGTGCCGATTCCAGGCTTCTGGCGCAGGGGAATCCATAGCAGCAGCACGGCCATACCGATCAGATTGACCACCAGACCGAAGCTGATCCCGGCGGGTTTCGCGAACCGCTCGAACACCCCTTGGTTCAGCACGTCCCACGGATCCAGACCGAGATCGGCGCGGACGATCAGGGCGATGGACAGGCCGTAGAGAAACAGGCCGGCGAAGAGCTGGATCAGGCGACGGGTCATAAATCGATCTGATGCGCCAAACTGGCTATCAAAAACAGGGCCAGTTATGCCATTCTGGCCCCATGTCGTCGCGGTCGATCGGTCTTGTATCCCTGACGCGCCACCTCGGCACCTGGCGGTCGCCGGGTGCAGGCGCGGCCTACCGGCAGCTCGCAGGGGCGATACGACTGCTGATTCTGGATGGCCGACTGCCCTTGGCGGCGCGGTTGCCCGGCGAACGGGAACTGGCCCAGGCGCTGGGCTTGAGCCGAACGACCGTCTCGGCCGCCTACGGACGCCTGCGGGATGACGGGTTTCTGACCGGCGGGCAGGGCGCCGCCGCGCGCACCAGCCTGCCGAACGGACCGGCGCCGCGTCATGAGGCGACGTCAACGGACAAGACTGGCCTGATCGACCTGACCGCCGCCGTCCTGCCGGCCGATCCCAATGTGCACGCTGCCTATGTGCGGGCGCTGGAGCGTTTGCCGGCCAACCTGCCGGGACACGGTTACGAGACGGCGGGGCTGGAGGCGCTGCGCGAAGCGGTAGCGGCCGGCTATCGGCGGCGCGGCCTGGCGACCTCTTCGGGTCAGATTTTGATCACGCACGGCGCGCACAATGGACTGGTCCATCTTCTGCGCCTGACGACGGGCCCCGGCGCCCCGGTGGTGTTCGACCATCCCACCTATCCGCAGGCGATCGACGCCATTCTGGCGGCGGGCGGTCGCGCCGTGCCCGTCGCCTTGCCGGACGGCGAGGGCGAGGAGGGTTGGGATGTCGAGGGTCTGGTTGCGGCCTGCCGAAGCAGCAATGCGGCCATGGCCTATCTTGTGTTGGATCACAACAATCCGACGGGGCGGATGATGCGGGCAGCGGACCGGACGCGCTTGCTGGCGGGGCTCAAGGGGTCGGAGACCCTGCTGGTGCTGGACGAGACACTGGTCGAACTGACCTTGAGCGGACCGCCGGCGCTCAGCGCCTCGGCCGTCGATGCGCCGCGGATGGTCAGGCTGGGTTCGATGTCCAAGAGCGTCTGGGGCGGTTTGCGGATCGGTTGGATCCGCGCGGACCGGGCGGTGATCCAGCGCCTGGCCCAAAGTCGCGCCAGCTTCGATCTGGGTGTTCCGATCCTGGAGCAGCTGGCGGCGGTCGAACTGTTGAACGACGGCGGCAAGGCCCTGGCGGCGCGCCGGCCCCTCTTGCGCGCCCGGCGGGATCATCTGCGGGCGCGGCTCGCTGAAAAACTGCCTGAGTGGGTCTGTCCCCGCCCGGCTGGGGGATTGTCCCTGTGGGCGCGCCTGCCCGGGCCGATCAGTTCCGCTTTGACGATCGCGGCTGAGGCCGAAGGCCTGCGCCTCGGCGCCGGTCCGCGATTCGGCGTCGACGGCGCCTTCGAACGCCGGCTGCGCCTGCCTTACACCCTGCCGGAAGATCAGCTGGATGAGGCGGTGATTCGGCTCGGGCGCGCCGCCAGGAAGGTCGGCCGGGGTCGAAAGGCGCCGGCGTCGGTCAAGCCGGTCGCCGTCTATTGAGGATCAGACGTCCAGATCGACCGTGACCGGCGCGTGGTCGCTGGGACGATCCCATTCGCGGACGTCGTCGTGGATGCGGGCGGTGTCCTTGACCACGGCGGGGGTCAGGCCGGGCGAGGTCCAGATGTGGTCCAGGCGCAGACCGCGATTCGATTTGCGGAAGTCGGCGGCGCGATAGCTCCACCAGCTGGCCAGTTTATGGGGCTCGGGGAAACGGTCGCGCAGCACATCGGCGAAACCGCCCGTCTCCTGAAGCCGGTTCAGGGTCTCGACCTCGATCGGCGTGTGGCTGACGATCTTGGACATGTAGCGGTGATTCCAAACATCGCCTTCGCCGGGGGCGATATTGAAATCGCCGGCCATGACCAGGGGACGAGACTTGTCCTGCTTGGCCACGATCGCGGTCAGCTGCTCGTAAAAATCCATCTTGTGATCGAACTTGGGGTTCAGCGTCCGATCGGGAACGTCGCCGCCGGCCGGGATGTAGAAGTTCTGCACGTCGATGCTGGAAACGCGGGCCGAGACGCAGCGCGCATGACCCAGTTTGCAGACCTGGAAGGTGTCGCTGTCCTCAAGCGGCAGGCGGCTGGCGATGGCGACGCCGTGCCAGCCCTTCTGGCCCGCCACGCGAAGGTGGGGCATGCCCATCTCCTCGAAGGCGCCGCGCGGGAACTGGTCCGTGGTGCATTTGATCTCCTGAAGCATCAGGACATCGGGCGCGCGTTCGGCGACGAAGCGGACCACCTGATCGATGCGCAGGCGGACGGAGTTGATGTTCCAGGTGGCAAGGCGAAGGGTCATGCCCCCGTCTAGCAGGCGCGCCGCGTAAAAAAAGCCCGGCCGCGACGGGCCGGGCTCTGGGAGGTTCGTCTCTCTCGCCGCCGGGGAGGGGGATATTCCAGGGCGGTAGAACGGCCGCCGCCGCTCGTGTGCCCAAAGTGTCACTGACGAATATAAAAGTCAAATCGTCACAATTGCCCACTTGTGCGTGCTCATTATGAAACAGTCTGGAAGCGGATCAGTCTCGTGGCGTTTGCGCTTGCGGGGCAGTCGCCCATTCGCCGCGCCAGTCGTAGCTCAGCGTTACGCAGTGCCGATAGGCGCCGTCCGACCACCGACCCACCGCCTGCATCGTCAGGGGACGGGGCGCACGGACGCGACCCATGATCAGCCAGACCTCGTCGGCACCGGGACACAGGGCGCGCGACAGGCCGCGACCGTCGCCGTCCTGATCGATGGCGTAGACATCATTTTCCTCGGCGCCTTGGGGCAGGACGCGTCGCGCGGCGTCCGGTCCGCCGCGCGTGAAGCCCGCGGTGCCGCGCGCGGTGGTGGAGAACAGACGTTCAACCTGCACCGCCCCGAACAGACCGCGCCGCACCTGCAAGGTGACGCCCTTGGTCAGCGCCTGGGTGATCCGGTCCGACGCATTATAGGCTAGGTAGCGGATGTCCGCATGAGCGGGCGCCGCTGCCGAACCGACGACGATCAGGGCGAGAGCGGTGGCGGTGATACGGCGCATACGTTTCTCTTCCTCATGTTTTGCGGCGAGAACGGGGCCTGATCCGATCAGTGTTCACCGAGGCAGCGCAGCGCGACCTCGAGATTGCGCAGGCCGTCTTCGCCGGTGACGGCCGGCGTTTCGCCGGTCGTGATGCCCCGGGCGAAGGCCTCCAGCTCCTTCTTCAGCGGTTCGGCCGGCCAGCTGTTCAGCATCCGGGTCGAATAGGAGCCGTCCGGCTGCTGGCCGAAATATTCGGTGACCTGGCGCGTGATGAGATCGGCGACGATGAACTTGGTCTTGGTCGCGACCTGCAGGGTGCGGGTCTTGTAGGGGGTGACCCAGTTTGTGGTGATATGGGCGATCACCCCGCTGTCCAGGCGGAACTGAAGCAGGGCCGTGTCCTCGCGGTCCGCGCGCGTGCGGGCCAGTTGCGGCTGGACCTCAACGATCTCGGAACCCGTCAGGTGGCGGATGATGTCGATGTCGTGCACGGCCAGATCAATGACCACGCCGACCTCGCCCATGCGAGGCGGGAAGGGACCGACCCGGGTGATCTGGATCGAGATGATGTCGTCGTCGGCGACGGCGCGCTTGACGGTTTCGACCGCGGGATTGAAGCGCTCGACCTGACCGACCATCAGAACGCGGTCATTGGCCTTGGCTGCATCGATCATGCGCTGGGCGTCGGCGACGCTGGCGGCGATCGGCTTTTCGACCAGGACGTGGACGCCCTTTTCCAGCAGGGCCACGCCGATTTCGGCGTGGAATCGGTTGGGGGTGGCGACGATGGCGGCGTCCAGACCGGCGTCGACGAAGGCCTGGGCCGTCGTGACGGGCGATGCGCCATAGGCGGCGGCGACGCCCTCGGCCGTCACCGCATCGGGATCGAAGACGGTGGTCAGGTCGAACTCGCGCATCTCGGAGGCGACGCGCGCATGGTTGCGGCCCATGACGCCGACGCCGGCGACGCCGATCTTGAGAGCGGGGGTGTTCGGCATCGGCTTAGCCCTTGTAGCTGGCGACGGCGGCGACGACCTTGTCCTGGGTCGCCTCGTCCAGATCGGCGTGCATCGGCAGGCTGAGGACCCGGTCCCTCAGCCGTTCGGTGACGGGCAGGCCGCCCGCACCCTGCGGGAAGCGCTGATAGGCCGGCTGCATGTGCATGGGCACCGGATAATAGACGGCGGTGGGCACGCCCTGATCCTTCAAGTGCGCGGCCAGCCCGTCGCGGTCCTCATGCTCGATCGTGTATTGCGCCCAGATGGAAACGCCGCCGTCGATGACGTGGGGCACGGCCGAGACATGGAGCGCGAGGCGTTCGTTGTAACGGGCGGCGATCCGGTTGCGCCATTCGATTTCCTGATCGAAGACCTTCAGCTTCTCGATCAGGATGGCGGCCTGGATGGTGTCCAGCCGGCTGTTCATGCCGATGCGCATGGCCAGATATTTGGGGTCGTGGGCGAAGGCGGCGGCGCCGGCCTCGAGGTCCTTGGCGACGACCTTGCCGTGCACGCGAAGGGAATCCATTTCCTGAGCCAGATCGTCGTCGTCGGTCAGCACCGCACCGCCGTCGCCGTAGCAGCCCAGGGGCTTGGCCGGGAAGAAGCTGGTCGTGGTGACGTCGGCCCATTTCAGCGGATGGTCGCCGTTCAGGGTGCAGCCGAAGCCTTGCGCCGAATCTGAGATCAGCTTCAGCCCATGGCGGTCGCAGATGGCGCGGATGGCGGGATAGTCGGCCGGCTGACCGAACAGATCGACGGCGATGACCACCTTGGGCGTCAGGCGACCCTCGGCCTTGACTCCTTCGATGGCCGCCTCAAGCTTGGCCGGGTCCATATTGTAGGTGTGGGCGTCGACGTCCACGAACACGGGCGAGGCGCCCAGCCAGGGAACGACCTCGGCCGTGGCCGTGAAGGTGAAGCTGGGGCAGAAGACGGCGTCGCCTGTGCGAACGCCCCAGGCGATCAACGGCAGGATCAGGGCGTCGGTGCCGTTGCCGCAGCCCAAGGCGTGTTTGGCCTGACCGAAGGCGGCGAGGTCGGCCTCGAACTGGCGGACCTGCGGACCCATCACCCAGGCGCCGCCGACGACGGCCTCCTGAACCGCGGCCTCAATCTTGCCGCTAAGGCGTTGGCGCTGGGCCTGAAGGTCGATGAAGGGGATCATGGGGGACGCTCTCCACGGGGGATCGGGGGCGGCGGCCGGACAGGCGGGCCGCGAATGTCGGGTCGTCCTAGCAAGATCGGGCGAGCGGGCCAAATCGCGCGGCGTCACATCGCGTTGCCCTTTGCTACCGCACACAGGTCTTGGCGCCCGTCGGCTGGCGTCCTAAGCCAGCGCCATGACGACGCTTTCCGCCGCCCGGACCAGGGTCTCGAACTGGCTGTTCGACCATGCCCTGCCGCTGTGGGCCGAGCGGGGCGTGGACGCGCAGGGGCGGTTCTTCGAGCAGCTGGATTTCCACGGCCGGCCGGTGACCGGTCTTCGTCGTCGCACGCGGGTTCAGGCGCGTCAGGTCTATGTCTTCTGTGAAGCGGCGGCCTTGGGATGGGAGCAGGGCCGTGCGGTGGCCAGAGCCGGGCTTGACCAACTGATATCCAGTGGTCGGCGTGACGACGGCCTTTGGGTCGCGGCGACCGATGACGACCTGGTCGCGGTCGATGATGCACCTGATCTCTACGATCTGGCCTTCGTCTTGTTCGCGCTCGCGGCGGCGCACCGCGTCCTGGATGATGCGCGAGCCCGGCCCCTGGCGCTTGAGACGCTGGCCGCGATCGATCGGTTGATGGCGTCTCCTCATGGGGGATGGGAGGAGGCCCTGCCGCCGCGCCTGCCGCGTCGTCAAAATCCCCACATGCATATGCTGGAGGCCATGCTGGCCTGGCAGGCAATTGCGCCTGATCCTGCGTTCGAGGCGGCGGCGCGGGCGTCGCTGGACCTGTGCAAACACCGCTTCCTGATCGACGGCGCGATCCGCGAATATTTCACCGAGGACTGGTCCGCCGATCCTGCGACGGGTCATGTAATCGAGCCGGGCCACCTCGAAGAATGGGCCTGGCTGTTGCAACAAGCCGGGGGCGGCTCTGATCTGGCCGCGGCGCTACATCTTCGGGCGGCAGAGCAGGGTTATCGCGACGGATTCGCCACCCGCGAGATCGGCCCGACGGGAGAGGTGCTGGATGGCGGACGGCGTCTGTGGGCCCAGACCGAGGCCATTCGCACGGGATTGAGTTTTGGCGACGCGGGCGTTTCACGGTTGATCGCCGCCGTGTTCGACACGCATCTGGCCACCGCCGTGTCGGGCCTCTGGGTGGACAGCTACGACGCCCAAGGCCGCTCTCACGATACGGCGGCGCCTGCGTCCAGCCTCTATCACCTGATGTCCGCCTTTTCTGAACTGCTTCGGAGCGACGCATGACCGGCCGGCCCGCCGCCTTTCTGGATCGGGACGGGGTGCTGATCGAGGACAGCGGTTATCCGCATCGGCCTGAGGACCTGAAGCTGATCCCCGGCGCGGCGGCGGCGGTGCGGCGGATGAACCAGGCCGGTTATCGCACCGTGATCGTGACGAACCAGTCGGGCGTGGCGCGGGGCCTGTTCAGCGAAGAGACGATGAACGCCTTCAACGCTCTGCTGGTCGCGCGGCTGGCCGAGGAGGGCGCGATCATCGACGCCGTCTATTCCGCGCCCTTCCATCCCGAGGCGATCGAGGCGCGCTATCGCCATCCCGATCATCCCGACCGCAAACCCAATCCGGGCATGTTGCTGCGCGCCATCGCCGAGCACGATCTGGACCCAACGCAATCATTCATCATCGGCGATCAGAAGCGGGATCTGCAGGCTGGAGAGCGCGCCGGGGTGCAGGGCTATCGCTTCAAAGGCGGGGACTTGGACGCTTTCGTGCGCGATGTGGTGGGTCTCTAAGACCAGGCGTCGCATTTCCTCGCCTGGTGAATTACTCTGATCCAAAATCGGAGGAGATCGCTAATGAGCGCGCCCTATCCATTCGCTGAACGCCGCTGGACCTCGCCGGATGGTCTCACGCTCTTTGCGCGGGATTATGCGCCCGGTCCCGGCGTCGCGCGGCCGCCGGTGATCGCCATCCATGGTCTGACCCGCAACAGCGCCGATTTCGAAGCCATCGCGCCGCTGCTGGCCCAGAGCGGGCGGCGGGTGCTGGCGGTGGATGTGCGTGGACGTGGCCTGTCGGACCGCGCGCCCGACCCCATGACCTATATGCCCGATGTCTATGCGCGCGACGTTCTGGCCCTGATGGAGCAGGCCGGGATTGACCGCGCGGTCTTCGTCGGCACCTCCATGGGCGGCCTGATCACAATGGCGCTGACGGCGATGCGTCCCAAGGCGGTGGTCGCGGCGATCCTGAACGACATCGGGCCGGAGGTGGCGCCGGAAGGTCTGGCGCGCATCGCCGCCTATAGCGGTCAGCCGGTCGAGATCGGCTCCTGGGCCGATGCGGCGGCCTATGCGAAGCGGATTAATGCGGTGGCCTTCCCGCACTATACCGATGCGGACTGGGACGCCTTCGCCCGGCGCATTTTCCGCCAGCAGCCCGACGGCGAGATCGCGCTCGACTACGATCCGGACATCGCCGTGCCGATCCGGGCGGCGGGGGCCAAGGCGCTGGTCCCGAACCTGTGGCCGATGTTCCGGCGGCTGGCGAAGAAGAAGCCCACGCTGCTGGTGCGGGGCGCTGCCTCGGATCTGCTGAGCGCCGACATCGCCGCGCGGATGAAGAAGGCGGCCCCGACCATGGCCTATGTCGAGGTTCCCGGCATCGGCCACGCGCCCATGTTGGACGAGGCCGAGGCCAAGGCGGCGATCTTCGAGTTCCTGGCCGAGGTCGATTAGTCCTTGGTCGGGTCGACCCGTGATGTATCGCCGTAGGTCAGGGCCAGGAAGACGTCCTCCAGGTCCGGATCTTCGGTGGTGATGTCGGCGATGGTGACGCCGGCGGCGCGCACCGCGTTGATGACCTGCTCGACCGACGACTGCCCCTTCTTGTAGGCGACCGCGAAGGCGCCGCCCGGACGAGGCGTAACCTCGAAACCGGCCAGCACCGGCGGCGTCGCCTGGGGCGTTTCCGGGGTTACGACCACATTGCGACTGTCCAGACGGCGTAGAAGCTGCGGCGTCGGCTCGCAGGCCACCACCTCGCCCCGGTTGACGATGGCGATGGTGTCGCAAAGCTCCTGGGCCTCTTCGAGATAGTGGGTGGTCAGGACGATGGTCACCCCCTCCTCGTTGATGCGGCGGACGTAGGCCCAGAGCTGGCGACGCAGTTCGACGTCCACGCCGGCCGTCGGCTCGTCCAGGATCAGGATGGGCGGATTGTGGACCAAGGCCTTGGCCACCATGAGGCGGCGCTTCATTCCGCCGGACAGGGCGCGGACATAGGCGTTGGCCTTGTCCGACAGGCCAAGCGCTGCCAGCAGTTCGTCGGACCGTCGCTCGTCCTTTGGCACGCCGTAAAAGCCCGCCTGCACCTCCAGCGATTCGCGCGGGGTGAAGAAGACGTCGGCGACGATTTCCTGCGGCACGACGCCCAGGGCCGCGGCCGCGTCGCGCGGCTCCTTGTCGATGTCGCGGCCCCAGATGGTCACCGAGCCCTCGGACTTCTTCACCACCCCTGCCAGGATGTTGATCAGGGTCGACTTGCCGGCGCCGTTCGGGCCCAGCAGGCCGAAGACCGAGCCGCGCGGAATGACCAGATCGACGCCGCGCAGGGCCGTCTTGGGGGCGGCCTTCTTGGACCCGGCATAGGTCTTCTTCAGTCCCCGCACCTCGATGGCGTTGTCGGGCAGGGCAGGGGTCTCTGACATGGTCGGATATTCACTCGGGCGGGACGGCGAGCGGCATAGGTAGGGCGAGTGACCGCAATCGCCAACCTATCTCGCCAACGGTACCCGACAAGCATGCCTGTCCATGTGTCAATGGTGCTTGACGTCAACAGTCAATATGTCTAGCGTACTTGTCATAAAGACAACCGAACTTGATGGAGATCGACGTGACCCCCGTTCAAAAAGCCAAGACGCCTCTGACCCGCACTCGCCTGATCGGCTTCGTCGCCATGGCTGTCTGCGCCATCGGATATGTCGGTGGAGGACTGGCGCTGCTGGCGGGCAAGACCGATCAGATCGAGATGACACATGCCGCCATCGCCGGCGCCGCCCTGCTGCTGATCGGCGAGATCGGTCTGTGGGTCGGCGCGGCCTGTCTGGGCCTGACGCTGTTCAAGAAGCGCAAGGCGATGCTGAACCGGCTGCTGGGTCGCCGGACCGCCGAGGTTTGACCTTCAGGCCTGCGCCGCCTAGGAAGCGCGCAAGCCTTTCAGACCCGGACCGGACCATGCCTCCCCGCCATTCCGACGCCATCATCCCGCCGCCCGAAGAGATCGTCGTCTCGACCAAACGCGTGGCCTGCGACGGCGGCGGCGGGGCCTTGGGTCATCCGCTAGTCTATATGGACATGGGTGAGGACGACTTCATCGAGTGCGGCTATTGCGACCGGCGTTTCGTCCTGTCGGCCCAGGCCCACGACGAAAACGAATATCTGAGCCCCGCGGCCCGCGCGCCCGAGGCCCACTGAGACCGTAACCTCAGTTCAGTCGCGGTGTTGCGGCGGTTGGGTCTATAGACGGCTGACACGCTGTTCGGACGGAGACGAGCCTTGCGCTATCTGCACACCATGGTCCGGGTAAAGGACATCGACGCCTCGCTGCACTTCTATTGCGACCTTCTGGGTCTGCAGGAGGTGCGCCGCACCGAGAACGAGGCGGGCCGGTTCACGCTCGTGTTTCTCGCAGCGCCCAAGAATCTGGAACAGTCGGCGGCGGAACGCTGCCCCGAGGTCGAGCTGACCTTCAACTGGGATCCGGAAGAGTATCAGGGCGGCCGCAACTTCGGTCACCTGGCCTATAAGGTCGATGACATCTACGCCGCCTGCCAGAAGCTGATGGACGGCGGGGTGACGATCAACCGTCCGCCGCGCGACGGCAACATGGCCTTCGTCCGCTCGCCCGACGGCATCTCCATCGAACTGCTTCAGGAAGGCGCGCCGTTGGCGCCGGCCGAGCCCTGGGCCTCCATGCCGAACGTCGGCGCCTGGTGATGACGGTGCGGACGGCGGCTCTGCTGACGGTTGCGGCGGTCGTGCTGTCGGCCTGCGCCTCGACCACCGAGAGCAACACCGGCCGCACGGCGACGGAGCAGCTGCTCTTGGCGCGCGCCTCTGACCGGGCGGTCGAGGGGCTGGTCCTGCCATTGCCGACGGGCGCTTCGGTTTTCATCGACGACGCCTATTTCCAAGGCGAGGGCACCCGCTACGCCGTCAGCGCGATCCGGGGGGCGATCTCGGACGCCGGTTTCAGCCTGGCCCGCAACAAGGACGAGGCGAACGCCGTGTTCGAAATCCGCGCCGGCGCGCTTTCGCTGGAGCAGATGCGGCGCGTCTTCGGCATTCCCGAGATGCGGATCCCGATCAACGAGACCTTTAACGTCGTCTCCCTGCCGGAACTGTCGGTCTACAGCCACCGCGACCGGGTCGGGGTCGCCGAGTTTTCCGGCTTCCTCTACGAAGCCAAGACCGGAGCGCCCTTGGGCGCTGTGGTGCCGATGATCGGCACCTATCGCATCCGCAGCCACAAGGCCTTCATGGTCGTGTCCTGGGGCCAGCAGCAGGCCCAGCCGGGTCAACGCGATCCGGGATCGAGCTGGACCGAATTCTGACGCTGACGCGGGGGCGTTGGAGCCCTATGTTCCCGCCATGACCGAGACGACTGCGCCCGAAAATCCAGAAACTGAACGCCAGATGACGCAGGACGGCCCTGCGCTGCGTCTGTGGATGATCGACGCCTCGGCCTACATCTTTCGCGCCTATCATGCGCTGCCGCCTCTGACGCGCAAGTCCGACGGCCTGCCGGTCGGCGCGGTCCAGGGCTACTGCAACATGTTGTGGAAGCTGCTGAAGGACATGAAAGGCGCCGATGGTCCTACCCATCTGGTGGCCATCTTCGACCATTCGGAAAAGACGTTCCGCAACACCCTGTACGATCAGTACAAGGCCCATCGCCCCCCGCCGCCCGAGGATCTGGTCCCGCAGTTCCCGCTGGTGCGCGAGGCGACGGCGGCGTTCGGCGTGCATTGCGTCGAACTGCCCGGCTATGAGGCCGATGACCTGATCGCGACCTACGCCTGCAAGGCGCGCGATGCGGGCGGGGAGGCGGTGATCGTCTCGTCGGACAAGGACCTGATGCAGCTGATCGGCGGCGGCGTCGTGATGTGGGATCCGATGAAGGACCGGCGTCTGGCTGAACCTGAGGTCTTCGAAAAGTTCGGCGTCGGCCCGGAGAAGATGGTCGATCTGCAGGCCCTGATCGGCGACAGCGTGGACAACGTCCCCGGCGCGCCAGGCATCGGACCGAAGACGGCGGCGCAGCTGCTGGACGAATACGGCGATCTGGACACTCTGTTGGCCAATGCCGGTGAGATCAAACAGCCCAAGCGCCGCCAGACTCTGATCGACTTCGCCGACCAGATCCGGCTGTCGCGCGAACTGGTGCGCCTGACCTGCGATGCGCCGGCGCCTGAGACCATCGACGATTTCGCCGTGCGCGATCCCGATCCTGCGATCCTGTCGGCCTTTTTGGAGACGATGGAGTTCCGCTCGCTGCAGCGCCGGGTCGGCGACGGCAAGGCCGGGCCCAGCGACGTCTCCGCCTTTGCGCCCAAGCGCGCGCCGAACCTGAGCGCACCCGTCGCCACACCGCGCTACGGCCAGGTCGTCGAAGGCCCGGCCGAGGTCCAGACCTTCGATCACGCGGCCTACGAATGCGTTCAGACCGAAGAGGCGCTGGATCGCTGGATCGCGCGCGCTACCGAGGTCGGCGTCGTCGGATTCGACACCGAGACTGATACGCTGTCGGCGACCCATGCGGGGCTGTGCGGCGTGTCGTTGGCGGTGGGGCCGAATGAGGCCTGCTACATCCCCCTGACGCACGAGCACGAGCCGCAGGCCGGCGAGGGCGGCCTGTTCGGCGAAGCGGGAGAGGCGCCCGAGCCGATCCATCAGCTGGACAAGCCCACGACCCTGGCCAGGCTGAAGACGCTACTGGAAGACCCGTCGGTCCTAAAGGTGCTTCAGAACGCCAAATACGACATCGCCGTCATGGCGCGACGAGGCATCCGCGTCGCGCCCTATGACGACACGATGCTGATCTCCTATGTGCTGGAGGGCGGACTGCACGGGCACGGCATGGACGAGCTGGCGCGCCTGCACCTGGGCCACGAGCCGATCCCGTTCAAGAGCGTGGCGGGGACCGGCAAGAGCCAGAAATCCTTCAAGCACGTCGCGCTGAAACCCGCCTCGGAATATGCCGCCGAAGATGCGGATGTGACACTGCGGCTGTGGCGTCTTCTGAAACCCCGTCTGGCGCGCGAGGGCCTGTCCACCGTCTATGAGACGCTCGAGCGCGGCATGCCGACGGTGCTGGCGGACATGGAGCTGAACGGGGTTCGCATCGATCCCGACCGGCTGAAGCGGCTGTCCAGCGAGTTCGGCCTGCGTATGGCCGAGCTGGAGGCCCAGGCCCATGAGATCGCCGGGCGCCCCTTCAACATCGGCTCGCCGCGCCAGATCGGCGAGATCCTGTTCGGCGAACTGAACCTGCCGGGCGGCAAGAAGACCGCCTCGGGCCAGTGGGGCACCGACGCCAGCGTGCTGGAGGAGCTGGCGCTCAGCCACGATCTGCCGCGCGCGATCCTGGACTGGCGCCAGCTGTCGAAGCTGAAGGGCACCTATACGGACACCCTGACCGCGGCGGCCGATCCCAAGACGGACCGCGTTCACACCAGCTATCAACTGGCCGCCGCCACCACGGGCCGCCTGGCGTCCAGCGATCCCAACCTGCAGAACATCCCGATCCGCACCGAGACGGGCCGCGAGATCCGCCAAGCCTTCATCGCCGCGCCCGGAAATGTCCTGATCAGCGCCGACTACAGCCAGATCGAGCTGCGCCTATTGGCCCATATCGGCGACATCCCCGAGCTCAAGCGCGCCTTCAAGGCGGGACTGGATATTCACGCGGCGACGGCGTCCGAGATGTTCGGCGTGCCGGTTGAGGGCATGCCGTCCGAAACCCGCCGGCGCGCCAAGGCGATCAACTTCGGCATCGTCTACGGCATTTCGGCCTTCGGCCTGGCCAATCAACTGGGCATCGATCAGGGCGAGGCGGGGGCCTATATCAAGACCTATTTCGAACGCTTCCCCGGCATCCGCGCCTATATGGACAAGACCAAGGCCGAGGTGCGCCAGACGGGCTTCGTCTCGACCGTCTTCGGCCGCCGCATCCACATCCCGGCCATTCACTCCAAGTCCGGCGCCGAGCGCCAGTTCGGCGAGCGGGCCGCCATCAACGCCCCGATCCAGGGCGCGGCCGCCGACATCATCCGCCGCGCCATGATCCGCATGCCCGCCGCCCTGACCGACGCCGGTCTTGCTACGCGCATGCTGCTTCAGGTCCACGACGAACTGGTGTTCGAGGCGCCGGAAGCCGAGGCCGACCGCGCCATCGCCGTCATCAAACGCGTGATGGAAAACGCGTCGGACCCAGCCGTGGCCCTGACCGTACCCCTCGTAGTGGATGCCCGCGCGGCGTCGAACTGGGACGCGGCGCACTAGGATCGGGCTAGGCGGCGATCATGCCGATGTCGTCGGGGAGTTCGCCGCGGCCGAGCAGGCCGGTTTCGAAGTCCATGAAGATGTCCATCAGTTCCTCGACGTTCACCGGAGCGGCGGAGGAGCCGAAGCGGAAGCGCCAGTAGCTGACGATATGCTGGACGGCGCCAAGCTGGTCGCCCAGCTTGGCGAACATAGACGGGGCGTCCAGCAGGAAGTCGCGGAAGGCGATCGGGCGGCCTTCCTGGGTCAGTTTGGCGTAGGCGTCGTCATAGACGCGCAGAGTGCGACTGACCTCGTCGCACGTCTTGATGATGCGGCCGCGCAGGACATCGCGGCTGCGCGCCAGATATTCCTTGGCGGCGCGATCGACCTTGCCGACGGGCTTGATGGTGCGCACGGCCTCGGCGACGCCCGCGACTTCGCCCAGCAGGGCGGCGAGCGTCCACTTGTAATAGAGGAAGCCTTTCCAGCAGAAGACGCCCTCCTGATACTGTTCGGGCGCCAGGCGCAGCGTCAGTCGCAGGGCGTCCAGCTGATCGCCGGGCGTGTTCGACAGGATCTTTGACGCCATCCGCCCGGCCGAATCCGAGTTCACTGCGATCGTGTCCGCGCCCAGGCTGAGCGTCACCAGCGGCTCGATCTCGCTGCGAACGAAGGCCAGCATGCGCTGAAGATCACTGTCGCTGATCGAGAAGTAGCAGGGCGAGGGGTCCAGGCCGCCGCGCCGCAACTGCTCGCGCAGCAGGAAGGGATCCAGCGACGGCAGTTTGTCGATCAGGCGCAGCGTCTCGATATCGGGATGGTTGGGCGCAACGCCGAACGCCTCCATCATCATCCGCTCAAAGCCGATCTGATTGACGAAGACGTATCGGCCTCCGGTCTTCAAATCTCCATCGTCGATGGGAATGACGACCTTGGTCGCGACCTGGCGTCGGCCGGTGAACAGATCGGTCTCATTGCGTCGAAGACGATGCTTGATGATGAGGGCGCGGTTCAGCGCCGCCGTACGGAAGATCGGACGCGCCGCCCAGTCGGGATTGCGCACGGCGCCGTTGGGCGCGCTGTCGCCGTTCTCCTCCCACACGCGCAGCAGATTCAGCACGCGAGCTGTGGAGGCCGAGCTCTTGAGGTGCTCCAGGTTGCGGACGGCGCGATCAGTCATGGCGCTGACGTTACGCCAACAATCGTCACCAAATGGCTTAGCTCGGGAAATAAAATATCTGCGGTCGGCGAACTTCTGCCGTTCGATCCTGCGCGCCGGACAATGGCTTTGAGCGCTGCGCTGGCGCGTGACGGCGATCCCGGTCTAGAACGGCGGCATGCAGATTTTCGACATTCTGATCATCCTCGCGATCCTGGCCGTGACGATCACCTTGGGCTTCGGCCTCTATTCGCTGTTCCGGGGCGGGGACTATGCGCGCAGCCATTCCAACAAGCTGATGCGGCTGCGCGTCGGGCTTCAGGCGGTGGCCGTCATCCTGCTGGTCGTCGGCATGATGTGGAAGGCGACGCAGGGAACCTGATCATGGTGACGCTGAACAAGATCTATACCCGCACGGGCGATGACGGTCGCACGCGGCTGGCGTCCGGCGCGCCTGTGTCCAAGAGCGATGCCCGGGTCGAGGCCTATGGCGCGGTGGATGAGCTGAACGCGGTGATCGGGGTCGCCCGGCTGAACAGCGGCCAGAACGACCGGATCGACTCCATGCTGGGCCGGATCCAGAATGAGCTGTTCGACCTGGGCGCCGATCTGGCCACGCCTCTGGACCCGCCGCCGGCCTGGGAGGCCTTGCGCATCGTCGAGAGCCAGGTTGCGCGGCTGGAGCAGGAAATCGACCGGATGAACGAGAGCCTGAAGGCGCTCGACAGCTTCATTTTGCCGGGCGGCGCGCCGTTGTCGGCCCATCTGCATGTCGCGCGCACCGTCTGCCGACGGGCCGAACGCGAGGCGGTGCGCCTGATCGAAAACGGCGAGGCCGTGAATGTCGAAGCGGTCAAATATCTGAACCGCCTCTCCGACCATCTGTTCGTCGCCGCGCGACGCGCCAACGCCAACGGAGCCAGCGACATCAAATGGAAGCCCGGCGCGACCCGCTAGGCGAAACCGGTCAGGCGGCGGGACGCGCCGCCGCCAGTGCGGCTTTCTGACGCTCGGCCTCTGCGGCGCGGGCGCGGCTCTGGGCGGCGAGATCCTGTTCGATCCGGACCAGCTCGCGGTTCTTCTCGGCCGAAGCCTCGGCGCGCGACACGCCATTGGGGCGGCCGGTGATCTGGGCGATGGAGATAGGCTGGGCGCAGATGCGGCTTTCCATGTCGTACCATTTGCCCGCCGCCTCGCAGCGTTTGCCGGGCGCGACCCAGTAGTCCTGAAGGGCGAAAATCCCAACGACCGTGATGCCGAACAGGCCGAAGAAGATCATCGCCAGGCGGGGAAAGGTCAGGAAACGCTTCATCTCGTGGTCCGTTGGATAGGGATCGAAGCCACAGCTTGACCCCACGTTACGTTGACAGGCCTTCACGACCGCTCCATGTCCTGCCCACACATTCAGGCGATTTCACGGATAGACCCATGAAGGTACTCGTCCCCGTCAAACGGGTGATCGACTATAACGTCAAGGCCCGCGTCAAGGCGGATCAGTCGGGCGTCGATCTGGCCAACGTCAAGATGAGCATGAACCCCTTCGACGAGATCGCCGTCGAAGAGGCGGTTCGTCTGAAGGAAGGCAAGGAACACCATGCCGCCGGCACCGCGACGGAAATCGTCGTGGTCTCCATCGGCGTCACCCAGGCGCAGGAAACCATCCGCACGGCGCTGGCCATGGGCGCGGATCGGGGTCTGCTGATCCAGTCGGACACGGATCTCGAGCCGCTGGCGGTCGCCAAACTGCTGAAGGCGGTGGTCGAGGAGGAAAAGCCCGACCTGGTCCTGATGGGCAAACAGTCGATCGACGGCGACAACAATGCAGTGGGCCAGATGCTGGCCGCCCTGCTGGACTGGCCGCAGGCGACCTTCGCCGGCAAGCTGGTGATCGATGCCGGCAAGGCCACGGTCACGCGCGAGGTCGATGGCGGCCTGCAGACGATCGCCGCCGAACTGCCGGCGGTGGTGACGGTGGACCTGCGGCTGAACACGCCGCGCTACGCCTCCCTGCCGAACATCATGAAGGCCAAGAAGAAGGAGATCGCCATGAAGGCCGTCGCCGACTACGGCGTCGATGTCGCCGACCGCCTGAAGGTCATCAAGGTCACCGAGCCGCCCAAGCGGTCGGCCGGCGTCAAGGTGGCCGATGCGGCCGATCTGGTTTCCAAGCTCAAGTCTGCGGGAGCGCTGTAATATGGCTGTCCTCGTCATCGCCGATCACGACGGTTCGACCGTTCGCGACACCACCCACAAGACCGTGACAGCCGCGCTGGGCCTGTCGTCCGATGTCGACGTCCTGGTCCTGGGGCAGGGGGCGCAGGCCGCCGCCGATAGCGCCGCCAAGATCGCGGGCGTCCGCAAGGTGCTGCTGGCCGAGGGCGCCGGTCTGGGCAAGATGCTGGCTGAGGCGGTCGAGGCGACCGTCCTGCCGCTGGCCGGGAGCTACGACGCCATCCTGACGCCTGCGACCACGGACGGGAAGAACTTCGCCCCGCGTCTTGCCGCCAAGCTGGACGTCGCGCCGATCTCGGACATCATCGAGGTGGTGTCGGCCGACACCTTCGTGCGACCCATCTATGCCGGCAATGCGCTGGAGACGATCCAGTCTGCCGACGCCAAGAAGGTGATCACGGTGCGCCCGACCGCCTTCGCCGCCGCCGCCGAAGGCGGATCGGCTGCGGTCGAGAATGTCGCCGGCGCCGATGCGCCCAAGACGGCCTTTGTGTCTGAGGAAATGGTCAAGTCGGACCGGCCTGAGCTGGGCGCCGCCAAGATCATCGTCTCGGGCGGTCGCGCCCTGGGTTCGGCGGACGAGTTCCATGCCGTGATGGAGCCGCTCGCCGACAAGCTGGGGGCCGCCATCGGCGCCTCGCGCGCGGCGGTCGACGCCGGCTATGCGCCCAACGACTATCAGGTCGGTCAGACCGGCAAGGTGGTCGCCCCGGCGCTCTACATCGCCATCGGCATCTCGGGCGCGATTCAGCACCTGGCCGGGATGAAGGACTCCAAGACCATCGTCGCCATCAACAAGGACGCGGACGCCCCGATCTTCCAGGTCGCGGACTATGGCTTGGTCGGCGACTACAAGACGGTGGTGCCGGAACTGATGGCCGCCTTGGGCTAGGCCCAGTCGAATCGATCGGAAAAGGGCGCGGCGCCGATCGGAGCCGCGCCCTTTTTCTTGCCCGCAGAGGACCGCATGGCGAACTTGCCTGTACGGCTGCAGCCCGGCGCTGTGGTTGACCGCATTGATGGGTGGACGAGCGACGCCGAGGGTCGACCCGTGCTTAAGGTGCGCGTCCGCGCCCGTCCGATCGAGGGAGAGGCCAACGACGCCCTGATCCGGATGCTGGCCAAAAGCCTTGGCGTGCCGAAGTCGTCGATCAGCGTGGGACGCGGCGGACAGTCGCGCTCGAAAATGATCGTCGTGCAGGGACTGGATGACGAAGAGCTGCGCTCGCGCCTCGTCGACGGTCTTTCTGGCGATTGAGGAGAGCCATCCGGCCGATTGATGCGTTCTGCATCGGAACAGGAGACCAGCGATGGACGCCCGCATCCTCCACGCCCGCAGCGGCGTCACGCTCGAGCAGAAGGACGATGTCTATAGGGTCTCAAGCCTGCGGCTGTCCGACCCGGCGACTTTCTCGGAAGAGGCGGACGCCCAACGCGCCTTCGATGCTGAGGTCGCGGCCTCTGAGCAGGATCCAGAACTAATGTCGCGTCTCGGCGGGGCCTGAGAAGGCGAAACGCCCGTATTTGCAGGCGCCGAACAGGCTCGGGACTGCGATTCCTGATCGACGATCATGAGTCTGCGAGAAACTTCCCTTCTCCTGTCAGAATCCGCTTGCTGACAAATCCGCCTCTCCGTATAGAGCCGCCTCGCTCGGAAACGGGCTGGCCGACGGGGCCGCGGGGGTGAAAGTCTCCAAGGTCCCACGGAAGAAAGAAGCGAAAAACTTCTTGCTTTCATCGGTTGGTTTCACTAGGTTCCGCGCTCCAATCGAATCGCCGACGGGTTTTTAGAGGTAAGCCTCGCTTTCCTCCGGTGGTTTCTTGCGGTCTGAAGGGTTCGCTCTTCTCTCCGAAAGATCTCTGAAAAGAGCGGTTGACACGGGGTTTGCGGTTCTCTAAATCGCCGCCTCCGCCGACGACACGGCGCTAAACGGTCGGGCCTCTTCGGAGGTTCCAGGTCTTTGACATTGTTGATTTGGAAAGAGAAACGCAGGCGGCGGTGTTCTTGCGATGACCCTAGAAGGTCATCATACGACACTGACTATCTGCGGTCTTTTTGAAAAGATACCATGCGTCGGTCTTCGGATCGATGACGTGGGAACTCGTCAATAAAATACGTAGAACTAATGCCAAGACCGCTTCGGTGGTCTTCAAGCTTAGGTCAGAAGTCAACTCAACCTGAGAGTTTGATCCTGGCTCAGAGCGAACGCTGGCGGCAGGCCTAACACATGCAAGTCGAACGAACTCTTCGGAGTTAGTGGCGGACGGGTGAGTAACACGTGGGAACGTGCCTTTAGGTTCGGAATAACTCAGGGAAACTTGTGCTAATACCGAATGTGCCCTTCGGGGGAAAGATTTATCGCCTTTAGAGCGGCCCGCGTCTGATTAGCTAGTTGGTGAGGTAAAGGCTCACCAAGGCGACGATCAGTAGCTGGTCTGAGAGGATGATCAGCCACATTGGGACTGAGACACGGCCCAAACTCCTACGGGAGGCAGCAGTGGGGAATCTTGCGCAATGGGCGAAAGCCTGACGCAGCCATGCCGCGTGAATGATGAAGGTCTTAGGATTGTAAAATTCTTTCACCGGGGACGATAATGACGGTACCCGGAGAAGAAGCCCCGGCTAACTTCGTGCCAGCAGCCGCGGTAATACGAAGGGGGCTAGCGTTGCTCGGAATTACTGGGCGTAAAGGGAGCGTAGGCGGACATTTAAGTCAGGGGTGAAATCCCGGGGCTCAACCTCGGAATTGCCTTTGATACTGGGTGTCTTGAGTATGAGAGAGGTGTGTGGAACTCCGAGTGTAGAGGTGAAATTCGTAGATATTCGGAAGAACACCAGTGGCGAAGGCGACACACTGGCTCATTACTGACGCTGAGGCTCGAAAGCGTGGGGAGCAAACAGGATTAGATACCCTGGTAGTCCACGCCGTAAACGATGATTGCTAGTTGTCGGGATGCATGCATTTCGGTGACGCAGCTAACGCATTAAGCAATCCGCCTGGGGAGTACGGTCGCAAGATTAAAACTCAAAGGAATTGACGGGGGCCCGCACAAGCGGTGGAGCATGTGGTTTAATTCGAAGCAACGCGCAGAACCTTACCACCTTTTGACATGCCTGGACCGCCACGGAGACGTGGCTTTCCCTTCGGGGACTAGGACACAGGTGCTGCATGGCTGTCGTCAGCTCGTGTCGTGAGATGTTGGGTTAAGTCCCGCAACGAGCGCAACCCTCGCCATTAGTTGCCATCATTTAGTTGGGAACTCTAATGGGACTGCCGGTGCTAAGCCGGAGGAAGGTGGGGATGACGTCAAGTCCTCATGGCCCTTACAGGGTGGGCTACACACGTGCTACAATGGCGACTACAGAGGGTTAATCCTTAAAAGTCGTCTCAGTTCGGATTGTCCTCTGCAACTCGAGGGCATGAAGTTGGAAT
Source organism: Brevundimonas vesicularis (assembly GCF_027886425.1). Classification (NCBI taxonomy): domain Bacteria; kingdom Pseudomonadati; phylum Pseudomonadota; class Alphaproteobacteria; order Caulobacterales; family Caulobacteraceae; genus Brevundimonas; species Brevundimonas vesicularis. Next base: position 340,051 of record NZ_CP115671.1, on the reverse strand, counting down.
CGCTAGTAATCGCGGATCAGCATGCCGCGGTGAATACGTTCCCGGGCCTTGTACACACCGCCCGTCACACCATGGGAGTTGGTTCTACCCGAAGGCGCTGCGCTGACCGCAAGGAGGCAGGCGACCACGGTAGGGTCAGCGACTGGGGTGAAGTCGTAACAAGGTAGCCGTAGGGGAACCTGCGGCTGGATCACCTCCTTTCTAAGGATGCTTCTCCAGGCCGTCTCTCACGAGACTGTCTATTGAGGCTCCAATAAACGGCGGAACGCCGCCGTCTCCGTTTCTCTTTCCACTTTCGTCATCGACGTCTCGACCATACGGGTCGTTGAGTTGGTGACGCGATCGCGAGCCTGGGTGTCTATGACCCGGCTGTCGCTGCCATAGGCCCGTAGCTCAGGTGGTTAGAGCGTACGCCTGATAAGCGTAAGGTCGGCAGTTCGAGTCTGCCCGGGCCTACCAGGACTTCTGGTTCGCTGGGGGTTCTCAGCCTCAAGACGGCATCGCCGACAGCTCTCCTGGGCTTCGCACTATTCCTGATGGAATGGGGCCATAGCTCAGTTGGTAGAGCGCCTGCTTTGCAAGCAGGATGTCGTCGGTTCGACTCCGTCTGGCTCCACCAGGATCTTGTGATCGCATTCAAGTTTGCCGTCGGCCTTTGGGTTGGCGTGCATTGATATCGTAAAGGAAGAACGTGACCGGCTCCCCTGAGCTTTGAGGTCCTGTTCGAGAAGAAGACATTGTCTGACAAAAATCAGGCTTGGTCCCCCGGCATCTTTCCAGTCGGGCGGAATACACCAAGCATGAGTTTTGCTGAGAAACGATCAAACGTTGAAGGGCTTCTGACGGATGCCTTGGCGTAGAGAGGCGATGAAGGACGTGGCAAGCTGCGATAAGAACCGGGGAGGCGCTAGCACCCTTTGATCCGGTTATTTCCGAATGGGGAAACCCACCTTTACAGTCTTCCAACTCTGTTTCTTCGGAAGCAGCGATTGGCGGATTGTTGAAAGGTATAATGAGCTGAATACATAGGCTTCATTAAGCGAACCCGGGGAACTGAAACATCTCAGTACCCGGAGGAAAGGACATCAACCGAGACTCCCGTAGTAGTGGCGAGCGAACCGGGACCAGGCCAGTGCTCTTGTGAAATAAAGACGAACGATCTGGAAAGGTCGGCCATAGTGGGTGAAAGCCCCGTAGTCATCAAACAGCAAGAGACTCGAGTAGGGCGGGACACGTGAAATCCTGTCTGAACATGGGGGGACCACCCTCCAAGCCTAAGTACTCCTCTACGACCGATAGTGAACAAGTACCGTGAGGGAAAGGTGAAAAGCACCCCGACAAGGGGAGTGAAACAGATCCTGAAATCGGAAGCCTACAAGCAGTCGGAGCCGCCAAGCGCGGTGACGGCGTACCTTTTGTATAATGGGTCAGCGACTTCATGTGTCGAGCAAGCTTAAGCCGTTAGGTGTAGGCGCAGCGAAAGCGAGTCTGAATAGGGCGCTAAGTTCGACGTATGACGACCCGAAACCAGGTGATCTATCCATGAGCAGGTTGAAGGTTGGGTAACACCAACTGGAGGACCGAACCCGTGAATGTTGAAAAATTCTGGGATGACTTGTGGATAGGGGTGAAAGGCCAATCAAACCTGGACATAGCTGGTTCTCCGCGAAATCTATTTAGGTAGAGCGTCCGACGAATTCCTTGGGGGTAGAGCACTGGATGGTTGCGGGCTGCGCGAGCGGTACCAATACTAACCAAACTCCGAATACCCAAGAGAACTATCGGGCAGACACACGGCGGGTGCTAACGTCCGTCGTGAAAAGGGAAACAACCCTAACCATCATCTAAGGCCCCCAAGTCACGGCTAAGTGGGAAACGATGTGGGATTGCTTTGACAATCAGGAGGTTGGCTTAGAAGCAGCCATCCTTTAAAGAAAGCGTAACAGCTCACTGATCAAGCGATCCTGCGCGGAAAATGTAACGGGGCTCAAGCCGTGCGCCGAAGATATGGGTTTGCAGTTTACTGCAAGCGGTAGCGGAGCGTTCCGTAGGCCGGTGAAGGTCAGGCGTGAGCCTGGCTGGAGGTATCGGAAGTGAGAATGCTGACATGAGTAACGATAAGAGTGTGAGAGACACTCTCGCCGAAAGACCAAGGGTTCCTGCGTAAAGCTAATCTGCGCAGGGTTAGTCGGCCCCTAAGGCGAGGCTGAAAAGCGTAGTCGATGGGAAGCAGGTAAATATTCCTGCACCAGCTGGAAGTGACGGATGGCTTAACTCGTACCCATTTATTGGATTGTGTGTGCGGGGGCGTTGTCCCAGGAAATAACTCCAGCAGAGACCGTACCCGAAACCGACACAGGTGGTCAGGTAGAGCATACCAAGGCGTTTGAGAGAACTATGCTGAAGGAACTCGGCAAATTGCACGCGTAACTTCGGAATAAGCGTGACTCACCTTGCGCAAGCAGGACTGAGTGGCACAAGCCAGGGGGTAGCGACTGTTTAGCAAAAACACAGGGCTCTGCGAAGCAGCAATGCGACGTATAGGGTCTGACGCCTGCCCGGTGCCTGAAGGTTAAAGGGAGATGTGAAAGCGTCGAACTGAAGCCCAGGTAAACGGCGGCCGTAACTATAACGGTCCTAAGGTAGCGAAATTCCTTGTCGGGTAAGTTCCGACCTGCACGAATGGCGTAACGACTTCCCCACTGTCTCCAGCATAGGCTCAGTGAAATTGAATTCCCCGTGAAGATGCGGGGTTCCCGCGGTCAGACGGAAAGACCCTATGAACCTTTACTATAGCTTCGCCTTGGCGTTAGCGACCGTATGTGTAGGATAGGTGGGAGACTATGAAACCGGGGCGCCAGCTCTGGTGGAGTCGTCCTTGAAATACCACCCTTACTGTCGTTGACGTCTAACCGAGGGCCGTTATCCGGTCCCGGGACATGGCGTGGTGGGTAGTTTGACTGGGGCGGTCGCCTCCTAAAGTGTAACGGAGGCGCGCGATGGTGGGCTCAGACCGGTCGGAAATCGGTCGTCGAGTGCAATGGCATAAGCCCGCCTGACTGCGAGACTGACAAGTCGAGCAGAGACGAAAGTCGGCCATAGTGATCCGGTGGTCCCGAGTGGAAGGGCCATCGCTCAACGGATAAAAGGTACTCTAGGGATAACAGGCTGATTTTGCCCAAGAGTCCATATCGACGGCAAAGTTTGGCACCTCGATGTCGGCTCATCACATCCTGGGGCTGGAGCAGGTCCCAAGGGTATGGCTGTTCGCCATTTAAAGTGGTACGTGAGCTGGGTTCAGAACGTCGTGAGACAGTTTGGTCCCTATCTGCCGTGGGTGTTCGAAGCTTGAGAGGATCTGTCCCTAGTACGAGAGGACCGGGATGGACATACCTCTGGTGTACCTGTCATGGCGCCAGCTGTGCAGCAGGGTAGCTAAGTATGGAATAGATAACCGCTGAAAGCATCTAAGCGGGAAACTAACCTCAAAACAAGGCTTCGCTGAGGATCGTGGAAGACTACCACGTTGATAGGCCAGGTGTGGAAGTGGGGCGACCCATGAAGCTTACTGGTACTAATAATCCGATCGGTTTGATCGTTTCTCAGCAAAACTCATTCGATGATTGCTCCTTGACCAGAGCAATCTCAGACAATGTCTTCTCATCATCCGCTGTCCCCCTGGTTGACCTGGTGGCTATGTCGGAGGTTCCCCACCCGATCCCATTCCGAACTCGGTCGTTAAGCCCTCCAGAGCCAATGGTACTTCGTCTCAAGGCGCGGGAGAGTAGGTCGCCGCCGGGTCTACCAGGCGGACAGCCGATGATGAACAAACACCGCAATCGCGGTCCTTCTCGAACCGTTCTTCCTTCACGATACACTACCGTTTGCCGCGGGATGGAGCAGCCCGGTAGCTCGTCAGGCTCATAACCTGAAGGTCGTAGGTTCAAATCCTACTCCCGCACCCAAACACCAAAAAGCCCCACCGGCCAAAAGCCGTGGGGCTTTCTGCTGTCCTGCGGTCAGATTTTGACGCGGCCAACTGCCGTGGACCTGAAGACCGAACCTGCCCAAGCATTCCAGCAGATAGAGATCCTTGCGGCAGCGTCACGTCACCGAGGTTACGAACACCCATTTGATGGAAGACATCGCCTAGCTGGCGTCGGCGGGTTCGACGTAAAGGTGCGCCTCGATGCCATCAGTTTTTTGGCCCAGACCCGGCACTTCGTCGAGCTGGCGAAGGCTGGTGAACAGACCGCGTTCCTCACGATAGCGGACAATCTCAAACCCATGGCCACGCAACAGTTCAACGCCATCCAGTTCGGCCGAAGTGGCGGTGTTCAAGTCAATCATCTGTCGCGGTCCGTAGTAGAGCCTCGCGGCGGGTGGCCGCGGGTTTGCGCGGGCTGGCGACTTCGCCGGCTGTTGAAAAGTTCAAGCGCTTGGAAAGGACGTGCAGCAAGCCACACCCCGATACAGGTCGGAAGGCCCTGAGCCCCTAGATCCCGCCGCTTCGCATGACGACGACCGCGATCAGCGTCAGGAAGACGACGGCTGCGGCCGCTATGGCGAGAGCCGTGATGCGAAAGGCGCCGCGTGTCGGCTTGTCGGGCCGGTCTTCGTAGCCAATCGGGACTTTGCGGGGTTCTTTGTCGGTCATGGGCGATCAACGCACGGAGGCGGTTCGCGTTCGCCGACGCGTGTGAGCCTTCGGCGCAACCAAGGCTGGGCCGAAGGCTCTCGATGTTCGTCAGAAGCGGTAGGCGACGCCGACCCGAAGGTTGCGCCCCGGCAGAGGGGCGATGTCCTTGAGGAAGGACACGTGTTCGCGGGCTTCCTCGTCCGTCAGGTTCCGCGCCTCGGCGAACAGGGTGACGTTCTGCTGGGCGAAGGGACGGACCGCGACCGAGGCGTTGACCAGGGTGTAGTCGTCGGTCGGCAGTTCGAACGCGTTGGCGACCCGGTCCTGTTCTCCGACGTGGCGAACCTCGGCGCTGGCGTCGAACCTGGTCGATGTCCAGGCCAGACGTCCGGTGACGGAGTAGGGCGGGATCCGCGCGGCAGGGCCGAAGTCCGTCTGGGCGTGGACATAGTCGGCCGCGCCTTCTAGCGACAGTTTGCGATCGCCGTCCTGCCAAAGCGCATAGGCGCCTTCCAGCTCGAAGCCATAGAACTTCGCGTCGGTCTGGACGAACCGATAGATGGGGAAGAACTCGTCCTCTTCCTCGAAGTAGAACTGGTCGCCCGTCGGCCGTTCGTCGATGAAGCCGTTATACCAGGAGTGATAAACGTGCAGATCGCCGGTGAATCGGCCGCGATCATAGTGGGCGGTGCCCTCCAGCGTCGTCACCTTCTCGGAGTTCAGCGTCAGGTCGCCGGTCTCGTAGGCGGCGGTGGCGATGTGGACCCCATCGGCGAACAGTTCGACCTCGCTGGGCGCGCGCTCGTTGTGGGCTAGGCTGAGGCCCAGGAACAGGCCGGTGGTCGGGCGGATGAAGGCGGCGGCAGACGCCGACCAGTTGTCGAACTCGCGCGTGACTTCGCTGGCGCCGCCGATGGGCGTGCCGCTGAGTTCGCGCCGGTCATAGCGCAGCCCACCCTCGAAACCATGGTTGCCGAGGTCCAGACGCTGCACCGTATAGAGGCCCAGTTCGTCGATCTTGACGCTGGGCACGAAGGCCTCCTCGCCAATCGCTTCGAAGTTACGCGACAGGGCCTGGACGCCGACGGCGCCGTTCCAGCCGTTGCGTTCGCGCTGGACAAGGTCCGCACGGCCTTCCCAGCCGTCGGAGTTGAAGATGGTGCCCGGCTCGCCCACGGCCTCGAACTCGGTGTGGGTGTAGTCGGCATGGCCGTAGGAGCCGCGCAGGGCCGAAAAGGGCCCGCTGTCGAAACGGTATTCGCCGCGCGCGTCCCACCGCTTCTGGTTCAGCTTGATGAAGACCGATTCCTCAGCGACCGTGCCGTATTCACTGTCGGTGTTCTTATAGGAGACGCCGGCGAAGCCCTTGTCGCCGATGTAGGAACCGCCGACGCCCCAGGCTTCCAGGTCGGTATAGCTGTTGGGCTGGGTTCCGGTGTCCTCGCGCGCAAGGCCTTCGGCGGCGGCGCGCCTGGCGGAAATGGCCGGGGCCGGGATGTCGTAGTCGTCGGTCTTGCGCTTCACCCCATCGACGTTGAAGGCGAAGTTTCCACTGCCGACGGTCATGCGTCCGAAGGCGCTGCGGCCGTCATCGACGCTGGACGCCTGGGTGGAGACCACGCCGGACACGCCGCCCTCGGGGATTTCGGTCGGGATGCGATCGTCCAGAACATTGACCACGCCGCCGATGGCCGAGCCGCCATAGACCAGCGTCGCGGGTCCGCGGATGATCTCGATACGATTGGCCTCGGCCGGATCGGTGGCCACGGCGTGGTCGGGCGAGACAGAGCTCGCGTCGATCAGGCCGATACCATTGGTCAGCACCTGGACGCGCGGCCCGCTAAGGCCGCGAATGACGGGTCGGCTGGCGCCGGGCGCGAAGTCGGTCGAACGGATGCCCGGACGCCCGCTCAGCATATCGCCGAGCGAGGCCGCCGGCGCCGTGGCCAGGGTCTGTTCGTCCACGACGTCCGTCGCGATTACCGAGGCCCGCTGGCTGATGCCATAGGGCGCGCCCGTGACGATGATATCGCCCAACTCCGCCGGGGCTTGCGGAGCGGACTGCGCGGCGGCGGCGCCTGCCAGAATCGTGGAGCCTGCGGCCGCCATGAGCAGGGATCGCGAGACGCTTGAGGGACGCATGGAAAAACTCTCAGCCTGGGGAGGAAGTGACTTGTTACGAGATAACGTCACATAGGCTTTGCGCAATCAAGAACCCGACGACGATTTTGTGTCGGGCGTGTCTCCAGGGGCGCCGCCGGCAGGAGAGTCGTGGACTACTTTAGAGGGGAAATGGCGCACCCGACAGGATTCGAACCTGTGACCTCTGCCTTCGGAGGGCAGCACTCTATCCAGCTGAGCTACGGGTGCGTCGGCCGGCGCAACGCCGGAACAGGCCGCTTACAGCATGGCGCAAGCGGCCTCAATCCCGAATGCGCGGATGACGACCGGATGGCCGCCATCAATCACCGACAAGGAAGGCCAACAGCCTCAAGCAGCGCGAAGCGCGATAGGCCCAAAAAGAAAGCAGTAGGGCGCTCGCGCCCTACTGCGCCGTCATGCCGCCGTCGATCTTGAACTCCGACCCCGTGACGAACTTGGATTCGTCGGACGCCAGATAGAGGACGCAGTAGGCGACGTCGTCGGGTTCGCCGATCCGCTTCAAGGGAATGCCACGCGCGAGGCGCTCGTGCGCCTTGTCCTGGTCCCCGCCGGCCATGGCGATGAAGGGATCCAGGATCGGCGTCTTGATGAAGACGGGATGGACCGAGTTGCAGCGTACGTTCCATTCGGCCTTGGCGGCCTCAAGCGCCAGGGTCTTGGTGTACATCCAGACCGCCGCCTTGGTGGCGTTATAGGCGCCCATGCCGGGGGCGGCCGCGAGCCCTGCGATCGAGGAGATGTTGATGATCGAGGCCGGAGCCGAGGCGCGCAGATGCGGCATGGCGTGTTTGGCCCCCAGCATGATGGAGCGCAGATTGATCTCGTACTGACGCTGCCAGTTCTCGATCGTGTCCTGCTCGACGAAGGCCAGGGGGCCGCCGACGCCGGCGTTGTTGACCAGCACCGACAGGCCGCCGAGATCGGCGACGGCGGCGGCGATCACACCTTCCCATTCGGCCTCGCTGGCCACGTCGTGGGCATAGGCGAAGGCGGCGTCCGGAATTTCCGCATTGATCCGGCTCGCCAAGGCTTGAGCGCGTGCGGCGTCGATGTCGGTGACGGCGACGCGGGCGCCCTCGCGGGCCAGCATGAAGGCCATGGCTTCGCCCAGGCCGCCGGCCGCGCCGGTGATCAGGGCCGTCTTGCCGGCAACGCGGCCGGGACGCGCGGCGCCGCTCACGACTTCACCCCCATGCCGGCAGCGGCGCCGTCAATGAAGCGGGCCAAGGTCACGTCCTTGTCCGTCACGCCATCGGCGTCGTGGGTGGTGAGCAGGATCTCGACGCGGTCGTAGACATTCGACCATTCGGGATGGTGGTCCATCTTGTCGGCCATCATGGCGACGCGGGTCATGAAGCCAAAGGCGGCGTTGAAATCCGCGAACTTCAGCGTCCGCGTGATGGCCGGGCGATCGCCGTCATGCGCTCGCCAGGCGGACAAATCCTTCAGCGTTTCCGCTACGTCAAGCCGTGTCTCGGTCATCGCGTTTCCTCTTTTTCTTTGGCGTAGGGCGCCTGATGGATGGCGGCAAGCGGCGAAGCCGCCCGGATCGTCTTAGGGAACCCATGGTCAAGCTTGTGCATTGATCGAGCAGCGATCGTCGCTCTTCGGCGTCATCGGTCGCCAGCGGGGTTAGGATGGAAAATCTCTGGATCGCCGCCCTGGATGCGGCCGACCGCAAGCGGATCGAACCGCATTTGAAAGAGTGCGAGATCACACGCGGCCAGATGCTCTATGACGCCGGCGAGGCGGTCGATCAGGTGTGGTTTCCGATCAAGGGCGTGGTGTCGCTGATGACCATCCTGCCGGATGACAAGATGGTGGAGACGGCCGCCATAGGGCGCGAAGGCCTGATCGGCGTCACCTGCGGACCGTTCAACGCCCGCGCCGCCAGTCGGGCCATTTCTCAACGCGACGGGATCGCGGCCCATTGCTCGGCCGAGGTGTTCGGCGAGGCGCTGGAAGACAGCGAGACGCTGCGCTCAGCCCTGTCGCGCTTCACCGAAGGCTTGATGGCGCAAGTGCAGCAGGCGGCCGCCTGCAATGCCCAGCATCGGCTGGACGAACGGTTGGCCCGCTGGCTGTTGATGCTTCACGACCGGGCCGAGGACGACCGGATCGATCTGACGCAGGCTGATATCGCCGGCATGCTGGGCGTGCGTCGCGCCACGGTGTCGGAGGTCGGCACGGTGCTGGAGCGCAAGTCGCTGATCCAGCGGGGGCGCGGCTGGGTGAAGGTGCTGGATCGTGACGGCCTGGAGGCGGCGTCGTGCGGCTGTTACGGCCTGATGCGCGACGTGATGAAGGATTTGAAACTGCCGCAGCCCGAAGCGGCCTGATCGAGTGTCTCATCGGATGACGGGGGCGCTGCGACGCGCTAGACGACGACTATGACCGACGCCTCCTCCCACGGCCCGCATTCGTCGGGTGATCGTTCCTCCTTCGGCTTTCGCGACGTGGATGCGCGCGAGAAGGTGAAGATGGTGCGCGGGGTCTTCGATTCCGTCGCCTCCAACTACGATGTGATGAACGACCTGATGAGCGTCGGCGTCCACCGCATTTGGAAGGACATCGCCGCCGCCAAGCTGAATCCGCGTCCCGGCGAGACCATTCTGGACGTCGCGGGCGGCACCGGCGACATGGCGCGTCGCTATTCCAAGATGGCGCGCGCGGCCCAGGAGCGACGCGGCGGCGAGGACGCCAATGTTATCGTGCTGGACTACAACGCCGAGATGATCCTGGCCGGCGTGCACAAGGGCGGAGAACCGGAGATGCAGTGGAGCGTCGGCGACGCCATGAACCTGCCGCTGGCTGACGCCTCAGTCGACGCTTATTCGATCAGTTTCGGCATCCGCAACGTGGCCCATATCGACAAGGCCTTGGCCGAGGCGCGCCGGGTGCTGAAGCCGGGCGGTCGGTTCCTGTGCCTGGAGTTCTCGCGCCCCACGACCACGCCGATCCGCAAGGTCTATGACGCCTGGTCCTTCCACGCCATTCCGCGCATCGGCGGCTGGGTCGCCAAGGATCGCGACAGCTATCAGTATCTGGTCGAGAGCATCCGTCGGTTCCCCGATCAGAATACGTTCAAGGGCATGATCGAGGACGCCGGCTTCCGCCGCGTGTCCGTCACCAATCTGTCGGGCGGGATCGCCGCCATCCATCACGGGTGGGCGATCTGACCAGCCGGATCTATCGCACGGCCCCGCCGCCGCCCGCGACGGTCGCGGTCCAGAACCCGGTTGCGTCCTTCCTGCGCCTGCTGGGCTGGCTATGGGTCTTGGCGCGTCATGACGCCCTGATCCCGCGCGAGGTGACCCCTCTGCTGCCGGCCTGGACGCGCCCGTTCGCCCGGTTTGTGCAACTCTTCTCCGGCCGCGCCGGGCGTCAGGGTCGGCCGGGCCAGAGGCTGGGCAAGGCGTTCGAACATCTGGGCCCCGTGGCGATCAAACTGGGCCAGGTCCTGGCCACGCGCGCCGATATCTTCGGTCTGGAATTCGCGCGCGATCTTGGCCGGTTGAAGGACGCCCTGCCGCCCTTCTCTCTGGAAGAGGCCCGTCGCGAGATCGAGAAGTCGCTGGGTCGTCCGGCCGAAAGCCTGTTCATCGACCTCAGCCCGCCGGTCGCCGCCGCCTCCCTGGCTCAGGCGCACCGCGCGACCCTGGCCGACGGGCGGGCCGTCGCGGTCAAGGTGCTGCGGCCGGGGGTCGAGCGGCGGGTCGCCAATGGCCTGGATTCAATGCGTCTGGCCGCCCGGCTGGTCTGGCGGCTCGTGCCGATGGCGCGGCGTCTGGAGCCGTCCGCCTTTGTCGAGACCATCGCCAACTCGTTGGATCTGGAGTTGGACATGCGGCTGGAGGCCGCCGCCGCCAGCGAGATGGCCGAGGTGTTGGCCAAGGACGGATATATGTCCGCGCCGGCCGTGATCTGGGACGGTGTGGGCAAGCGCGTGCTGACGTTGGAGTGGGCCCAAGGCGTGCCCATGACGGATCCGGCGCTGCTGGACCTGCCCGGACTGGACAAGGATCAGCTGGCCGACAATGTCGTGCGCGCCTTCCTGGTGCAGGCGTTGGACCACGGGGTGTTCCACGCCGACCTGCACGAGGGCAATCTGTTCGCCAGCGCGCCTGCCCATCTGACCGCCATCGACTTCGGCATCGTCGGGCGGCTGGGACCGGCCGAGCGGCGCTATCTGGCCGAGATCCTGTGGGGCTTCATCAGCCGCGACTACGACCGGATTTCGCGCGTGCATTTCGAGGCCGGCTACGTCCCGCCGCACCACTCGGTCGAGACCTTCGCACAGGCCCTGCGCGCCGTCGGTGAGCCGGTGATCGGCCGTGCCGCCAGCCAGGTGTCGATGGGCCGGCTCCTGGGCCAGTTGTTCGAGATCACCGCCCTGTTCGACATGCGGCTGCGGCCCGAACTGATCCTGCTGCAAAAGACCATGGTCTCGGTCGAGGGCGTGGCGCGCCGGCTGCAACCCGATCACGATCTGTGGAAGGCCGCCCAGCCGGTGGTCGAACGCTGGATCCGCCGCGAGCTGGGACCGCAGGCCCAGGCGCGTGATGCGATCAACGAAATGATCGCCGCGGCCCGCGCCATCTCGCGCCTGGTTCAGGAGCCGCCGCGCCCGGCGGCGGTGGTCATCGAAAAGTCGGGAACTCCGGCTTGGGTGACGGCTTCAGTCACGGTCGCGGTCATCGCGGCCCTGGCGGCCCTGGGCCTTTCGCTCTGGCCCTATCTGACCTGACCGGAGCTTTCGCTATGAAGCCGACCCTGATGAAGACCGCTATTGCAACCGCCGTGCTGCTGGCGCCCGTGCCCGCCCTGGCCCAGGCCGCCGCCGGCGCCGTGCCGAACGCCTTCGACCGCCCGGCTCAAGCCGCAGCGGCACAGGCTCGCCCCGCCGCTGCGCCCGCAACGGCGTCCGCGGCCCAGGCTCCCGACATCGCCCGTTCGGAAGAGGCGCTGCGCGCCGTGATCGCCAGCGCCCAGGGGACCGGCTTCGACTATTCGGATTTCACGACCGGCCTCGGAACCCAGATCCGTCAGCAGGAGGCCCAGGTGGTCCCGCTGATCAAGGGCTTCGGCGCCGTCAAGACGGTCGAATACGTCAAGCAGGAAGGCGAGGCCCAGATGTTCAAGGTCACCTTCGACAATCAGGTCACCGAATGGCTGATCGGCTTCGACGCCGAGGACAAGATCGCGGCCCTGCTGTTCCGCCCGGCCGAGCGTTGATCGTCAGTCCAGCGAAGGCTTGCCGCGCCCCGACTTGATCGAGGCGCGGGTCGTCTTGGCCTTGAGGCGGCGTTCCTTTGACGCCTTGGTCGGGCGTGTCGGCACGCGATAGACGGGACGGATCGAGGCCTCGTCCACCATGGCCTGAAGCCGCTCGATGGCGTCGGCGCGATTGCGCTCCTGGGTGCGATGACGCACGGCGGTGATCAGGATCACGCCTTCCAGCGTCAACCGACTGCCGGCCAGCTTCATCAGCCGCGCCTTGACCGGATCGGTCAGCGACGGCGAGTTCTTCACATCGAACCGCATCTGAACGGCGGTCGAGACCTTGTTGACGTTCTGCCCGCCCGGACCGCCCGCGCGGTAGAAGTGAAACTCCAGCTCGTCCTCGGGGATGACGGTGGTCATGTCGCCGCCTTGCGCGCCTTGACCACGGCCTGGTCCAGCGCTTGCAAGAAACGCGAACGGTCGGCGGCCGAGAACGGCGGCGGACCGGATGTGGCCACGCCCATCGACCGCAGATGCTCGCCCACCATCCGTCCGGCAAGGGCCGAGCCGATGGAGTCCGGGGTGAAGGGCTGGCCGTTCGACTTCAGCGCCTGCGCGCCCGACTTCAGACAGCGGTCCGCTAGGGGGATATCGGCGGTGATGACAACGTCGCCTACGCCCGCCCGCTCAGCGATCCAGTCGTCGGCGATGTCGGGGCCGGCGTCCACCACCACCTGTTCGACCAGCAGCTCGCGCGGAACCTGCATCCAGGTGTTGGAGACGACATAGGTCTTTAGCCCATAGCGGCGAGCGACGCGATACACCTCTTCCTTCACGGGGCAGGCGTCGGCGTCGATGTAGAGCACGGTGGGCATGGGCCTGACCTAGCGCGGACGCGGCCAATGAAAAAGGGCGGGACCGTCCGGCCCCGCCCTTTCCGTTCAGACCAAAGCGGTCCTTAGTTGCGATAGGCCGGCGGCATCGGCGTCTGCTGGCGATAGCGGTCGCGCAGCATCAGCGGGCGGCTGGTCAGGGGCTGTTCGACGCCATTGACGAAGACGGCCGACGGCTGGCTGAGCGGCTCCAGCGGATCGCCGGACCAGACCACGACGTCACCCGCTGCGCCCGGTGCGATCTGGCCGAACTGTCCGGCCATGCCGAAGATCTTCGCCGGATTGACCGTCAGGGCGGCGATGGCGGCGCCATAGGGCAGGCCGTGCGAGACGGCGTTGCCGGCGTTGTAGCGGGCCTCGCGGGCGCGGTGGGTCGAGCCCTCATTGCCCTTGATCGCGATGACGACACCCGCCGCATTCAGGGCCGCCGCATTCTCGGCCCGCGCCGCCCGCATCTCGAAATCGCTGGGCAGGTTGGAGATGGGGTTCAGCAGCACCGGCACGCCCGCGGCGGCGATGTCGCCGGCGACCAGCCAGCCTTCCTCGGCGCCGTCGAGGATCAGTTTGATCCCTTCCTCGCGCGCCAAGCGTAACACCTGCTGAATGTCCGAGGCGCGGTGGACGGTCACGATTAGCGGCATCGTCCCGTTGGCGACGGGGATCAGCGCCTCGAGATCAGCGCGCGACAGGCTGAGGTCGCGCAGGCCCGCCCGCTCATAGGCCGACTTGTTGCGGGCATAGAGGCGGACTTCCGACAGCGTCTCCTTGAACAGGACGAACTGCGCGCCGCGCGCGCCTCCGGCGATGCCGGCTCCGGCCTCACCGAACGGGGCGACCATGGCCACGCGCGGCTTGACCAGGATGTTGGAGCCTTGACCCAGGTTGATGATCGCCGCCTGACCCGCGAACAGGCCGGGCGTCTGATAGCCGCCGTCGCCGGCGCCGGCCGTCTCGTCTTCATGCACATGGCCGCCGGAAGAGCCCGGATGCTGGGGCACGACGATGGCGCGGGTGATGCCGCCCAGCCGCGCGACCGGCAGGGTGAAGGACCAGGGGTCCAGGCCGTATGAGATGTCGAAGGCGGCGCTGAGCGTATTGGCGCTGTTGCGCAGTTCGTTGGTGCCGCTAACCGAACTGACCTCGGTCCCGGCCAGGCCGGAATCCACGGCGACGAAACCTGGCGCGACCGTCTTGCCCGCCGCGTCGATGACGCGGGCGCCGGACGGCGCGCCGCCTGAGCCCACAGAGACGATCTTGCCGTCGCGGATCACGACCGTGCCGTTCTCGATAACGGAGTTGCCGGTCAGGATGCGTCCGCCGACGATGGCGACGGTTTCCTGCGCAAGAGCGGGGACGGCGAGAGACAGGGCCGCGACGGCGCCCGCGAGGATGTGAGACAGGCGCATCAGCGGGCTCCTTCCGTGACGTTGGCGGCGGTCAGGCCATAGCCCGGCTGACCCAGTTCGAAGTCGCTGGTCGGCTGATAGGCGGGGTTGCTGCGATCAAAGGTCAGGGCGCCGTCGATGAAGACCTGATCGGCGCGGGCGTAGATCGAGAAGGGATCGGCGCTCCAGATCACCACGTCGGCGCGTTTGCCGGGCTCCAGCGACCCGGTCTGGTCGGCGATGCCGATGGCCTTGGCGGCGTTGGAGGTGATCCAGCCGATGGCGTGCTCTTCGGAAATGTTCAGCCCGGCGCGTCGACCGGCCGAAAGGGCGGCGGCGGCTTCCTGGTTCAACCGCTGGGTCAGTTCGGCGTCATCGGAGTGGATGACGGCGCACGATCCCTGTTGGGCGTCCACCAGGGCGGCGTTCTCCTCAATGGCGTCCAAGGCCTCCATCTTGAAGCCCCACCAGCCGGTCCACATGGCCGCGCAGATGCCGTTGGCGGCCAGTTGCGGCGCCAGCTTGTAGGCCTCGGTCGCGTGGTGGAAGGTCGTGATGCGGTAGCCGAACTCCTTGGCCATATCCATCATCAGCGCCATCTCGTCGGCGCGGTAGCAGTGGTTCTGGATCAGGATCGACCCGTCCAGAACGCCCATCAGGGTCTCGTTCTGCAGGTTGCGGGTCGGGGCGGCGCCTTCGCCGTCCTCGCGCCACTTGTCCCACTTGGCCTTGTAGTCGCGAGCGGCGATGAAGGCGGCGCGATAGCCGGCCATATTGCCCATGCCCGTCGCCGGGCTCTGGTTGCGCCCGCCATAGACGCGCGACGGGTTCTCGCCGCAGGCCATCTTGACCGTATAGGGCGCGGCCGGGAACTTCAGCCCCTGCATGGTGATCGAGGGCACGTTGCGGATCGTGACGCCGCGTCCGCCGAACAGATTGGCCGAGCCGGGCAGGATGTGAAGCGTGGTCACGCCGCCGGCGCGGGCGGTGTTGAAACCGGGGTCCTGGGGCCACAGCGAATGTTCGGCCCAGACCTGGGCGGTGTTCGGGCTGGTCGCCTCGTTGCCGTCGCTCATGCCGCTGACGCCGGGCGACGGATAGACGCCCAGGTGGCTGTGCACGTCGATGACGCCGGGGGTGACATAACGGCCGCGCGCCTCGACGATGCGATAGCCGGAAGGGACGGGGGTCGAGGCGTCGCCGACGGCGGCGATCTTGCCGTCCGTGACCACGACCACGCCGTTCTCGATCTTGCGATCCGTGCCGGTCAGGACGGTTGCGCCGACCACGGCGAAGTTCTCGCGCGGCAGGGGCTGATAGGTGGAGGGATAGGGATCCAGCGTCGTCGCGGGATCCAGACCGGCGGCCAAGGTCCGGTCCTTCGACGGTTTCGCGGCCGTATCATCAGGCTTCTGGCCGGTGGTGGCGCAGGCCGACAGGCCCAGCACGGCGCATGTAATGGCCGCGAGGCTGACGCCCCGCAGATGATGTCCGATCATCGAAATCCCTCTCCCGCGAAGCGTCAGCCCCGACGCCGCTTGTGACCGGCATAGAAGGGCGTTCGGCCGCGACCGTCAAAAGGTTTCGGCGTTCGTCTTCTGGACGCTAGTTCTGGACGCTTTGGCCGGCGACGGCTAACGGCAGGCGCATGAACGCCGATGACCGTCCCGAGGACGAAAACCCGCATCTCGACCGCCCGCTGCGATCGTTCGGCCGCATCAAGGCCCGCCCCATCAAGCCCCGCCAGGCGGCGCTGATGGAGACCCTGCTGCCCGAGATCGCCGTGCCCGATCCCAAGGCCGGGCTGCTGGACCCCAAGACGATGATGCCCGAGGCGACCGAGGTCTGGCTGGAGATCGGCTTCGGCGGCGGCGAGCATATGGCCGCCCAGGCGGCGACGCGGCCCGACGCCTTGGTGATCGGCTGCGAGCCCTTCCTGAACGGCGTCGCCTCGGCCCTGCGTCACGTGGAAGAGGGCGGACTGAAGAACGTACGGATCCACGCTGACGACGCCCGCGACCTGGTCGACGCCCTGCCGGACGCCTCGATCGACCGAGTTCTGATCCTGTTCCCCGACCCCTGGCACAAGGCGCGCCACAACAAGCGCCGCCTGCTGCAGGACGAGACGGCCCAGGCCTTCGCACGCATCCTGAAGCCTGGCGGGACCCTGCGCTTCGTCACCGATTGGCTGGACTACGCCGAATGGGCGCTGGAGCGGCTGAACCGCACGCCGGGTCTTGAGCGAATGGGTCCAACTGAACAGGACTGGTTCGTCCCGCCCGCCGATCACGTCGTGACGCGCTACGAAGAAAAGAAGCTTGGCGACACGACCCCGGTCTTCCTTGAATATCGGCGCGTCGATTAGCAGCTAAGGGGTCGTTCCAACCGGATCTGACTTCCATGGCCTTTTCGATCTACGACGCCTCGGCGCCCGTCTTCGTGCGCACGCTGAACAATCTGTCGGCCTTGCTCGACAAGGCGCTTGCTCAGGGGTTCGATGAGGCAGCCCTGATGGAGGCGCGTCTCGCCCCGGACATGAACCCGTTCCCAGCCCAGGTGCGCACGGCGGCGTTTTCGGCGCGGGCCTGCGTCGCCCGGTTGGTCGGACAGGATTGGCCCAAGACGGACGATACCGAAGCGTCGTTCGCCGAGCTGAAGGCCACCATCGCTCTGTCCATCGCCTATATCGAAAGCGTGCCTCGCGATGCATTCGAGGGCGCCGAGACGCGCGAAGTGGTGCTGAAATTCCCCGGCGGGCAGCACGAGTTCAACGGCGTCGATTATCTGACCGGGTTTGCGCTGCCGAACTTCTTTTTCCACGTCACCATGACCTACGCCCTGTTGCGCGCGGCGGGCGTCGAGATCGGCAAGCGCGACTATCTGGGGCCGCGCTGACGGCGCGTTTGATCGCGGGGGGCTGACAACCCCTTTCGGTTGGCCTATATGGCGCTCACATCGTTAGACCGGCGTCCAACGGCGTCGTTCCAAGCGGCGGCCCGGACGGACCGCCGCTTTTGTTTTGGATATTCGTCGCTTGCGCGCAAGAACCGCCCAGGATCGCCAGCTGCTGGACCTGATCGACCCCATCGCGGAGTCGTTGGGTCTGGATGTCGTGCGCGTGCGCCTGATGACGGGCTCCAAACGTCAGCGCCTCCAGATCATGGCCGAGCGGCCGTCCGACCACGACATCTCGGTCGAACAATGCGCCAAGCTGAGCCGCGCGGTGTCGGAAGTGTTCGACGCCGCCGATCCCATCCCTGGCGAATATATGCTGGAGGTTTCGTCGCCCGGCATCGACCGTCCCCTGACCCGCCCCATCGACTTCGACCTGTTCGAGGGCGAGGAGGCGCGTCTGGAAACCGACCGGATGATCGAGGGCCGCAAGCGGTTCAAGGGCGTGCTGGCCGGCTATGAAGACGGCAACGTCCTGATCGACCTGGAAGGCGAGGACGACACCGCCCTGATCCCCTTCGACTGGCTGAGCGACGCGAAGCTGGTCCTGACCGACGCCCTGATGAAACGGGGCGCCGCCATTCGCGCCGCACGCGGCGAACCTGAAGACGACGGCCTTCCCGAAGGGGAAGCCTCCGACCTGACAACCGACACCACGACCCCTTCTGAGGACAACGCCTGATGGCCGTCACCGGTATTTCCGCCAACCGCCTCGAACTGCTGCAGATCGCCGAGGCCGTCGCCCGCGAGAAGAACATCGAGCGCGAAATCGTCATCGAGGCGATCGAAGAAGCGATCCAGAAGGGCGCCAAGTCGCGCTACGGCGCGCACCACGATATCCGCGCCAAGATCGACCACAAGACCGGCGAGCTGTCGCTGACCCGTCACGTCACCATCGTCGAGGACGACTGGATGCCGGAAGACGAGCTGGAAGAGTTCAACGACAGCGCCATGGTGCGCCTGAAGGACGCCTCCAAGCGCGATCCGGAGGCGGTGGTCGGCAAGGAATACGTCGAGAACCTGCCGCCGTTCGAATTCGGTCGGGTGCAAACCCAGATGGCCCGCCAGGTCGTGACCGGTAAGGTCCGCGAGGCCGAGCGCGCCAACCAGTACGAAGAGTTCAAGGATCGCGTCGGCGAGATCGTCAACGGTACGGTCAAGCGCGTCGAATACGGCAACACCATCGTCGACCTGGGCCGGGGCGAAGGCGTCATGCGCCGCGACCAGTCCATCCCGCGCGAAGTGTTCAACATCGGCGACCGGATCCGCACCTATATTTACGACGTCCGGCCCGAGGCCAAGGGGCCGCAGGTCATGCTGTCGCGCGCCCACCCCGGCTTCATGGCCAAGCTGTTCGCCCAGGAAGTGCCGGAAGTTTATGACGGCGTGATCGAGATCCGCGCCGCCGCCCGTGACTCGGGTTCGCGCGCCAAGATGGCCGTCCTGTCGAACGACAGCTCTATCGATCCCGTCGGCGCCTGCGTCGGCATGCGCGGCTCGCGCGTTCAGGCGGTCGTCGCCGAACTGCAGGGCGAGAAGATCGACATCATCCAGTGGAATCCGGACGAGCCGACCTTCATCGTCAACGCCCTGGCCCCCGCCGAAGTCTCCAAGGTCGTGCTGGACGAAGAAGCCGGTCGCGTCGAAGTGGTCGTGCCGGACGAGCAGCTGTCGCTGGCCATCGGCCGTCGCGGCCAGAACGTCCGCCTGGCCTCGCAACTGACCGGCTGGCAGATCGACATCATCACCGAGGCTCAGGACTCCGAGCGTCGTCAGCGCGAGTTCGCCGAGCGCACCGGACTGTTCCAGGAAGCCCTGGACGTCGACGAAGTCATCGCCCAGCTCCTGGTCACCGAAGGCTTCGCCACGGTCGAAGACCTGGCCTACGTCGATCCGTACGAAGTCTCCGAGATCGAAGGCTTCGACGAAGAGACCGCTGAAGAGCTTCAGGCCCGCGCCCGCGAATATCTGGATAAGAAGGCCGCCGAGCTGGACGCCAAGCGCGTCGAACTGGGCGTCGAGGACGGCGTGCTTCAGGTGCCGGGCGTCACCCTGCCCATCGCCGTCGCCCTGGGCGAAGGCGGCGTTAAGACGGTCGAGGATCTGGCCGACCTGGCCACCGACGAAATCCGCGGCGGCTATGAGGTCAAGAACGGCGAGCGGGTGAAGGTCCCCGGCGTGCTGGAAAGCTTCAATCTGGCGCAAGAAGACGCCGAGCTGCTGATCCTGCAGGCGCGCGTGGCCGCCGGCTGGATCGACGCTTCGGAACTGCCGCAGCCCGAGCCGGAAGAGTACGAAGAAGAGGGCGACTACGCCGAGGGCGAATACGATCCGGACCAGGTGTTCGGCGACGCGCCTGCCGAAGACGGCACGGCTGAGGGCGAAGAGTCCGACGCCGAACCGTCGAACGCGTGATGGGAGACCTGGCCACATATGAGCTTGCGCGACGCAACGATCGATAGGGAACGCCGGGACCTCGTCTCTCACGAGGTCATGGATGAATCTCGCCTGATCCGTTTCGTCGCCGGGCCCGATGGCCAGGTGGTCCCCGACCTGGGCAGGAAACTGCCCGGACGCGGCCTGTGGGTCGAAGCCAGCCGCGCTTCGGTCGAGGCGGCGGTCAAGAAGAACGGCTTCACCCGCGCGGCCAAGACCAAATTGACCGCCCCGGCCGACCTGGCCGATGTCATCGAACGGCTGCTGGCAAGGCGCTGTCTCGACCAGTTGGGTCTTGCCCGGCGCGAAGGCGTTCTTATATCCGGCTTCGAGAAAACCGCGGCGAGCCTGCGTGCGGGCAAGGCCGCCTGGGTGCTGGAAGCCGCCGATGGCTCGGCCGACGGGCGCGGAAAGATCCTCGCCCTGGCCCGTCATCAGACCGCCAAGATCTGCGGCGCGTTCACGGCGGACGATTTGAGTTTGGCCCTTGGGCTGGAAAATGCGATACACGCCGTCCTGCTTGCGGGCGGACGCGCCGATCGGTGGACCATCGAGGTCGAACGACTGGCTGGATTTCGGCCGCTTCGCCCCCTTCACTGGGACGTTTCCAGGGTCGAGGACGGATCGGCGGGAGCACCCCCTACAGGGGCGAGCTGAGGATTTTAGCGGCCGAGGGCCTGTCTCCAAGGGCGGAGACGGGCTCACGGTCGTTCATGGGTATTAGATGAGGACGGCGGGCCTTTCCGCCCCGAGTAAAGCGACCGGATGAGCGACGAAAACGACAAGACCAACCAAGGCCAGGGCAACACGGCCGGCACGCCGTCCCAGACGGGGCCGCGCGCTCCGCTGAGCCTGAAGCCGCGCGTTGTGGGATCGGTGCCGACCGGCACCGTGAAGCAGAGCTTCAGCCATGGCCGATCCAAGACGGTGGTGGTCGAGACCAAGCGCCGCGCCGGCGCCGGCGGACCGCAACGTCCGCAGGGCTTCGATGTTGCACGTCCTCAACAGGCCGCTCAGGCGCCGCGTCCGCAAGGTCCGCGTCCGTCGCAACCCGCCGGCGGCGCCCTGTCGGCCGAGGAGCAGGAAGCCCGTCGTCGCGCCATCGCCCTGGCCACGCAAGCGAACGCCGCCAAGGCTGACGCCGCCGCCGCCGCCAAGGCCGCTGCAGACGCCGCCGCCCGCGAGCAGGCCGCCGCCACTGAGCGCGCCGCCCAGGCCGCCCGTGACGAGGCCGCCGCCGCCAAGGCCGCCGCAGAAGCCGCCCGCGCCGAAGCCGCCAAGCTGACGGCCGCTGCGCCCGCCGCCCCGGCCAAGCCCGCGCCCAAGCCGGCCGCACCGGTCGCTGCCGCGCCGACTCCCACGCCCGCCGCGCCGGCTCCGACACCCGCTCCCGCTCGTCCGGCCGCTCCGGCTCGCCCGGTGGTCAACTTCGGCCAGCGCGTGCCCAAGCCCGGCAACCCCCAGCGCGCTGCGCCCGAGCGTCCGGCCTTCGGCGGCCGTTCGGCCCGCGAGCAGGCGATGGGCGGCGGCGATCGCGCCTATTCGGACCGTCCGCAGAGCGATCGCCCGCAAGGCGATCGTCCGCAGGGCGCCCGTTCCGGTCCTGGCGGCCAGCGTCCGCAAGGCGCCAAGCCGGCCGAGCCCGTTCGCTATTCGGCCCTGAATCCGCGTCCGGTGCCCGGCGCCGCGCGTCCGGGCGGTCCCCGCACCGGGCCCGGCGGTCGCGCCGCCCCGAACGCTCCGCCGGCCGAGGCCAATGTTCTGCGTCCGGCCCGCGCCCCCGGCGCCGGCTTCGGCCGTCCGGCCGGTCGTGACGACGATCGCGAGAAGCGTTTCTCCGACGCCGGCAAGGCGGTCAGCCGCACGCGCGGCGAGCCCAAGCGCCGCGAAGGCCGCATGACCATCCAGTCCGTGGTCGGCGACGGCGACGCCGCCGAGCGGATGCGCTCGCTGGCCTCGGTCCGCCGCGCCCGCGAACGCGAGAAGGAAAAGCGCAAGGGCGGCTCGACCGATGCGCCCAACCGTCCGCGCGAAGTCGTCATTCCCGACGTCATCACCGTGCAGGAGCTGTCCAACCGGATGGCCGTGCGCGGCGTCGACATCATCAAGTTCCTGATGAAGCAGGGCCTGATGATGAAGATCAACGACGTGATCGATTCCGACACGGCCGAACTGGTGGCCGAAGAGTTCGGCATGGCCGTCAAGCGCGTCTCGGAATCCGACATCGAAACCGGCTTCCTGGGCGAGGCCGACGATGCGGACGCCTCCGACACCCGCGCGCCGGTCGTGGCCATCATGGGCCACGTCGACCACGGCAAGACCTCGCTGCTCGACGCCCTGCGCACGACCGACGTCGCAGGCGGCGAAGCCGGCGGCATCACCCAGCACATCGGCGCCTATCAGGTTCGCCTGCCGGACGACCAGAAGGTCACCTTCCTGGACACCCCGGGCCACGCCGCCTTTTCGGCCATGCGGGCGCGCGGCGCCAATGTGACCGATATCGTGGTCCTGGTCGTCGCCGCCGACGACGGCGTCATGCCGCAAACCATCGAAGCCATCCAACACGCCAAGGCGGCCAACGCGCCCCTGATCGTGGCGGTCAACAAGATGGATAAGCCCGGCGCCACGTCGCAGAAGGTCGTCAACGAGCTGCTGCAGTACGAAGTCATCGCCGAAAGCCTGGGCGGCGACACCCAGATCATCGAGGTCTCGGCCAAGGAGCGGATGAACCTCGACGGCCTGCTGGAAGCCATCCTGATCCAGGCCGAGGTCATGGACCTGCGCGCCAACGCCGATCGTTCGGCCGAGGGCGTGGTCATCGAGGCCAAGCTGGACAAGGGTCGTGGTCCGGTCGGCACCGTCCTGGTCAAGCGCGGCACGCTGAAGCGCGGCGACATCGTCGTCGCCGGCGGTTCGTGGGGCAAGGTTCGCGCCCTGCTGAACGAGCGCAACGAGCAGCTGACCGAAGCCGGTCCGTCGGTGCCGGTCGAGATCCTCGGCCTGGACGAGGCGCCGTCGCCCGGCGATGTCTTCGCCGTGGTGGATTCCGAGGCCCGCGCTCGCGAGCTGACCGAATACCGTCAGCGGGTGAAGCGCGAGAAGGCCCAGGTTTCGGGCGGCTCGGTCTCGCTGGTCGATATGATGGCCAAGCTGGGCTCCAAGAAGGCCTCGGAACTGCCGGTTGTCATCAAGGCGGACGTGCAGGGTTCGGCCGAAGCCATCATGGGTTCGCTGGACAAGATGAGCACCGACGAGGTGCGCGCCCGCACGGTCTATTCCGGCGCCGGCGGCATCACCGAGAGCGACGTCAACCTGGCCAAGTCGGCCGGCGCGCCGATCCTCGGCTTCAACGTCCGGGCTTCGAAACAGGCGCGCGATCTGGCCGAGCGCGAAGGCGTCGAGATCCGCTACTATTCGATCATCTACGACCTGCTGGACGACATCAAAGGCGTGCTGTCCGGCATGCTGGCGCCGTTGCAACGCGAAACCTTCCTGGGCAACGCCGCTGTCCTTCAGGTGTTCGACATCTCCAAGATCGGCAAGATCGCCGGTTGCCGGGTGTCGGAAGGCGTGGTCCGCAAGGGCGCGCGCGTCCGCATCATCCGCGACGACGTCGTGGTGCTGGAGTTGGGCACGCTCAACACGCTCAAGCGCTTCAAGGACGAGGTCAACGAGGTCACGGCCGGCCAGGAATGCGGCATGCAGTTCCAGGGCTTCCAGGACATCAAGGAAGGCGACTATATCGAGTGCTTCACGGTCGAAGAGATCAAGCGCACGCTGGACTAGTACCTCGTCGCGAGCACGAAGAGACCAAGGCCCGGAACTTAGGTTCCGGGCCTTTTCTTTTGAGGCACGGACACGATGCGTTCGAAGTGTTCGTTCGCGCTTCGCCAACGCCCCTGGCTGTGCATTCGCGAACGGCGGCCGTTCATCGCCGCAAGCGCGGTGGTGAAGGGCAGGGGACGACGGCACGGTCCGGTCATTGAGGGCCGGTCGTCGTCGGTCCTCTCACCGACACAGGATACGCCGTCATGAAGACTGTCGCCGCCATCGCTCCCGTTCTCGCTCTCGCCGCCGCCCTGACAGCCGCGCCCGCCTTCGCCGCCGACCTGACCGTCGCCTTCCCGAGCGCGGCGCCCCAAGGCCAGATCATGGTCGCCGTCTTCAACAGCGAGGCCAACTATGGCGGCGAGGGTCAGCCGGCCCAGGTCGCCATGCTGAATGCCGACGCCGGCCAGACCAGCGTCACCTTCGACGGCCTGCCCGACGGCGACTATGCGGTGCGCGCCTTCCACGACCTAAACGGCGACGGGAAAATGAACACCAATCCCTTCGGCATGCCGGTCGAGCCTTTCGCTTTCTCCAACAACGCTGTCGGCAATATGGGACCAGCGTCTTGGGAACGCGCCAAGTTCGCCGCCGCCGGCGCGACGACCCAGTCGATCGACCTGAAGTAAGCGACGAAAGCCGGAGTTCGATCATGATCCCCTCACGCCGTTCCTTCCTAATGGGCGCCGCCGCCCTCTCGGCCGCCGTGGCCACGCCCGAAATGGTGCGCGCCGCCGCCGCCCTAGACGCCGTCGCCGCGACGAAGGCCGACTGGGCGCTGGCGACCCAGGACGTCGAAGGTGACATCGCGCGCCGGACGATGCGCTTGGTCCACGGCCGGGCGCCGACCGGGCTGCAGGGCGCGCTTTATCGCAACGGACCGGCCAAGTTCCGGCGGCCGGGCGGGTCGGCGACCCACTGGTTCGACGGCGACGGCATGATGCGCACCTTCCGCATTCAGGACGGCCAGGCGACGCTGGAGGCGCGGTTCGCCGACACGCCCAAGCGTCGCACCGAAACGGAACTGGGCGCCGTGGTCACGCCGGGCTTCGGCACTAAGGGCGACGCGCGCGCCCGCATCGGCTCGAACGACGACGCCAACGCCGCCAATACCGCCGTCATGGTCGCCGGCGATCAGGTCTGGGCGCTGTGGGAAGGGGGATCGCCTCTGGCTCTGTCGGCCTCAGACCTATCGACGCAAGGCTTCGTCACCCTGCGCGACGACCTGAAAGGCATGCCGTTCCAGGCCCACCCGCGCTATGCGCCCGATGGGTCGATTTGGAATGTCGGCCTGGCCGGAAACCGCGCAGTGATCTGGCGTCTGAACCCCGACCGCAGCCTGAACGACGCCCAGATCGTGTCCCTGCCGTGCGCCAGCTATATGCACGACTTCACCGCCACCGACCGGCACGTGATCCTGGTGCTCCAGCCCTGGGTGTTCGCGACCCACACCATGCCGGTGACCGCAGGCCTGGCCTGGCGGCCGGAGATGGGGACGCAGGTCCTGGTGTTGGACAAGGACGACCTGTCGAAGCGCCGCCTGTATGAGTTGCCGAGCTTCTTCCATTTCCACCTAGGTGACGCCTGGGCCGAGCGCGACGGCACGATCCGCTTCGATGTCGCCGCCAGTGGCGATCCGCGCTTCGCGGTCGATGGCGCGCGGGTTCTGGTGGATGGGTATGGGGTCGTTCCGGGCGATCCGGCGAAACTGGCTTTGATCACCCTGCGTCCAGATGGCCGCGCCGACATGGCCTATAGCGATGTCGTGGGCGAATTCCCGAAAGCGGACCCGCGTCGTGCGGGGCTGAAGCGCAGCCTGACCGCCCATACCTCCGGCGAGACTCGCGGCCGGCCCTTACCGACGGGACTGGCGGTCCACGACTGGGACAGCGGTCGCTCGCACGCCTTCGAACTCGGCGTGCATCAGGTGGTCGAGGAGGCGGTATTCGTGCCCAAGCCCAGCGCGACGGCGGAACGGGACGCCTGGCTGGTCGGACCCTCGGTCAATCTGAAGGACGGGCGCACCGAACTGCACGTCTTCGACGTGGCGCGGATCGAGGACGGCCCGGTTGCGACCTGGCAGGCGGACGTGGCCCTGCCGGCCGGCTTCCATGGCGTGTGGGCGGGATAAGGCCGCACGGGCACAACCTTTGCGGGCCTTCACGGTTCGAAAAGGCTGACGTGCCAAGGTGAGACCATGACCCCCGTCCAGACGCCCGCCGATCTTCGCCCCATCACCGCCCTGCGCTTCGGCGCGGCCATGTGGGTCGCCGTCTACAGCTTCTGGGAAAACCTTGCGGGCGCGGGTCAGTCGGGCCTGGTCGCCAAGGGCTATCTGGGGGTCGAGCTGTTTTTCGTCCTGTCCGGCTTCATCCTCAGCCACGTCTATCTGGCGGCGGCGGGCGAGAAGCGGTTCTCGTATCGCGGCTTCCTGTGGGCGCGGATCGCGCGCGTCTATCCGCTGCATATCGCCACCCTGATCGGCGTGGGGCTGCTGGCGGCCGCCGCCCTGTTCGCCGGTATGAGCGTGGACGCCAATGTGCTGAGTTGGGCGTCGCTGCCCGCCAACCTTTTCATGGTTCACGCCTGGGGGCTGGCGCCGGTTGCGGGCTGGAACCATCCGTCGTGGTCCATCTCTGCGGAGTGGTTCGCCTATCTCTGCTTCCCGCTGTTCGCCTTCGTATTCTGGCGCCTGCGTCATCGGCCGATCGCGGCGGTGGTCGGGGCTGCGGCCTTCCTCGTCATCCTCTATTTCGCGTTCGAGCAACTGGCCGGCTTCGCCTTGACCGAGGCGACGATCCGCTGGGGCGCGCTCAGGATCGTGCCGTG
This sequence comes from Brevundimonas vesicularis, assembly GCF_027886425.1. NCBI lineage: Bacteria > Pseudomonadati > Pseudomonadota > Alphaproteobacteria > Caulobacterales > Caulobacteraceae > Brevundimonas > Brevundimonas vesicularis. Next base: position 313,703 of record NZ_CP115671.1, on the reverse strand, counting down.
CTTCGCCCTGGGCTGCGCCCTCTATCTCGTTTATCGCCGCGCGCCGTTGAAGGCGCCGTGGCTGTGCGCTGCCGTCTCGTTCGGCCTGATGGTGCTCAGCGCCGCGCTCGGACTATGGGACGGCGTCACGGTTCTGCCGGCCGGCGCCCTGATCCTGTCGCTGGCTTCGCTGCCCAACGCGCGCGCCGGATGGCTGGCGTCAAAGCCTGCCGTCTACCTCGGCGAGATCAGCTATTCGGTCTATATGGTCTGTGTGCCGTGGAAGCTTCTGGCGGTCGGTCTGGCCGCCAAACTGTTCGACGCGCCCGACAAGCAGCTTCAAATTTTCGTGTGGTTGGCGATCCTGGCTCTTCTGCCTGTTGTCGCGGCTGTCTCCTATCATCTCGTCGAACGCCCGGCGCGCAAGGCTCTCAGGGACATGGCCGACAAGCGCGCCAAGCGTCACAACAAGGTTTCAGAAGGAAATATGAAGCACGGCGATATGCCGAAACAACTTGCGACAGGGCGTGATCCCGTGGCCTAAAGGGCGCTTCCAAAGGCGGGTCGGGATACCCCAAGCATGTCAAAACGGCTCAAAGCCGCCGCGGTTGCGGCGACCCTCGGTTTTTTTGCGCTGGGCGCCGTCCCCTCCACCGCAAAGGCTGATGAGCCCTACTGGCAGTGCGTGACTTTTGCGCGCATGTTCTCCGGCATCAACATCTTCGGCGACGCCTGGACCTGGTGGCGCCAAGCCGCCGCCAACTTCCGCACCGGCAAGGCCCCGGAAACCGGCTCGGTTCTGGTCTTCCGCCCCGAGGGTCGCATGAGCCGGGGCCACGTCGCCGTCGTCTCCGACATCCTGACTGACCGCGTCGTGCGCGTGACCCACGCCAACTGGGGCGGCAGCCGCGGCAAGGTCGAAGAGAACGTCACCGTCGTCGACGTCTCGCCCTCCAACGACTGGTCGCAGGTCAAGGTCTGGTACAATCCGATCAACGATCTGGGCACGACGGTCTATCCGACCTACGGCTTCATCTACAAAGGCGCCCGCGACGCCTTCGACGCCGGCCGTCAGATCGCCGCCAACGTCTCGGCCCAAGGCCAGCATTAAGGGCCGGCGCCAAGCTTGCACCGCTCGCCATCGCGGGCGATAGGCGGGCATGACCCAATCCAGCGACATCACCTACGCCGGCTATCTGGCGTTGGACGACCTGCTTTCGACCCAGCACCCGCTGTCGGACCAGCACGACGAGATGCTGTTCGTCGTCATCCATCAGACCAAGGAACTGTGGCTCAAGCAGATCCTGCATGAGACGGCCCTGGCCCAGTCGATGGTGCGCGCGGGTGACCTGGTCCCGGCCTACAAGAGCCTTGCGCGCGTCAGCCGTATCCAGGCGGTGATGACCCACAGCTGGGACATTCTGTCGACGATGACGCCGTCGGACTATCTGCGGTTCCGAGGGTCGTTGGGGTCATCGTCCGGCTTCCAGAGCGACCAGTTCCGACGTTTCGAAGCCATGCTGGGCCTGAAGGACGCCAGCTTCCTGAAGTTCCACGAAGACCGCCCCGAGGCCCTGGCCGCGCTTCAGGCCGCCATCGCCGCGCCAAGCCTTTACGATGACGCCCTGGCTCAACTGGCCAAGGCCGGTCTGCCGGTGCCCGCCGAGGTGCTGAACCGCGACGTGACCCAACCCTATGCGCCCTCCGAAGCCGTCGAGGCGGCCTGGCTGGAGGTCTATCGCGACACGGAACGGTGGTGGGTCCTGTATCAGTTGGCCGAGAAGCTGGTCGATCTGGACGACGCCCTGCTGACCTGGCGGCACAAGCATGTCGTCACGGTCGAACGCATCATCGGTCGGCGTCGCGGCACGGGCGGAACGGAAGGCGCGGCCTATCTGGCCTCGACGCTGACCAAGCGCTGCTTCCCCGAGCTGTGGTCGCTCCGCACCAAACTTTGATGTCGCAGGCGGCAACCTTCGCCGCGCCGGGTCATTTCGCCGTTTGACCGCAACAGCGGAAGGAATGGACGAGATGAGCAACCCCAACGCCCACGACATCAAGGTTCTGAACGGCCTGATCGAAACGACGCTGGACAGCGCGGACGGCTATCGCGAAGCCGCCGAACAGACGCAAGACCCGCACTACCGCACCCTGTTCGAGCGCCGCAGCAGCGAACGCCAACAGGTCGTCGACGACCTGTCGGCCGCCGTGCGCGGTCTGGGTGGCGATCCGGAGTCCGATGGATCGATTCTGGCCAAGGCGCACCGCGCGTTTCTGGATGTGAAACACGCCCTGCTGCGTAACGACGATTCCGTCGTCGGCTCGATCAACTCGGGCGAGGGGTTCATCGCCAACAAATATGAAAAGGCGCTGGAAGACACGGGCATTTCCGCCACCACGCGCGAGACGATCCGGCGGGCCTATGCAGCGGTGAAGACCGAGCATGAGCAGATGGAGGCTCTGAAACACAGCCTTGAAGGCCAGCGCGACGCGGACAACCCCTTGTTCCCGCAGTAATCCCGGACTGACGGAATAGAAAAACGCCCCGGCGTCACCGCCGGGGCCTTCGTCATTTGATCATCTAACCTGAAACTAGGCTTCTTCGGTCTTGGCGGCCGAACCGGTTTCCGGAACGACGACGCCCTTGGCGGGACGAACCGTCTGGCGCTCGGCGATACGGGCCGACTTGCCGCGACGGTCGCGCAGGTAATAGAGCTTGGCGCGCCGCACGACGCCGCGGCGCTTCACTTCGATCGACTCGATGTTCGGCGACAGGATGGGGAAGCGGCGCTCGACGCCTTCGCCGAACGAGATCTTGCGGACCGTGAAGGTTTCGCTGATGCCGCCGCCGTCGCGGGCGATGCAGACGCCTTCGAAGGCCTGAACGCGTTCGCGCTCGCCTTCCTTGATCTTCACGTTGACGCGCAGGGTGTCGCCGGGCTGGAATTCCGGGATTTTGCGTTCGCCCAGGACGCGGGCTTTTTCTTCGGCGTCCAGCTGTTGAACGATGTTCATGTCATTTCTCCTCGGGCTTTGCGCCCTTTAGCTGTGAGTTGGCGAGATGCGCCTGCCAGAGGTCCGGCCGCCGCTCCCGCGTAGTCGTCTCCCGCTGCGCCTCGCGCCATCCCGCGATCTTCTTGTGATCGCCCGACAGCAGCACCTCGGGTATCTCAAGCCCCTCGAACGTCCGCGGTCGCGTGTACTGCGGGTGTTCCAAAAGCCCATCCTCGAAGCTTTCGGACGACAGGCTGTCGCCTGAGCCGAGCACGCCGGGGATCAGTCTTACGCACGCCTCGATCGCGACCATCGCCGCCGCCTCGCCGCCGGCGAGAACCGCGTCTCCGACCGAGACCTCCTCGAACCCGCGTGCGTCCAGCACCCGCTGATCCACCCCCTCGAAACGGCCGCACAGCACGACGATCCCGTCGGCTTTCGCCCATTCCTTGACGCGCGCCTGGGTCAGGGGTCGACCCCTGGCGCTCATGTACAAAAGCGGCCGCTTCGGTCCCGGTAGGCTATCCACCGCCCGGGCCACCACGTCCGCCTTCAGCACAGCTCCCGGGCCGCCACCCGCAGGGGTGTCGTCCAGGAAGCCGCGCGTATCTGTGGAAAAGGCGCGAATGTCAACCGTTTCCAGGCTCCACAGGCGCTTCTCGCGCCAGGCCGTGCCGATCAGCGACACGCCGAGCGGGCCCGGAAAGGCTTCGGGAAACATGGTCAGAACGGTCGCGGTAAAGGGCATGGCGCGCGCCCTTTACCGCTCCGTGGCCGGAAAGGCGAGCCGGGTCAGGTTGTCGGCGCCCCGCCGCCCGCCGCGATCCAGCCGTCCACCTGATCCTCCAGCACGTCCAACGGCACCGAGCCAGAGCCCAATACGACCGCGTGGAAGTCCTTGATGTCGAAACGGTCGCCCAACGCCGTCCTGGCCCGGTCGCGCAGTTCCTCGATCTTCAGCTCGCCGATCTTGTAGCTGGTCGCCTGGCCGGGGTTGGTGATGTAGCGCTCGACTTCCTTTTCGATGTCGCGCTCGGACAGCAGGGAGTTCTGGCGGAAATAGTCCATTGCCTGTTCGCGGCTCCAGCGCTTGGCGTGCAGGCCGGTGTCGGTCACCAGACGCACAGCGCGCCACAGCTCGGTCGAGAGCCGGCCGAAATCGGAATAGGGGTCCTGATAGAAGCCCATCTCCTTGCCCAACTGTTCGGCGTACAGCCCCCACCCTTCCGCATAGGCGCCGTAACCGCCGAAGCGGCGGAAGCGTGGCAGGCCCTCGATCTCCTGCGCATAGGCGATCTGGAAGTGGTGGCCCGGCGCGCCCTCGTGATAGCTGATGCCCTCGATCTGGGGCTTCAGCACCTGGGTCATGTCCGACAGATTGACGTAGTAGATGCCCGGTCGCGACCCGTCCGGCGCGGGCGAGTTATAGAAGGCGATCGAGGCCGTCGCCTCGCGGAACGGCTCCACCGCCCGCACCTCCAGCGCCGCCTTGGGCAGGGTCGAGAACCACTGCGGCGCCGCCGCCATCACCTGTTCGATGAAGCCGCGCGCGTCGGTCAGATACTGTTCTTTGCCCTCGGGCGTGTTCGGATACTGGAACCGAGAATCCGTCTTCAGGAAGGTGAAGAACGCCTGCAGCGAGCCGGTGAAGCCGACCTGGGTCTTGATGGTCTCCATCTCGGCCTGGATTCGGGCGACCTCGGCCAGACCGATCTGATGGATCTGGTCGGCGGTCAGGTCGGTGGTGGTCGAGAGCTGGAGCCGGGCGTTGTAATAGGCCTCACCCTGCGGCAGGCGCCACACGCCCGCATCGCTGTCAGCCTTGGGCTGCACCTCGGCCAGCGCCGTCAGCACGGTCTCGAACCCGGCCTTGTAGGGGCCGGTCAGGGCGGCGCGGGCTTCCGACAGCAGCCGATCCTTCGTCGCCTGATTGGCCTCCAGGGCTGCGACCTTCTTGTTGAAATCGGCCCAAACCGGATTGTCCGCCCCATCGTCGAACGGCGCGCCGGTGATGACGTTGCGGGTGTTGGCGATGGACGGGACGAAGACGAAGCGCGGCGAGACGACGCCCGCCACCGCGCGCTGACGCAACTCCTCGGCCACCTGATCCATCTGCGTCTCGGCGGCCTTGATCCGCGCGACATAGGCCTCGGCGTCGGCCACGCTGGAGACCCGGTGGTTGTTGATCAGAAAGACCGGCAGGCTGGTGGTCGGATTGCCGTTTGCGGCGAACTGAAAGCCCCAGTCTCGCCACTGGTTCGACCGCCGCGCCTGCTGGACTCCATATTCGAACATCCGCCACGACAGCGCTGCCTGCGGTCCCAGCTTCTGCGGATCGAACTGGGCCTTCATCTGCGCCAGCTGCGCCTCCTGAAGCGCCAGGGCACGGTCGGCGGCGGCGTCCGACACATCGTCCAGCTTGTCGTAGTCGGTCTTGATGCCCAGCGACGTCATCTGCTGCGGGCTCAGCGCGATCCGCGCCTGGAAGGCCTGCTCAAAGAAGGCGTTCAGCCGCGCGTCCTCGCTTTCGGCCGCGGCTGTCTGTGCGGGGGCGGAGGTTTGCGCCAGCGCGGGCGCGGCGGACAGCACCGCCATCATGGCGGCGGACGAGATCAGAAGACGACGCATGAACAACCCCTCGTGAAACAGGGGCGCACCTTCGGGGCCGCGTGCGCGCGGCGCAAGGGATCAATGCCCCCGCCGTTGCGGCGATCGGACACGTCGAAAGCAAAATTTTCGATACGGCGTCGCTTGATGCAACCCAAGCCCAGGGTCGGCGTTTCGACGAAACTTGACCATACCAACAAGGGTTCACACCATGCGCAAGATCATCACCCTGTCCATCGTCGCCGCCGCTCTGGCCGTGTCGGCCTGCAACACCATCGCCGGCGCCGGCCGCGACGTCTCGGCCGCCGGTTCGGCCGTCACGCAAGGCGCGAACGACGCCAAGAACTAAGGCTTTTCGAAAGCCGATGTTGGAAAGGCCCGCCGGATCCCGGCGGGCCTTTCTCGTATCCGTCGCATGACGGTGTTACGGTGCGCCATCATTCGGGAGACGGCGATGGGCTTTCTGGACAATGTGGTGAAGGGTCTCGGCGACGACGCCGCAGGCGGTCTGAGCGACCTGCTCAAGGGGCAGGGCGGCGTCGGCGGCCTGGCGGAAAAGTTCGGTCAGGCGGGCCTAGGCGATGTCATCGGCTCCTGGGTCGGCACGGGGCCAAACGCCAACATTTCGCCCGAGCAGATCACGGCCGTCCTCGGCCACGGCCCCATCGCCGACATCGCCGCCAAGATGGGCGTGACCCCCGAACAGGCTGGCGAGACCCTGGCCGGTCTTCTGCCCGAAGCCATCGACCGCCTGACCCCTGGCGGTCAGATCGACGGCGCCGACGACCTGCTTGGCAAACTGCCGGGGAGCCTGGGCGACATGATCGGCGGTTTCCTGAAGCGCTGAAGCCTCAGGACGGCTGGCCTTCGGTCGCCGCGATCGCAGCCTCCTCTTCCAACGCGGCCTTCTGGCGCGCCTGCAAGGCGGTCTGCTTGCTGGCCACGATGAAGGCCAGAACGATGGCGAAAATGCCGATGATCGTCGAATAGAGGAAGAAGACGACGTACCCCGCGCCCAGCGCCGCCGGCGTCACGCCGCTGGTCGCCGCTCCCGCCGCCAAGGACCCTTCGGGCAATCGCGCGAACAGCGGCCGCAGACCGGCGAACGGTCCTGTCCCCTCCGCAGCCCGCGCCGACGCCTCGACGATCCGGCCAGACTGCGATGCGATAAGCTTGCCCGGGAGCGCATAGAGCGAACTGAAAAGGGCGTATTGCGTCGCGGTGAAACCAATCGACGTCAGGCTGGACATATAGGCGATCAGGGCTGTGCCGGCGTAGCCTGTGGCGACATTGTCCACCCCGATGGCGACGGTCAGGGCCGGGATGCTGGGGCCCTGGGTCGCCAGCCAAGCGAAGACCAGGTTCGACACCGGGCTCATGAAGGCGCCGATCACCATGGTGCGGATCAGGCCCAGCTTGGCCACCGACCAGCCGCCGACGAAGACGCCCAGGGTGGTCATGACCACGCCAAACACCTTTCGCACCTCGGCCAGTTCGGTCTTGGAGAACCCAAGATCCAGATAGAAGGGGTTCATGATGTTCAGCACGAAATCCGCCAGGCGATAGACGCAGATCAGCGCCAGGATCAGCGTGGCGACCCCCGCGAACCGCTTGTAAAAGTCCACTACGGGTTCGCCGAACGACCCTGCCAGATAGGCTCCGGGCCGGGTCTTGACCCCGGGCACGGGCCAACACGCCAGCACCATTACCGCCAGGCCAAGGAAGACCAGACCGACCTGCAGATAGACGCCCTCGGGCTTGGCCGAGAGGGCCGCCGCCACAGCCGCCTTGCCGTCCGCGCCCAGGCCGAACAATCCAAACAGCGCATTCAGCGGGCCCGACTGGCCGGTCAGGCCCGACCCCAGCACCACCGCCGCCACACCGATAATTGCCAGGCGCACGACCCATTCGATCACCTCGAAGCCAGGGCGAGACGGCACGTCACCGACCGGGATGGCGCGGATGGAATGAGCCTTTTCCCGCGGGGCGAACAGAACGCCGGCGATGCCGAAGCCCATCAGAGCGGCCATCACGGCGTAGGACAGGTTCCAGTTATAAAGATCAGCCAGGACCAGCGGCACGGCGCCCGCGACGATCATGGCGACCCGGTAGCCCATCTGATAAGCAGCGGCCATTGCGCCGTGCCGGCTGTCGTCGGCGGCCTCGATGCGCCAGGCGTCGATGACGATGTCCTGCGTCGCGCCGAAGAAGCCGACCAGGGCGGCGAATCCAGCCACCGCGATCAGGGCGTTGGCGGGGTTCAGCGTCGAGATCGACCACAGGCCGAACACGATCACGGCCTGCGTCACCAGCATCCAGGCGCGGCGATGACCCAACAGTCGCGTCAGTCCGGGCACGGACGTCCGGTCGATCAGCGGCGCCCAGACGAACTTCAGCGAATAGGACAGGGTGGCCAGGGCGAAGAAGCCGATCACTTCCAGCGTCTGGCCGCTTTCGCGAAGCCAGGCGGACAAGGTGTCGAAGATCAGCAGGTTCGGCAGGCCCGCCGAGAAACCCAGCAACAGCATGATGAAGACGCGCCGCTCGCCATAGACGGCGAGGCCGCCGAAACGGCCGGCGGGCTTGCCGTTGGCGGGGGGATGGGCTTGGTCGGTCATGCACGGCTCCGGCGCGGCGGCCGGAAACGCGGGCGCCTGTAACTCAGCCGACCTTGGCGCGGATGTCGCGCTTCGTCCAGCGGGCGAGCGCGGCGCGCAGGGCTTCGGCGTCCAGCGGCTTGACGATATGATCGTCCATGCCGGCTTCCAGGCAGGCGCGTCGGTCCTCGGCGAAGGCATTGGCGGTCAAGGCGAGGATCGGCGTCGTGTCGCCCGCCGCGCGGATGGCGCGGGCGGCGGCGGGGCCGTCCATGCCGGGCATCCGCATGTCCATGAAGACCACGTCGTAGCGCGCACGCTTGAGGGCCGCGACGGCCTCGTCGCCGGTGGCGGCGGTCTCGACGGTGCAGCCTTCGCGACGCAGCAGGGTGCGGGCCAGAAGCGCGCCGACCGGATTGTCTTCGGCCAACAGCACGCGAATGCCCGCGAACTGCACGGGTGCGACGCGGTCGTCCTCGACATGGGCCGCGACGGGAGCGGCGCTTCTGTCGCCCGTCTCGGCGCCGATGGCCGCTAGGACCCGTTCGGCCAGGGAGGCGCGACGCAGGGGCTTGATCAGATAGCCGTGGAAGCCGGCGGACCGATACCGCGCGATCAGATCGCGCTCCGACGGTTTCAGAAGGACGATTCCACGGCCGGTGGCGGGCAGGGCGGCCAGGCTTCCCGTTGAGGCGCCGGCGTGATCGATCAGGGTCACCGGCGCCTGGTCGGCGATCGTGCCGCCAGAGGCCTCGATCTGGGCGCTGGCGGCGGACTGGACGAAGGGGTCGGGCGAGCGCACCGAGACCTTATGATTTCGCAGCGGCTTGTCCCGCGCCACGGCGACGGCGGCGAAGGCAGCCTCGAAGCGGAAGCGGGCGCCCCTGCCGGATGTGGCGCCGTCGGGCCGGTCCTCGACCCGCACCGAGCCCTCCATGGCGGCGGCCAGTCTGCGCACGACCGCCAGACCCAGGCCGGCGCCATCCTGACGGACCGCGTCGGAACTGTCGGCGTGGCCGAATTCCTCGAAGATACGAGTGCGCGCCTCGGGCGCGACGCCGGGGCCGGTGTCGTCGACCAGGAAGGCCAGACGCGGGCGCGCCGCGCTGCCGCCGACGCGCTCGACCGAAATGCGCACGCCGCCGGTTTCGGTGAACTTCACGGCGTTGCCCGCCAGGTTGAAAAGCACCTGACGCAGCCGGCCTTCGTCCGCCAGCACGTCGGGCGCGTCGGCGGCGACCGACCAGACGATCTCCAACCCCTTGTCGTGGGCGCGCGGGCTCAGCAACTCGGCGAC